>JBQTIF010000253.1:0-25575 GCA_052388395.1 Gemmatimonadaceae bacterium | reverse complement strand
CGATGGAACCCTTCGCCGCCGTCCCCGCGGTCCCTTCATGCCGCAGCAGCGCGACGACACGCTGGCCCATCGGACCGGGAAATAGCCGCTCGACGAGCGCAATAAGAAACGACACGCTGTGTGCTGGGCCTAACGAGTCAGTCGCTGCGCAGCCGACGCCGGGTGCCTAACCAGCATCGAACAGGGCGGGGGCAGCATCCGGCGCACTGGCTGTTGTCTGGATCCACGACCATGTCTTGCGCAGCCCTTCGGCTAGCGAGACTTGTGGCGTATAGCCGAGGACATCCTGCGCGCGCTGCAGACCGGCCTGCGAATCACGCACGTCTCCTTCACGCGGCGGCCGTCGCTCTACAGCAACGCGCCGTCCCGTCATTTCCTCGATGAGCTTGATCACGTCGACAAGCGAAATCCGCTGACCAGCACCGCAATTCACGACGCTGCCGCTGACCCGACCGGCAGGACCTTCAGCCGCGAGCACGTTCGCGTGAACGACGTTATCGATATACGTAAAGTCCCGCGTCTGCAATCCGTCGCCGAAAAGCGGAACGGTGGCGCCGGTCAGCGCCGCTCGCATAACGAGGGGAATCACTGCAGCATACGGCCCGTTAGGGTCCTGTCGCGGTCCAAAAACGTTGAAGTAGCGCAGGGCCACACCTTCGACCAGGCCGGCGCGCGCGTAGGCTAGCACGTAGTGCTCACCAGCCAACTTCGCCGCGGCGTACGGCGACTTAGGAAGCAGCTCGACGGGCTCCTTTTTCGGCAGATCTTTCGTGTCGCCATAGACACTGCTCGAGCTGGAGTACACAACGCGCTTGACCCCTGCCTGACGAGCAGCTTCAACGACATTCAGCGTCGCCGTAACGTTGCACTCGTGCGAGGCCAAAGGATCGCGCAGCGACCGCGGCACGCTCGGCAGCGCCGCAACGTGAAAGACCACGTCAACGTCCCGCACCACAGCGTCGCAGACTGACCGGTCACGCAGATCGCCTTCCACGAACTCCACGCCGGCACCGATCGCCTCCACGTTCTCGCGCAAGCCTGTCGATAGGTTGTCGACGACCCGAACTGGGTGGCCGCTCGCGATCAGCCGCTGGGCGACATGAGATCCGATAAACCCGGCGCCGCCGGTGACTAGAGCGCGATAACCACTTGTTGCCATAGCACTCCGCGTTTCTTGTGGTTGCAGACCGCCACTGTGGCACTTCTGCCTCACCCGACTTTCCAGTCGCGCCGATTCAGTGGTTCTCAGGGCCGGCAACGTAGCAGATTTCGGTCCCGGACTTGCGCTCGCACGACGAACCGAAAGTCGACCCCTCGGGCTCCTTACAGACGAACTTCAGAGGTGCTCTCGCAACTGACGAATATAGCCGCCGTTAGCTTCGTGGCCGTGCTGCTGGTCTGGTTCGCCTATCCAGCTCTCGTCTGGGCTATTGGTCGGTTCATTCGACGCCCTCCAAGCTCGATTTCGGCTGGCAGTCCGCGCGTTTCTGTCGTCATCGCGTCACGCGACGAAGCGGAAGCCATTCAGCGACGGGTGCGGGACGCGTTCAGTGCGGATTACCCGCCCGAGCTCCTCGAAGTGATCGTCGCCCGAGACGTATCCCATGAGTACTCCGACCGGATCGAGGTACCGGATGCGGCGAATCGACTGACCGTCGTCATGGGGGACGCGCCGGGGGGGAAAGGGTGTGCCTTGAACGCTGGCCTACGCGTTGCCTCTGGCGACGTCATAGTGTTCGCCGACACGGCCCAACGCTTTGCGCCGAGTGCTATTCCCAAATTGGTTGCAGCTCTCGGGGATAGCAGGCTGGGGGCGGTATCTGGAGCGCTCCGGATCGGCTCCCATTCACGAGCGCGATCGATCGCCGAGCTATATTGGCGTTTCGAGCGCTGGCTGCGCGGCGTAGAGGCGCACGTGCACTCGACCGTCGGTGTGACGGGAGCGATTTACGCGATGCGCCGTTCTCTGTGGCGTCCGCTCCGTTCGGGCGTTCTGTGCGACGATCTGTACATTCCGATGGACTTGGTTCTGCGCGGGCACCGCATCGGGTTTTGCTCAGACGCCGTGGCAGTAGACGAGCGGCGCTTCGCTGCGCCGCAGGAGTATGCGCGCAAGGTGCGCACGTTGACCGGAGTGCTGCAGGTATGCGTCTGGCTTCCTGCGGTTCTGCTTCCGATTCGCAACCCCATCTGGTTGCAGTTCGTGTGTCACAAGTTGCTGCGTCTGTTCACGCCGTATCTCGTGTTCGTCGCGCTCGCATCGGCTGCCGCCGCTGCTGCGCTGGCGCTGGCCCAACGCACCGGCATCGCGACGACGTTGCTTGTGATTGCCGCGTTAGGCGTGCCGCTCCTGCTCTGGGCGCTCAGCGCACGGGCTCGCGCGGTTCTATCAATGGGCCTGGCGATGCAAGCAGCCGTCGTCCGTGCGACGTGGCACGGCTTGCGTGGTGATTGGGATGTCTGGCGCCGGTGACCTGCCGATCGCGATGACTGCGGTCGCGACGGCGCCACCGCCGGTGCCGGCGCCGATCCGCGTGTGCCTCGTCGGCCCGTCGCTCGACATCCTGGGTGGTCAGGCCGTCCAGCTGCAGCGGCTTCTCGGGAAACTGCGAGAAGTGCCGCAGCTGGACGTCTCGTTTCTCCCGGTGAACCCCCGGCTTCCCGGACCGCTGCGCGCGCTGCAGCGCATCAAATACGTGCGCACGATTGTCACGTCGATCGCCTATGGCTGGTCCTTGCTTCGCTCGTTAGGTCGCCAGGACGTTGTCCATTGTTTCTCCGCGTCGTACTTCTCCTTTCTGATCGCCCCGCTTCCCGCGATGGCGATCGCGCGGTTGTACAACAAGGCGGTCGTTCTCAACTACCGCAGCGGACAAGCCGACGATCACCTTACCCGCTGGCCCAGCGCTGTCCGCTGGATGCGCATGGCACACGCGATCGTCGTCCCCTCGGGCTACCTCGTGGCTGTGTTTCGTCGCTTCGGCCTAACGGCGCAGTCCATAGTCAACTTTGTAGATGTCGACGCGATCACATATCGGCGACGCGAACGCCTCGCACCGGTGTTCTTGAGCAACCGCAACTTCGAGGCGCACTACAACGTGGCGTGTGTTCTCCGCGCCTTCGCACGCGTGCAGCGCGAGGTCGCCGATGCGCGCCTGATCGTTGCCGGGGACGGCCCGCAGCGCGCAGAGCTTCACGCGCTCGCGCAGCAGCTTGGCCTGCGCAATGTCGAATGGCGCGGACCCGTTCCACCATCGCAAATGGCGCAGCTGTACGATGCGGCCGACGTGTATCTCAACGCGCCCAGCATCGACAACATGCCCAACTCGATTATCGAGGCGTATGCGGCGGGGCTTCCGATCGTCACGACGGATGCGGGAGGCATTCCCCACATCGCCACGAACCAGCGCACGGCACTGGTCGTTCCGTGCGACGATGACAGCGCACTCGCGGGTGCTGCGCTGCAGGTACTGCGCGAGCCGTCGCTCGCTCTGCGCTTGGCAGACGCCGGCCGCGACGAGTGCCTAACGAAGTATGTCTGGCCGGCGGTACGAGAAGAGTGGCTGCGGCTCTACACACAGGTGGGCGCCACGCCGGTGCGTTCCCGCAGCGATGCCGCGAGGGCCGCGTGAACCTGCGGCACATGCTCGGGAAACTGCGCGGCCGATCGCTGGCCGAAATCCGCGAGCGGCTGGGGCAGAGCATCGCCAAGCGCACCGAGCGGCTCGGCTGGCGCGATGCAGCCGAACCGAGCGACGCGGCGCTCTTCAGCTGGCTCGCTGTTTCCCTGCGTAACCGCGACGCCTGGCGTGACGCCTTTGCGCAGCGGAAGCGACCCAAGCTCTTTGCAGGATTCGACGCGCCCGAGGAAACGGCGCGCGCGATCCGCGCCGCTGATCCGGCGTACGCCGAGCGCGTCACCCAGCGTGCGGACGCCGCGTTAGGTGGTCGCTTCGATCTGCTCGGCTACCGCGACCTCTCGTTCGGCTGGCCGATCGATTGGCACTGGGACCCCGTGTCGGGCGTGCGAGCGCCACGCCGGCACTGGAGCGCGATTTCTTACCTCGATCCCGCTGTCGCCGGTGACCACAAAGTTGTGTGGGAGCTGAATAGGCAGCAGTGGCTTGTCGACCTTGGTGCCGCCTGGTGGCTCACGGGCGACGAGCGCTACGCCCACGGTATGGTCGCAGTGCTGCAGCAATGGATGGACGCCAATCCACCGAAGCTGGGCGTGAACTGGGCCAGCTCACTCGAGGTTGCCTTCCGGGCTATTTCCTGGGTGTGGGCGCTCGAGTTTCTCCGTACATCGCCCCTCTTGGACGCGCCCACACTCGCCCGCCTAACGAAGTACATTGTGCTCCATGGGCGACACCTCGAGCGTTACCTCTCGACGTATTTCAGCCCCAATACTCATCTCACGGGCGAGGCGCTCGCGCTGTTTTATCTCGGCACGTATCTCCCCGAGTTGCAACAGGGCGAGCGCTGGCGTGAGCGTGGTGCGGCGGTGCTCCTGGAGCAGCTTCCGCGTCACGTACTGCGCGATGGCGTATACTTCGAGCAGTCGGTTCACTATCACCGCTATACCGTCGACTTTTACACACACTTCTGGCTGTTGGACGAAGCCAACGGCGGAACGCTCGCCGTCGAGATTGCTCCGCAGCTGGACGCCCTCCTGGAACACGTGCAGTGCCTAACGCGCGGAGACGGAACGGTGCCGCTCGTCGGCGACGAGGATGGCGGGCGGCTATTCTTCCTTGATGCGCACCCGCTCAACGACCTGCGTGGCCAGCTCGCTACCGGCGCTGTCCTCCTCGGACGCGCGGATTTCGCCTTTGTCGCTGCTGCACCCAGCGCCGAGATGATCTGGCTCGCTGGCCCCGACGCCGCGCAGCGTTTTCACGCGCTGGGCGCAAGCAAAACATCACCGCAGTATCTGTCACGAGCATTCGAGGAGGGTGGCGTATATGTGATGCGCGACGGATGGCGCGCAGATTCGAATCACCTCGTCGTCGATTGTGGACCGCACGGGACGATGAACTGCGGCCACGCACACGCCGACGCTCTGGCGTTCGAATTGGCGCTGCGCGGCCGACCCGTCTTCGTCGATCCGGGGACGTACACCTACACTGTCGATGCGCGCGAGCGCGACTCGTTCCGTAGCAGCGCAGTGCATAACGCGGCCACCGTGGACGGCACGGATTCGAGTGAGCCGGCTGGCCCCTTTCACTGGCGGCGAATCGCGTCGGCGCGGGCGATCACCTTTCGCACCGATGCGAATGGAGCGCGCGCGTACTTCGAGGGGTCACACAACGGCTTCGAGCACCTGCCGTCGCCGGTGCGCTACCACCGCTCGGTCGAACTCGGCGCCGACTGCGTCGTGATCCGCGACGTCTTCGCTTGTACGAAGCACCACCGTGCGCTGCTCACCTTCCAATGCGCGCCGGACGTTGAAGTCGTCGCGCATGGCCCGGCGCGCATCGACATTAAACGTGACGGCGAACCGTTAGGCTATGTAGAGTGCGCGTCGAGCGCTGCACCGGGGAGTTTCGAGATCTCGCCAGGCTGGGTCTCTTCAGCGTACGGCGCGCGACAACGCGCGACCCGCTGTCGTTTCGCGGCGCCACTGGCCGCTGGCGCCACGGTGCTCACGAGCAGTATCCGGCTGCACGGCCCGCGTAGCGAATCGTCAGTCGCCGGGGCGCAGCCGGCGCTCAGCGAGGCACGTTAGGCGATGTGCGGCATCTGCGGAGTAGCCACGGTCATTGGAGGGACGCGAAGCGTCCGCCGTGAGGCGATCGAGCGGATGCGCGACGCGATCTACCACCGCGGCCCGGACGGTGAGGGCCTCTTCGTCGAGCCGGGGATCGGCCTTGGCCACCGGCGCTTGTCCATCGTGGACGTCGAGCGCGGCGCGCAGCCAATGGCGAGCGACGACGGCCGCTACCAGCTGATTTTCAACGGAGAGATCTACAACCACCCGCAGCTGATGCCGGAGCTGATTCGGAGCGGCGTTCAGTATCACACGCACTGCGACACCGAGACGATTCTCCGGCTCTTCGAGCGTCACGGCACAGACATGCCGCTGCGGCTGCGTGGAATGTTTGCCTTCGCGATCTGGGATCGCGAGCAGCGCCAGCTCTTTCTCGCGCGCGATCGCTTCGGCGTGAAGCCGCTGTACTACGTCCTGCTGAGCGACGGGACGTTTATCTTCGCATCCGAGATCAAGGCGATTCTGGCTTCGGGTGAATTGCGCGCCGAGCTCAATCGCCACGCCATCTCGGATGCACTGGCGAACTACGCGCCGTCGGGAGAGGAGACGCTCTTCGCCGGCATCAAGCGTCTGCCGGCCGGGCATAGCCTAACGTGGCGCAACGGTCGCATCGAGATACAGCCGTACTGGGATCTGCACTACCGCACCGTGCCGCTCAACGGCCAGAGCGACGCCGAGCTTGTAGCCGAATACTATGAGCGCTTCCGCGAAGCGGTGCGCATGCGGCTCATGGCTGACGTGCCGTTAGGCGTGTTCCTCTCCGGTGGCATCGATTCGGCGGCGATCACGGCGACGATGTCTCAGCTGGTGGACGAGCCTATCAAAACGTTTTCGGTGGCGTTCGCCGAACGTGAGGCGAATGAGCTCCACTATGCGCGGCTCGTGGCGTCGCGGTCTCGCACCGACCATCACGAGGTCGTCGTCACACCTGACGAGTTCTTCGCGTCGCTTCCGCGCCTCGTCTGGCACGAAGATGAGCCAATCGCGCATCCGTCGAGCATCGCGCTGTATTTCGTCTCCAAGCTCGCTGCCGAACGAGTGAAAGTCGTGCTCACCGGGGAAGGGAGTGACGAAACACTCGCGGGCTATAACCGCTACCGCGTGACACTGTGCAACAGACGCCTCGGGCGACCATACGAAGCCGCGCTGCCGCGCGCGATGCGCGCCGCTGTACGGCACGGGATCGACACGCTGCCGGCCGGCGGCGCGCTCAGACGTCGCCTAACGCGAACGTTCCTGTATCTCCCGGCCGATCTCGATACGCTGTATTTCGACAACTTTGCTGTATTCGGCCGCCGGCGGCAGGAGGAGCTGCTCGCACCGGCCCTCGCGGACGAGCTGCGCGCCGTGGATGCGTATGCGGCGGCACACGCCGCTCTCGCGCGCAGCGACGCGCCGACACTGCTCGACCGGCTGCTGTATGCGGATACCAAGACGTACCTGCACGAGCTACTCATGAAGCAGGATCAGATGAGCATGGCGGCGTCGATCGAGTCGCGCGTGCCGTTTCTGGATCATCCGCTCGTCGAGTTCGCGTCGTCATTGCCGCAGCGTCTTAAGTTGCGCGGCTGGACGACGAAATACGTCCTGCGCCAGGCGATGCGTGACCGTCTCCCCGAGGAGATCCTCACGCGGCGCAAAATGGGTTTCCCAGTTCCCGTCGGCTCCTGGTTCCGTACCGGCTTCCGCGGGGTCATCGACGAGTTCGTGTTAGGCGCGCGTGCACAGTCGCGTGGGCTATTCCGGCGCGAAGCTGTTAAACAGCTCGTGGAAAGTCATATGGCCGGCGCCGAGAAGCACGACGAGCGCTTGTGGATGCTGGTGAACTGGGAGATCTGGCAGCGGATCTTCCTGGATGGCGAGGAGCCGGATCGGATCCGATGGCGTTAGGCGGAGCGAACCCCGCGATGCACATCGTGTGGCTCAAGACGGAGCTGCTGCACCCGATCGACAAAGGTGGGCGCATCCGTACATACCAGATGCTGCGGCACCTCAAGCGCACGCACCGCATTACATACGTCACATTGGACGACGGCAGTGCAGACGCCGACGCGCGTGAGCGCGCCGCGGAGTATTGCCACGATCTGAAAACGGTCGCGTTTCGCAGCGAGGTGAAGCGCTCGCTCGGTTTCTATCGCGAGCTGCTCGGCAATCTGCTATCGCCGCTGCCATATGCCATCGCGAAATACCGCGTTCCGGCGTTCACCGAGGCCATCCGCGCCGTGGCGCGCGATGCGGACGTTGTCGTCTGCGATTTTCTTTTTCCGGCAGTCAATGTGCCGGCCGATCTTGGTCCGGCCGTTGTACTATTCGAACACAACGTCGAAGCGCAGATCTGGCAGCGGCATGCGGAGCACGCTCGCGGCCCGCTGGCACGTGCCTATATGTCCGAGCAGTGGCGCCGGATGCGCAACTTCGAAGGGCGCGAGTGCGCGCGCTTCGATCATGTGATCGCGGTGTCGCAGGAAGATGCGCAACGGCTCAAGCAGGAGTACGCGCTTGGCGACGTCTCGGCGGTTCCAACCGGCGTCGACACAGAGTACTTCGCTGCGACAGGCACCGTCGCGCGCAGCTCGAATGAGCTTGTTTTCACCGGATCCATGGACTGGCTGCCTAACGAAGACGCGATGACCTGGTTCGTGGCGGACGTGTTGCCGCGCATCCGCGCTCGCGTTCCGGACGTTACGCTCGCCATCGTGGGTCGCACGCCATCGACTGTCGTACGGGCGCTTGGCGAGACGAGCCCTAACGTCACCGTGACCGGATCGGTGCCTGACGTGCGGCCCTATCTCGAGCGCGGGGCGCTCTTCGTCATCCCGTTGCGCATCGGCGGCGGCACGCGGCTCAAAGTCTTCGAAGCGATGGCGATGGGAATTCCGGTCGTCTCCACGCGCGTGGGCGTTGAGGGCCTTCCGCTGCATGCAGAGAGCGAATACGTCGCGGCTGACGATGCGGAAGGCTTCGCGGACGCTGTCGTTAGGCTCCTTCAAGCACCTGCACGCGCCGCTACAATCGCCAGCACCGCCCTGGCGCGTGTCCGCAGCGAGTTCGGTTGGGCCGAGGTAGCGCGCCGCTTCGGAGAGATCTGCGCCCAGAGCGCTGGAACGCGGAAGCACGTGCGCGGACGCGTCGCGTGACGGAAGGTGGCGCGCGACCGCGTGTGGTCGTCATCGCACATGGCGACGCACCACTGCATCTCGAGGCTCTGCCACGCTGGGTGCAAACCTGGGGTGACCTCGCCGGCATCGTCTGTATCCACGAGTCGCGTACGTCACTCTGGAAACGTCTGCGGCGAGAGAAGAATCGGGTGGGCCTGTTGCGGCTGGCAGACGTTATCGCGTTTCGCCTGTACTATCGCCTAACGCGAGCCCGCCGGGACGCCGCGTGGATGGCGCAGCTGCACAAAACACTCGACGCGACGCTGCCGCCGCTCCCTGACGACGTCCCGTTCTGCGAAACACGCAGTCCCAATGCGGCCCAAGCAGAAGCATTTATTGCGCGCTGCGCTCCTGACGTGATGCTGGCCCTCTGCAAGCATATCCTGGCGCAGCGTGTGTTCAGTATCGCGAAGACAGGCACCTTCGTGCTGCATCCCGGCATTTGCCCAGAATACCGCAATGCGCACGGCTGCTTCTGGGCACTAGCGCACGGCGACCTCGAACGTGTTGGCCTGACTCTGCTGCGTATAAACCGCGGCGTTGATACAGGTCCAGTGTTCGGATACTACACGGCTCCCTATGACGAGCGCGAAGAATCGCACGTCGTCATTCAGCACCGCGTGCTGTTCGATAACCTAACGTCAATCGCGGCGCGGCTTCTCGAAATCTGGCGCGGCACGGCGCAACCGCTCTCTACGGCCGGGCGGCGATCGGCCGAGTATGGCCAACCATGGCTCACGGCTTGGTGGCGTTGGAAACACGCAGCGTCACGACGCGACGCGACGGCGGCGACGCCTACGGCCGGGCGCGCACAGTGACGCCGATCGCGCTCGAGTACCATGACATCGTCGCCGGAGACGATTTCAACGTCAGCGGCTTCCCAGGCGAGGCAAGCGCGAGCTACAAACTCGCAGCGGCCGACTTTGTCGCCCATCTTCGCGCCGTCACCTCAGTCGGCACAGTCGTCGTTCCCCAGACTGCCTTCTCCGGCAGCGCTCCGTCGCGGTCAATCATGCTGACGTTCGATGACGGAGGCGTGAGCGCGCTGGCCACTGCTGCACCGCTGCTCGAAGGGGCGAGGTGTCGCGGCATCTTCCTCATAACGAGTGACTACGTGGGCCGCTCCAGCTTTCTCGCGGCCGACCAGCTGCGCGAGCTGGATCAGCGTGGCCATATCATCGGTAGTCATTCATGTTCGCACCCGATGCGCATGGCCGCGTGCACGCCCGAGCAGCTGGCACGCGAGTGGCGCGATTCTGCAGCGAAGCTCGGAGACATTGTCGGCCATGCGATCGACACGGCGTCGGTCCCGGGCGGCTACTTTTCGCGGGCAGTCGCTGAGGCAGCGGCTGATGCAGGAATTCGGTTTCTCTTTACCTCAGAGCCGACCAAGCGTGTGAGCAGCGTCGCTGGCTGTCGGGTGATTGGCCGCTATACCCTGCGGCGCTGGCATCCGGCGAGCGTTGCCGCGCGGCTTGTTGCCCCGTCCAGTGAGGCGCGCTCGGCGCAGTGGCTGCGCTGGAACGTGCTCAAGTTGGTGAAGCGTTTGGGTGGCGATGGTTACCTCAAGTTGCGCGACCGGATGTTCGGGGACGCCTGACGAGTCGCCGCGTCCATCACTCGAACTCTGATTCATGACACAACGAGTAAGCGTATTCGGATTGGGTTACGTCGGTTGCGTTTCCGCGGCCTGCTTCGCCAAGGAAGGGCATTCGGTTATCGGCGTCGATGTCACCGCGTCGAAAGTCGACATGATCAATGCTGGGCAGCCGACAATCGTGGAACGCGGGATAGCCGAGCTGGTGGCGGAGATGCGCGCCGCGGGTCGGCTGCGCGCGACAGTCGATGCGCGCGAAGGGGTCATGAACAGCGACATCTCACTCATCTGTGTGGGAACGCCGAGCAAGCCTAACGGCAGTCTCGACCTCACCTACGTCGAGCGCGTCTGCTCGCAAATCGGCGAGGCGCTGCGCGACAACGCCGACCACCATACGGTCGTCATCCGCAGCACCGTGCTGCCAGGATCGACGCACGAGATCGCGATCCCGGCGCTGGAAGCGGCTTCAGGAAAGAAAGCTGGCCGCGATTTCACAGTCGGGATGAATCCCGAGTTCCTGCGCGAAGGGACGTCGATTAAGGACTTCTTCGAACCGCCGTTCACGTTGATCGGCTGCGATGACCCGGCCGCGGCCGCACCGGTGGCGGCGCTATACGCCACGCTGCGCGCTCCCTTGCACCTCACCGCGACGCGCGTCGCGGAGATGATCAAATACGCCTGCAACTGCTTTCACGGGCTCAAAGTCGGCTTCGCCAATGAAATTGGAAACGTCTGCAAGGCGTTAGGCATCGACAGTCACGAAGTCATGCGGCTCTTCTGCGAGGACACAAAGCTCAACATCTCGCCGGCGTACTTGCGGCCCGGTTTCGCCTTCGGAGGCTCCTGCCTGCCAAAGGACCTCCGCGCCATCACCTATCGCGCGCGCCAGCTTGACATACAAACGCCGATCCTCTCCGCCACGCTGGCCAGCAACATCGCGCAGATCGAGCGCGCCTTCGACATGATCATGGCGTTAGGCAAAAAGCGCGTCGGCATGCTCGGCCTCGCCTTCAAGGCTGGAACTGACGACCTGCGCGAGTCGCCCAACGTGACCTTGATCGAGCGGCTCATCGGCAAAGGCGTTCGCGTCGCGATCTACGATCGCGAAGTCAGTCAAGCACGCCTCATCGGCGCCAATCGCGAATACATCGAGCGCGAGATTCCACATATCTGGTCGCTCATGCGCGCCAACATCGATGACGTCTTGAACGAGAGTGAAGTCGTCGTCATCGGCAACGGATCGGAAGAGTTCCGTGACGCCTCCAAGGTGCTTGGGGACTCGCGTACGGTCATCGATCTCGTGCGCGTCTTTGGAACACGACGGAGCGACGGTGCACAATACGAAGGCATTGCCTGGTAGCGCGGTTCGCGTGACGCAACGCGCGCAGGTGGATCCTTTGCCCTACGCGCCGCTGCGAGTGCTGTTCTGCCTCGACACGTTTCACGTCGGTGGTACGGAGCTCAACGCCGTTCGCACGCTAGAGCGGCTGCTCGCTCGCCACATCGAGGTCGAGGTTGCGTGTCTGCGCCGCGAGGGTCCGCTGCTCGAGCGCGTAGAACGCGCCGGCGTTCCCATACATGAGTTTCGGATTCCCAGTCTCATTTCGCCGCGAGTGGCACGCGAAGGATTGCGCCTGCGCAAACTCGTTATTCAGCGCCGCTTCGACGTCGTGCACGCACACGATCTGTACAGCAATATCCTGCTGGTGCCATGGGCGCGTATGGCGCGAACGTGTGCGGTCATCGCCAGCCGCAGGTGGTGGAGTGAGACCCCACGAGCTGCGCACCGTGTGCTCAACCGCTGGTCCTACAGCTTTGCGCACCGCGTGCTCGTCAACAGTCCGGCGATCGGATCGCTGGTTGAAAGCGAGCGGATCGGGCGAGACCGCATCGCCGTGATCTCCAATTTCGTCGATGATGAGGCCTTTCAGTCGCCCGGCGCGACTTTCTTGCAACGTCTGCGAGTGGATCTATCGCTGCCCGCAGACGCTGTTGTCATCGGCTGCGTCGCCAACCTACACCCAGTTAAAGAGCACAGCGTGCTCGTGGAGTGTGTGACTCACCTCACTAAACGCTGGCCGACGCTCCGTCTCGTTCTGGTCGGTGATGGTCCCTGCCGCGAATCGCTCGAAGCGCAGGCGCGGCGACTCGGAGTTGAGCGGCACATCGTGTTCGCCGGCGCGCGACCACACCAACCAAGCCTTCACTACCTCTTTGACGTTGCCTTGCTCTCGTCACGTGCTGAGGGCTTTCCTAACGTGATCGTTGAAGCGATGGCGGCTGGGTGCGCCGTAGTAGCAACGGCTGTTGGAGGCGTGGTGGACGCCGTGAGCCACAAGGAAACGGGCCTTCTCGTCCCACCATCACAACCGGAAGCCTTCGCTACGGCTCTCGAGTCCCTGCTGATGAACCCAGCTGAGCGTCAGCGCCTGGGCGCCGCAGGACGCGCGCGAGCGTTGAAGTTGTACCAAGCCGAGCGGATAATCGATTCGCTCGAATCTCTATACACATCCATCGCGCCGGGCAGAGCGGTAGCCCGCGCTATCGCTCGATAGGGCTCGAGCAAACTCTCGCGTCTTGTAGCGCTCGGCAAAAAATTCCGCGAGGCATAATTGGCACGTTGCTCGTTGCAGCACTCCCGCCAATATTCCCGCTCCGCGGGCGACCTTTTGAGGATGCGAGATGACTACAGCGACTGAATCGCCACCAGCAAATGCACAGTGGATCAAGCGCAATGTGCTTGGCATGTACATGGCGCACCCGTTCCCTCAGTGGTCAGCAGAAGAACGTCGTCGCCGCCTGGCTTTTGAGATTTGTCGCTACAAGTACCTCGGACTCGACGAGGTGCTGCCGGGCGCTCGGTTGATCGAGGTCGGATGCGGCACGGGGATGCGGACGATGCTCGCCGCGCAGCATTACGGCGTGCGCGAATTTGTCGGATTCGATCACTCGCGCGCTTCGCTTGACGTCGCGACTCGCATCGCCAAAGAGGACGGGTTTGATCGCTTCACCCCTGTTGAGGGTGACCTATTCAGCATCCCGTACGCTGACAATTCGTTTGACGTCGTTGTGTCGTGGGGAGTGCTGCATCACACGCACGATCCGTGGCGCGGTTTCCGGGAAATGGTGCGCATCTGCCGACCCGGCGGGTACGTCGCGCTATTCCTATACAACAAGTTCAATCACTGGCGCCACAACATGCAGAAGGACAAGGTAAGCCGCATTGCCGGTGACGACTTCGAGCAACGTTTTCGGGTGGCGCACCAACTGTACGGCACAAAGCCGGAAGACGAAATGACGCCGGAAGAGGTCGCCTACTTTTACGACAAGTATTGCCACCCGCATAAGAGCGATCACACGTACGGCGAGACGCTCGCGTGGTTCGAAAAACTCGGGATCGATTACGTCGGCTCCTTCCCGCCGCTGCTAATGCGGGATGCTATCGGCTATATCCAGTTTCGTGATTCGTTGCAGGATCGCTTTCCGCTGCGCATGGCATCGAGTCAGCGCATCGCCAAAGTTTTCTCACGCTTTCCGCGATTTGACGGGCGCAAGGCGCCGTACAAACGACCGACGGTGCTGCACAATGCGTTCTGGCAAGGGGTCCTGGCCTGGATGGGGCGAGGGGGCGAATATTCGGACGGCTCGGCGTTTTGCGGCCGCGTCTCCAAGGATTCTCGTTAGGCTATTCTAATGCCACTCGCTTAGGAGCGCGTTCACACGCGCTACGGCGCTTTAAGAGAGAGCGCGTTCCCTTCGCTGCAAAAAAACTTGAAAAAATAGCTCGCGCAAACGCGGTCAAGCACACAATAATACGCCCCGCGAATGGCGACCTCGTCTTCGCTACCAGCAGTTCCGTCTAGCGCAAGAACGGACAACCGCCGCGCAGCGGTATTCGCGCCCCCTCCCAACGATGCATGGTTCCAACAACGCGCGCGCACAAAACATGGCCTAACGCGGTGCGAAAAGGCTTCTTATTGGTTGGACGACTGACGAGCGGAGCGCTGCTAGCTGCGACGCTCTCGGTCTGCACTGGTTCCGACACAGGCCTTGATCCCCTCGGCGCCGCGGACGGCCGTGCGGCCGCTTCCCTGCAGATCGTACTGCCGCGCAGCGCGCTCGAACTGGGCGATTCCATGGAGCTTCTGGCCGTCGTGCTCGATGCTGCCGGCGTGCCGATTGACGGTAGATCGGCCGCCTGGGAGAGCGCGGATCCCGCCGTGGTGCACATGTCGCGTGTCGGGGTGGTCACTGGTGTTGGCATTGGGCAAGCGACGCTCAGCGCGAGGGTGGATCGTCTGGTGGCGACAGTGGAGTTAGAGATCTACGCCCCCGTTGGTCAGACGACCGCGCCGGAGTTGCCGCGTAGGCTGCTGGACACGCGCTATGCGGCGCCGAGCGGTGTCGTTAGGCACGTGCGCGCCGGCGACAACCTGCAGCAGGTCATCGATGATGCCGAACGCGGCGATGTGATCGCGCTCGAGCCAGGGTCCACGTTCACCGGCAACTATGTGCTGCGCGCAAAGCCGGGAGCGGGCTGGATCACGATCCGCAGCGGGGCAGATGATTCGGCACTCCCGCCGGAAGGAACGCGCGTGCGCCCGTCGCACAAGTCCGCGATGGCGACACTACAAACGGCGAAGAACGCCTCAGTGATTACGACCGCGCCGGGCGCAACACACTATCGCCTGATCGGCCTCGAAATCACGGCGCGCCCGGACGTCGAAACGCTGTACGCCCTCGTGCAGTTCGGGGACGGCAGCTCGGCGCAGCGCACGCTGGAAAGCGCTCCTTCCGATCTCATTCTCGATCGTAGCTACGTCCACGGTCACAATACGCTCGATCTCCTGCGCTGCCTAACGCTAAACAGCGCGGCGTCAGCCGTGATCGACTCGCACCTTTCCGATTGCCACGCGAAAGGCTTCGATTCGCAAGCGATCATCGGCTGGAACGGACCCGGTCCGTTCAAGATTGCGAACAACTATCTCGAAGGGGCGGGGGAGAACGTCATGTTCGGCGGGGCCGACTCCAACCTCCCCGAGTTGATGCCCGCGGACATCGAGATCCGCGGAAATCACTTTTACAAACCGACGCAGTGGAAAGACCACTGGACCGTCAAGAACCTGCTCGAGCTCAAAGTGGGGCGCCGCGTCCTCGTGGAAGGAAATGTCTTCGAGCACAGCTGGGTAGACGGCCAGACAGGCTTCGCACTCGCCTTCAAATCGGTCAACCAAGGTGGACGGGCCCCCTGGTCGCAAACGAGTGACGTGACGTTCCGATATAACCTCGTGCGCCGCAGCGCTGCCGGCGTTGGCATCGCGGGAAAGCCGGAAAAGAACCCAGCCATCGCCGCCAACAAGTTTCTCTTCGAGCACAACGTCTTCGCTGAAATCGGATCATTCGTCGGAACGCAGAATGGTCGCATGGTCCAGCTGTCGAACGACATTCGCGATCTTGAGATCCGCCACAATACAATGCTGCATAACGCGGAGGCGGGGCAGTTCATTCTGTTCACGGACGCCGGTCCCGCGCGCGGCTTCGTAGTCCGAGATAACATTGCAACGAAGGGCGGTCCATGGGGTGCGGTGATGGGCACGGCTCCACAGGGCGTGCAGGCGCTAGCGACGTTCGCCCGCACATATACCTTCGCGCGCAATGTCGTGGTGGGGCT
The DNA here is from genome assembly GCA_052388395.1 of Gemmatimonadaceae bacterium. Lineage (GTDB taxonomy): Bacteria > Gemmatimonadota > Gemmatimonadetes > Gemmatimonadales > Gemmatimonadaceae > DASYRX01. The sequence continues at coordinate 9,379 of JBQTIF010000253.1, read as the reverse complement.
CCCCAGCAACCTCGTGGGCCTGTATCCGCCCGACAACTTCTACGTCGCTTCGTTGGACGCGATCGGATTCGCGGATGTTTTGAACGGCGATTTTAGCCTAACGCCATCGAGCCAATACTTCGGTGCCGGTACCGGTGCATCGAACCCCGGTGCAGACTGGGCGCGTGTACTGCAGCAGATTACTGGAGTGGTGCTCCCCCACCAGTAGGTCTTAGGACCCCAGTTTCATCCCGATTTGGTCAGTTTGCAACTGCGAAAACTGCAACTACGATCCGGATGTGTCGGAAACAACGAATTGAACGAATTCGACTCCGGGGCCGCGCGACACTCCGCGACGCGCAATAGTCAAAAACTGCTGTTGGACGGGCCGATCTCGCCGATCTTCGCTCTCGGCGGAGCGATGTAACTAGATCCGTTCTTCCGTGCCATCAGGATTGGAGTTGCTCTTGATATTTTGTGACACTTAATACGCGCCGTAGGAAGCCTGTAGTTTGAGCCGCAGGGTATTCGTCCTTCGCATCGGTGAGGATCCGCGGTGAAGCAATTACGGACTAGAGAAACAGAAACATTGGTTGCCGCGGCGCCCTGGGCCTAACGATGAGGTTGGTCGGTCGCACGCTGCTTGGTATCGCGCAACGCATGCGCGGGTCGCGCAGTCTGGATGCCCTGCGCGAGCTACGCAGGAATGCGAAGCTTTCACGCGATCAGCTGGAGCGGCTGCAGCTCGACGCCTTTCGCCGCGTCGTGCAACACGCTGAGCGGCATGTCCCTTACTACCGGGACCTCTTCCAACAGCATGGCATCCGCGCCGACGAAATCCGCTCACTCGCTGACGCGCGTCGCATTCCTATTCTCACAAAAGACATCATCCGCGCGCGGCTCGACGATCTGATCAGCGACACAACGTCGAAGTCGCAACTGAGGCGATTCCACAGCGGTGGATCGACGGGCGTTCCGCTCACGTTCTACCATTCGCGGCAATACATCGACGACTCGGACGCGGCGACATTCCGCGCGCTCGAGCAATGTGGTTGGAAGCCCGGTGACATGATCGCTTTTTTTTGGGGCTTCAACGATCGGCTGTACAAGATGCGGCGCTGGGAGTTCGAGCTACGCCAGTATCTCAGACGCAGCTATCAGCTCGATCCCTTCACAGCCGACGCAGCGACGATGCGAGATTGGGTGACGCGCTGGAGCCGCATCCGGCCAGTCGTTGCATATGGGTATGCCTCGACCATCGGTCGCTTCGCGCAGTTCCTTTTGGACGAAGGCATTTCCCTGGCGCCGCTGAAAGGCGTGTTCACAACCGCCGAGAAGCTCTATCCGCAGCAGCGTGAGGCCATTCAGCGCGCCTTCCAATGTCGCGCGTTCGATTGCTACGGCAGCAGTGAGATCCGCAACGTCGCCAACGAGTGCGTCGAAGGGCGCATGCACGTGAACGCTGACTTTGCGCTCGTCGAGCTCGATGACAATGCCATAGGCGCTGACGGCACGGCGCCTTTCCTGCTGACGTCTTTGCGGTCATTTGGCATGCCGTTCGTTAGGTATCGGAATGAAGATTGCGGACGCCTACTGCCGGACAGCTGCGCGTGCGGCAGCGGGTTCGCGCTGATCGATCTCAACATCTCGCGGGTGACGGATCACTTTATCTTCCCGGGGGGGCGGATCGTCCACGGGGAGTACTTCACGCATCTGTTCTACGGGGCGCAGGGGGTCGAGACGTTCCAATTTCACCAGCTCACGCCTACACACATGGTGGTTTATGTCGTCCCCTCGGCCGGTTCCGGCGGCGATGGCTTGCGGCCTCTCGCGCAGAGGATCGTCGCCGAGGTGACAGCTCTTAGCCGCGAGCCGGTTACGGTGGATGTGCGTGAAGTGACCTCAATTCCATTGAGTGCCGCGGGGAAGCATCGCTTCACGCGATCGGATGTTCCGCTGCCGGCGGCGGCGACCTAACGATGTGCGGCATCTGCGGCATCGTCCGCCTCACGGGCCTAACGCCAGAAGACAGCGCCAGCGTGCGTGCGATGACGGCGATGCTGCGGCATCGCGGGCCGGACGGTGTAGGTCTCTGGAATGACGCGCGCGCCGCGTTCGGCCACGCGCGCCTCGCGATCATCGATCTCGAAGGCGGCTACCAGCCCATGATGAACGAAACGGGTGACATAGCCGTGATCTTCAACGGAGAGATCTACAACTTCGCCGACCTGCGCAGCGAGCTACAACGCGCCGGCCACGTGCTGCAAACACGCAGCGACACGGAAGTCATCGTTCACGGCTACGAAAGTTGGGGCGACGACGTAGTCCTCAAGTTGCGCGGCATGTTCGCTTTCGCGCTATGGGATGCGCGAAAGGGTCGCATGCTCTTCGCGCGCGACCGCTTCGGCGAAAAGCCGCTGTACTACTATGATGCGACGGCGCGGGGCGGTGCGTTCTACTTCGCTTCGGAGATGAAAGCGCTGGTCAGCCGGCCTAACGTGCCGCGGCGCCTCAATGAGCGGCGCTTGGGCGAGTTCATGATGTTCCGCTGTGTCGCCGGGCCAGAGACGCTCTTCGACGAGATCAAGGAACTGGAGCCCGGCTGCCGCATGGTGCTCACGCCGGATCGCTGCCGTATCGAGCGCTACTGGAGCCCGCAGCCGACTGTCACGGCGAACAACGCGCCGGTAGAGCAACTCGTTCGCGACGGTGCAGCGCTGCTGCGCGACGCGGTCGACTGCCGGCTGGTGAGCGATGTCGCGTTAGGTACGATCACGAGCGGTGGGCTCGATTCCAGCCTTGTGACGATGATCGCAACCGAATGCGCCGGCGCCTCGCTCGACACGTATTGTGTCGGGTTCGCCGACCCCGCGTTCGATGAACGGCCCGCCGCGCGCCGCATCGCGCGGCGCGCTCGGAGCCGGCACCACGAGCTCGAATTCACGGCGCAACAGCTGGTTGGGGAGCTGGACCGCCTAACGTGGGCCCATGATGAGCCGTTGACGCATTCCAATAGCATTCCCATGCATCTCCTCTTCCGCCTCGCGAAAGAGGGTGCCGGGGTCACGGTTCTGCTGTCGGGGGAAGGGGCCGATGAGCTCTTCGGCGGGTACGGCTGGTACGCCGCGCTGCAACGGCGCGGACCACTGAACCATGTTCCCGGTCTGCGCGGTCTCGCGAGTTTGCTACCCGGGGCGCGTTTCCGCACGCTCGAACGTGTGCTGCATCCCGACTACCCACTTGTCTCGAACGCCGTGTCGCGTCGCGACGATGTAGCGCCGCTCTTCGCCGGGTTGATGGACGCGCTGGAAACGCGCCGCCCCCTGTGGCCGGCTAACGGCCACCTAACGCCGACCGATGGGCTGTTCATCTACGATCAGCGCACGTATCTGCCCCCCTTGCTCCAACGCCAGGATCGCATGGCAATGGCGGCCGGTGTGGAGGCGCGCGTCGTATTTCTCGATCACGCGCTTGCCGAGTGGGCCAATCGCATTCCGTCCTCCGCGAAACTCGAGGGTGGGAAACGTAAAGCGCTCTTGCGACGGATTGCGCGCGGCTGGCTGGACTCTGAAGTGCTCGAGCGTCAAAAAGTCGGGTTCACGCTGCCGATCGGCGAATGGATGCGCGACGGCGGTGTGCTGCATGATCGCGTGGCAGCCTTGCGCGACCCGCAGACGTTCGTGCGGTGCGTATTGCTTGGCGCGGCGATTGATCGAGCCGTGGACGAGCATTGGCGTCGCCGGCGCGACAACACCGATCTGCTTTGGACCCTCCTGTCGCTCGATGCGTGGGGCTCGCTTTTCCTCGGCGGCGGACTTGCTGTCACCGAGTTGCCAGGCGCACGCACCGGGAAACAGCTACCTGCGCCGCGCCCGCTGAGTCGCGTCGATAGCGCATAGGAGCACTCGGCAGGCCACCTAATCGGGATAGGGAGTAGGAGAGGATAGGCTCTCCTACTGCCCTCCCACACCACCGGACATGCGGGTCCACATCCGGCGGTTCAGAAAGTTGAGGTTACGGAGCAAGACGCGGGACACCAAGGCGAGTGAAGTAGGCGTTAGGCAGGGCGCGATGGAGGGCGGCGTAGCCGGCCATGCGCCACCAGCGGCGGGAGTGACGCGCGGCCATGCCGGCTACGTCGTCGGATACTCCCCGTGAGCGTAGCTCAGCAAAGACGGTCGGTCCCTGCTTCCAGTGTTTGAGTTGCACGGCTCGCAGCGTGCCCGCTCGCCCTGATTCGGCCCCGCCTCTGATCCGGTTTCTGTACGTCGCCCCGCAGCTCTCGCTACACCGCTTCTTTCAACGAGTCTCTCACGATTCGTCGCCTTGCGGTTCGCTCGGGTCCGTTGCGACCAACTTCCCAGAGGACTCTCACCTCCAAAGTCAGTAGTCATGCTGGGCACACACGAAAACGGCGGGCTGCTTTACGCAGCCCGCCGTTGTTTTTGTCACTGCTCACGTTAGGGTACGATCACACTCGCGGTGCGACTCAGAACCGTGGCGGCGTCAGCTCCAGGATCTCCGTTCGTCGTCGACCTCCCGGCGTACGGGCTCGAAGGGCTCAAGCGGAAGTCGTAAATGGCGGGGTTCACGAAGCCCACGCCCGCGATCGTCAACGCGTAGAAGCTCGAAGTCGGATAGCCGAACATAAGATTCAGCGGCAGACCGGCGACTACGTTGCGGTCGAATACGTACGATGACGGCGCGTACGCAGCGAGCGCCTGAGTCCCCTGCGGAGCGAGACCCATCACGGCGCCCCAAGGCCCGCCCCACGTGGAGACGTTGTCGCGAATGATGAGACGCTGCGCTGGACCCTTATCCACGATGAGGATGAATTGGCCGGCAATGCCGTTGTGAACCAGCGTGTTGTTGACGACCTGCACGTCATTCAGCTTCTGCATCAGCTGCACCATGCGCCCATTCGTCGTGCCCAGGAAGGTACCAACGTCGTAGATCAAGTTGTGCTCCAACTTGATGCGCGCCGCGGGCGTCGCTGGCGCCGCCTCCGGATTGGCCGCGATCGAGAACGCGGCTGGTGAATGCCGGATGATGTTGTAGCGGACCGTATAGTCGCTCGTCTGCGACCACGGCGCTGTTCCAGATTGGTTCGTGGACTTGAGTCCGATCGCGAAGCCGGTTTGCCCATCGATCCAGTTGTTCTCGAAGATGTTGTTCTCGACAAGAACTCGACGCGAATTCTTCGACTCCAACAGGTTCTTCACGGTGAAGACCCCGCGCCAACTCAGCGGCTTGAAGAAGTGATTGCGCCGGATCGTGATATCGGAGGGAATGAGGTTCGCGATCTTCGGATCGGCGCCACCGAACATCACGTTCTCACCGGCGCCTTCTAAGTAGTTGTTTTCGATTCGGTACGGACCCGGCCCGTTCCAGCCACCGATTGCCTGGCTATCAAAGCCCTTGGCGGCGCACTGCGAGAGTGTGGAATTCACTATCGCGGTGTGCGCCGAATTGAGCGCGACGCAGCGCTGTAGGGAAACGGTCGGAATGCCGTGGATGTATACGCGATCGAGAACGATGTCGGTCGGCACCACCGCCAGCGAATTCTGCGATGAACCTCCGTTTCCGAGCGTCACCAGGCCGTAGTGGATGTACTGCGGCGGCGAAGCGAGACTCATCTCGATCCCGGCCACATACCAGCCGCTGGCGCTAGGGACAGTGGCGAGGGCCGCGTTGACGTTAGGCGTTATGAGCTTGGGCATCGCGGAGGCGAAGCGCGCCGTGGCGCGTGCACCAGCCGGGGGCAAGCCAGCCATGTTGCTGGAGCGAACCAGGATCCAACCGTTCGCCGCTGTCCCGGTCTTTTTGGGCAGGGTGAAGTTGCCTGTGAACACAGCACCGCTAGCGATCACGATTTCATCGCCGCGCTGCGCCTGGTTCAGAACGTTCTGAAGGTTGTCACCGGCATTTACCGTCCAAAGTTGCCCTGTGCGGATCGGCCAGAGCACACGCACCGAGTCGAGCGGCAGTGTTGGATCGATCGCTTTGAGACCGGACGGTGGTGGGGGCGGAGGTGGATTTGGGCCCGGCGGTGGCGGCGGTGGCGGCGCGACCGCGCTCACAGTGACGCCGACTGGCAAGGAGAGTGAGCCCACGGCAACTCTGACAGTGTCCTTTCCGGCGGCGTTGGCCGTGACGAGGCCCGTAGCCGAAACCGAAGCAGCAGCCCCAGATGTCGTTAGGCTATACGTAAACGTGAGGCCCGGCACCGGCTTGCCATTGGCATCCGCTGCGGCGGCAGTCAATTGCTGCGTGCTCCCTACCGCAAGATTCAGCGACGCCGGACTTACGCTAATCGTGGCAGGTGGTCCCACGGGCGGAGGCGGGGGTGGTGTGCCCGGTGTGCCCGGTGTGGTCGACCACGCAAAGCTCTGCGACCAGCTCGGATGTGATCCGCACGTGCCGAAGAATTCCAACGCGCCTGCTTGCGCAGTCGTCCCTGCTACAGTCATGCACCCTTTCTCGGGCCCCTGGAATCGCCCGTTCGCGCTGTTGAGCGTCCAGTGCGAACGCCCAGCTGGGGTGCAGGTCAGCAGTCCAATGGCGCCGTTACTGATTTGCTTCGGGAGGATACTCAAACACAGCCCCGCCGCCGAGCGCACTTCCCGCGCGGTCACTGAAACCGCAAACCGTTGCGAGACGCTGTTGGGATCGCAGGCCGCGATCTTCGTGCGAACGCCCGCGGTTGCCGGTGATCCGGTGAGATCCAAGCAGAGTGACGGATTGCTGCGCAGCGCAATGCGGAACGTGGCGCCAGCAAGGGCGTCGCTGCCGCCCGCCGCGGTCGCGATCCCGTCGATGATCGCGGAACTAGTCGACGCAACCGACTCAGGAGCGGCCAGTTGCTCAGCGCGGTCGCACGCGACGGCGCCAAGTATCGTTAGGGTGAGGAGGGTGCGGACCGACCGCGTCAGTCGGCCGCGCGCAGGATGAGCGATGGGGCGGGGGAAGGCGTGAACCACTTAGGAAATCCTCGCTTGGGGTTCGTTCGGCGGCTCGACAAGCGTCGCGCATCGTGGCGATGCGCCTTAGCCTCGTAGCTTTGCGTCGCCGGCTTTCGCCGGGTTTGCCTTTGTCGCGCGCCCTCTGCGAGGAAGGCCGCGATCCTGCCGATCAGTTGTGTTGCTGCGGTGGGAAACTCAGATGCAGTCATGTTCACGGCATCGTTACCGCAGATTCAAATCGAGCACGTTGATCACGTTCGCACCGTGTGAACGCTTTGGCTCTCCGATCGATTGACGGGCGGCAAAATAGTCCGCTGTGAGCCTCGCGCAGTGACGTGCGTCACCAAAAGCGCAGCGATTCAGTAATCGTGGCCACGTTAGGCGGACAATATGTCCGATCTGTTGTTGTGGACGCTATTTTTTCGCGCGCGATGCGCGCAACCGCTTAACTGACGGCGCGCGAGAGAATGAGTTCGACGCCTTCGGTCGAACGGTTGGGGCGCGACAAGTCGCCGCGTCCGAGCGCGGCCCGCCACAGCGAGAAGACGAGCAGTCGCCAAAGCAGCGTTGAGTGATCGCGCCGCCTAACCATATGCTCGCCGATCACGCGACTGACTGCTTGCGCATCGACGTACTCATAGATCGGCGACTGCGCGTCCCTGAGCGCCTCCACGCGATGCGCCAGCTCATGGCGAAACCAGCGACCTAGCGGCACGCCGAAGCCCATCTTCGGTCGATTCAGCACCGTTGCTGGAACGCTGCCGTCGATCACACGGCGCAAGAGCCACTTGCTCTCGCCTCCGCGCATCTTGAGTCGTGTCGGAAGCGAAAAGGCAAATTCAGCGACTACGTGGTCGAGCAACGGCACGCGAGCCTCCAACGACGGCGCCATACTCATCCGATCGACCTTTGTGAGGATGTCGTCTGGGAGATAGGACATCGCGTCGACCAGCATGAGTTGCGTCGCGAAATCCCGACCGGAATCACGCGCTTCATCGAAGTATCTGCCGAGCAATGCATCCATCGATGGGAGCTGTCGTGCGAGTTCGGTGCGCAGCACGCCTCCATCGCGGCTGTCGAGCGCCAGAGCGACGGTGGACGCATATCGCCCTCGTGCTGTTCGTGCGGCATTCAGCAAGCGGTTCCGCCACGGCGTTGCGTGAGGGAGTCGGCGCGCCACGCCACGAAGAGCATCGCGCACTGACTCAGAACCGATCGGCTGCTTGTTGAGCGTCTCTGCATAACGCGTGTAGCCACCGAAGAGCTCGTCACCGCCGTCGCCCGATAGTGCGACGGTGACGTGTCGACGTGCGAGCTGAGACACGAGGTACGTGGGCAGCGCCGACGCATCGGCGAAGGGCTCATCGAACGCGCGAACGACTTCGTCGACAAGTTGATCGGCGTCTGGCTCGACAATGAGCTCAGTGTGCTGCGTCCCTAGTTTCGCCGCGACTTCGGCCGCGTACCCGGATTCGTCGAACGCTCGCTCTCTGAACCCGATGGAGAACGTGCGCACCGGCTGGGGCATCTGTCGCTGCATGGAAGCAACCACCGTGGACGAATCGATCCCGCCGGAGAGAAAGGCCCCTAACGGGACTTCCGACTCTAGATGGATCAGCACCGATTCGTCGATGAGCCGCCGCAGTTCGTCGATTGCTTCGCGCTCGTCGCGCATTGATTGCTCGGCGCGCACCGGGGTCCAGTAACGTTTGACTGTCAGGCCGTTCGCGCGATCCCAGCTCAGGAGATGGCCCGGCGGTAGCTTGTGGACACCGGCAAAGATCGCCTGCTGGTGCGGCACATAGCCTAACGCGAAGTAGTTGCCCACCGCGGTCGGCGAGAGGTCGGCCGTGAAGTCGGGAAGGGTCAGCAGGGCGCGCAATTCGGACGCGAAGGCGAATCCGCGATCCGGGCGCGGCCAGTAGTAGATCGGCTTGATCCCCAGCCGGTCGCGCGCGACGAGCAGCCGTTCCCGCCGCGAATCCCACAGCGCGAATCCGAACATCCCCCGCAGCTCGTGCACGAAATCGTCGCCCAGCTCCTCATACAAATGGACGAGCGTCTCCGTGTCGGAGCTGCTCGTTAGGTGATGACCATTGCGCTGCAGCCGGGTCCGCAATGCGCGGAAGTTGTAGATCTCGCCGTTGAACACGACGCGGACACTGCCGTCCTCATTGGCGATGGGCTGCTGGCCTCCGGCGACATCGATGATGCTGAGCCGGCGCATGCCGAGCGCCACGTCACCGGCGACAAAGTAACCTGCATCGTCAGGGCCTCGGTGCCGAATGGCGTCGCACATCGCCCGCACGGTCGCGCGAGCGTCCATGTAGCGATGCTCCGGCGTGATGAACCCCGCTATGCCACACATCGATCAAAAGGGGTCAGAGTCGATTGAAAATTACGGCACACCGATAAAAAGGGGTCAGAGTAGATTTAAA
>JBQTIF010000252.1:0-2730 GCA_052388395.1 Gemmatimonadaceae bacterium | reverse complement strand
GTCATGTACGGCGCCTGCTTGGTGTGAATCGCGATCCGCTCGGTGAATGGCGAGTTAGTCGCGACGACAACAGCGTCAGCATGGACCAGATGATTTCCGGCACGAACCACGACCGGTTCCCCGCCGGCGACGTCGTCCACATGCGTATCGCCGCAGATGCGTCCACCGTGCCGTATCAACGCGTCGGCGAGACCTTCCACGTAGTGCAGTGGATGAAACTGTGCCTGCCGCGGGAAGCGCAGCGCGATCTGTGGACCGCACTTCGGAAACACGTCGTGCTCGACGAGCTCCACGCCGAGCCCCGCACTGATCGCGGCGTCGCGCTCGCGCTCGAGCGTATGTGGCTCGTCTCCTGATGCGAGCGTTAGGTATCCATCGACGCGTTCGAAGTCGCACGCAATATCTTCGAGCTGCACAGTCGCCTCGATTCGATCGAGCGCCCACTTGTGTGCGTTGGCGACGGCGGTGGCGACCTCGTGGTTGTGAAGCTCAGCGAGATTGAAATAGCGATCGTCGACGGCGGTCACGAGGTGTGCGGTGGTCCGCGAGGTCATTCCAGCGGCCAATCGTCCGTCGTCGAGGACCAGTACTTTGTTTCCTTCCTGGGCAAGCCGGTACGCCACGCTAAGTCCAGCGATACCAGCGCCGATCACGCACACATCGGCAACGGCATCTTGACGCAGCGGCTCGTACGAGCGCGGCTCAGCGAGCGCGCTCCACAGCGACTCGTTTTTCAGTTCGTTGCGGCGCCCTGAAGCCTTCATGTGCAGGAACGAAAGGGCCGCGAGAAGTCGCGGCCCTCCCTTCAAACGCAACGCGCGTACCTACCCTAACGGTTCACTTCGCTCGCATGTATTTCCAGTTGCGCAGTTTCCCTTGCAAGAGCCATTCGATGGACGTTTCAAGCCGCTGAGTTCGCGTGGTTGCTTGCTTCGCGGCCGTGAGCCATTCGACGTATTCGTTCTGCTGGGACGGACTGAAACCCGCGAACGTCGCGCGCGCTTTCGCGTTGGCTTTGAGCGCTTTCGCGAAGTCAGCAGGAACGCGCCGCTTCGCCGCGACTTTGTCCCGCGGCGGTCGGGGCACTTTCACGTCGTTGTCGTTCAGTGTCGCAGCTTCTTTGATGTATGCGATGAGGACTTTGTCCGGTGGCAGATCGCTCGTTGACGTCATCCGCCCCGAGCCAAAGCCCGTCTCTTTCGAGAAGAGCTTTTGTGGGTCCTGCATGAGCGACTGCTTCCAGAAGCTGAACCCGACGTACTTCTTGAACGCCGCCATCCCGCCAAGCATTCCGTTGTACTCGAAGGAGGGGACGCCCCACTTGATCTGCTCTTCGATGTCCGGACACGCTTTGTGAAATAACTCGCGCAACTTGATCAGAATTGGCTTGGCGTACTCCGGCGACTTGGCGATATACGCGTCGAGTTCTTCCACGTAGAGATGCAACGTAACAGACGATCCACCTAACGATTCGGGCGAGACCTGCATGTGCGGAAATTCGTCGACGACAAAGAACCGCGAATCGCCCAACAACAACTCGGAGTGCATGATGTGCTCTCCATCCGGGGCGGCGCTTCGCGGCAGCTCATTGGCGCCAAAGGCGCGTGTGTACCAGTCGATCGCTTGTGCTACGCCGCGGACGACAGGTGCGGCGTAATAGTGTGAAAATCCTCTGGAACCTGTGATGTCGTCATGGCGACCCTCGGCGGCTACGCCGGATCAGCTTGCGTCGTATCGCCGCATCGACGAGCGCTGCGAGGCGTGCGGCTTCAGCGCGCGCGACTGCGCTGCCGAGTGGCGTTAGGCGGTAGTAGCGACGGCGGCGCTCGTCGTCGTGCGCGGAGTCGAGCTTGAGCGGCAGCTCCTCGATGTACCCGTCCACCTCCATGCGCTGCATGGAGCGGTATAGCGTTCCTGGGCCCAGGCGCATCTTCCCCGTGGTCATGGCATCGACTTCCTGCATGATGCCGTAGCCATGCGAATCGCCGTCGGCGAGCGCCAGCATGATGTGGAACACGGCCGGCGTGAGCGGGAGCGCGCCCTCGCTGGCGCTGTCCACACCCAGCTCCGATTTATTGTCTGCTTTGGGTATAGCCATAGTGGATATATCAAATGTGGGAATAGTGCCATGCTTGGATGCCCTCGTCAAGTCCTCTGATTGTGCCGACGACGAGCCGCGCGCCTAACTACAAAACAGCCGGTGTCGAATCTGCCTCGCCGCCTTCCATAAGCTCGAGTCCGTCTTCATCGACCATGTGGAGGCACAGCTCGACGGCTCTGGGATCGAAATACGCTGGACGATCTCGCGCGCGCGGTGCGCAATAGGCTCGAACAGGCGGCAGCTTCGCGCGATCAGTAGCTCCCGCCAGCTGCCGAGGCCGCGTCCATTTCACGAGCATTTTAGCGGGCCCACCGTTTGCGATGCGTTGCGCGAGCACAGGGCCGGCGCACTACTCGCCGCGACTACAACTGCATCCCAATGAGCTTGCGGTCTGCTCGTTAGGGAACAACAAGTGACCGCGAGGGCTGCTACAATGGCTGATGATCGAGAGCAGGGCTCGCAACAGGGCGGGCAACAGAATCAGGGTGGGCAGCGTGGTCAAGGTGGCCAGCAGGGTGGACAAGAAGGCCAGGGTGGCCAGCGAAACCGAGAGGATGATGAGCGCGCTCAGCGTGGCACCGGGGCTGATCGGGAAGGTGAGCGCGACACCGGCTCGCAGGACCGTGGTG
>JBQTIF010000251.1:0-6249 GCA_052388395.1 Gemmatimonadaceae bacterium | reverse complement strand
TCGTGGGCGAACGGGATGCGCCTCGTCGCCCTGTCGGGGTGGGCGCAGGAATCCGACCGGCAGAAGTCGCGCGAGGCCGGTTTTGACGTACACCTCGCGAAGCCCGTGACCTTCGGCGTGCTGATGGACGCGTTAGGCAGCAGCCCCGTCGCAGACGGCGACACCACGGCGCCGCGCCAGCCGCGCGATGGCCAGGAGGCGGAAGGAGACCTGCCGCCCGCTTAGACGGGCCGGTGTCGCCCGCGTTTCAGCAGATCCCAGATGAGCGCGACCGCAGCCACGACCAACAATAAGTGCAGCAACCCACCAACCGTGACGGAAACGATCACGCCGACGAGCCACAAAAATACGGCGACATAAAAGATCAACCACAGCATTGGTGCTTCTCCAGCAATAATTCGTTAGGCGGCGGCCTCGGCGTGTGCCTCGTCGACAATGAGGCCGGCCGCGGTGATAAGGTCCGGAGCCACGCGATGCGGCTGCGCCAGACGGCGTGCTACCAGCAGCTCCGGTTCATGCCCGCTGTCCACGAGCATGGCACGGCACCGCGCATTGCGCGCCGCGAGGACGTCATCGGCCGATGAGCCGATAAGCCAGGAATGCTGGAGGTCCGCGCCTAGCTCAGTCGCCGCGCGGGTAAGGAGCCCCGGCTGCGGTAGGTGACAGTCGCACGAGCGAGCGTAGCGCGCGACAGTCCCGTCGGGATGGTGCGCGCAATACAGAAACGCCGACAGCTCTAACGCTCGGCTGGCGAATCGCGCCGCGACATGACGGTGCAGTATTTCCAGCGTGTGGTTGTCGTAGTAGCCGAAGGCGATCCCACTCTCGTTCGAGATGATGGCGAGCGCGAAACCGCCATGGTACAAGCGCTCGACGCCGAGCGTCCACCCGGCGGCGAAACGCACACGCGTCGGATCCACATTGAACGGTGGGCCGGACAACAGCGCGGGTTTGTTGAAGAAGATGAAGGGCCGGCTGCCGTTTGGTGTCATGACAGGTGCCCTCATGATGCGCGTCGCACCATCGGTGCCTCTATGTGGCGTTGCGGTGAACCAACGGAACGGGTGAGTCGAGCTTCGTGGCGGAGCCGTGCTAGATGTGCGCGAACCGCTGCGCGCTGTTTGAGCGCCGGCTCCGCGAGTAGTACGTCACATGCATCTAGCACCGCTTCCACGGAAATGCCGCTCGCGTTATCTGGCCACGTCGAGTACAAGCGCTCGACGGATGGCCGCTCTGTACCCGGAAGCCAGAGAACGCGGTAGCGGACGCGATCCGAGGGACGCCACAGCGGCACCTCGGCCCCTGTGGCGATCGTCACGCTCGGTGTGCCGATCGCTTCGGCGAGCCGTGTCACACCCGTATCGTTGCTAATCAGGAGATAGGCGTAATCGAGGAGAACCGCGAACGGCCCGCTCGTTAGGCGACCGGCCAGGTCGATCGGCCGAGAGCGCATGCGCGCCGCCACGGCGGCCGTGATCGGCTGGTCGGCCTCAGTGCCGGTGAGCGCCACGCGAAGCCCGTGACCGGCGAGCGCGTCAGCCACTCGCGCGTAGCGCGAGGCATGCCAGCGACGCTCAGGCTCGCGGCCGCCCGGCTGAATGCAAACGAAGGGACCGCCTAGCAGCGCCAGCGCATCGCGACACGATTCAAGTTCAGCGCGATCGGCCGCGTGAAACGGGAATTCGAGCGTGTCGCCCTGATCCCGGATGCCAGCCGCACGGATGAGCGTGAGCAGCCGTAGAATCTCCGGACCCTGCTCCGGCCACTCCGCGCGGATCCCGGCGTTGTTCGTCGCGCCGTTAGGTGATCCGTTGCAGAAGGCAGCGACCCATCGCGCACCGAGCCGCGCCGTAACCGGATGCGCCTGCACATCTGAAAGTGGCGCTTGTAGCTCAAAGACGATGTCGAACGACGCGCCACCTTTATACGCGGTGGCGTCGATAAACTCGTTGATGTATGTCGCGAAGCGGCGCGCTAGCTCAGCGGCCGAAGGGAGCCCCACCAGCGCTATGTGCGCCGTCGGTGCCGCGGCCCGTAACGCGCGCAACGCGGGGATAGCACACAGGAGCGATGTCGCGTCGCAAAGCCTGACGATGGCAATTCGCGCGTTGGTGTGCGGCAGGCTAGCAAAGAATGGTCTCACGAAACTCATCGCGACACATAGTCGTCAGCGCTGAACGCAATCAGCGCGCCGAGCATGCTGAGTCGCTAGGCGAGTGCACGGGCACGTCGCGTATCGTGCTGTGTAGTCGGCAGTTGCGAACTTCTCAGCGACTCTGCCGCAGCGGGAGGCGTTCAAATCGGGGACAAGTTGTCATGCGATCCCATGCGTTCCGTGCACGCTCGTACAGTCTTTGCGGCTCTTCCTGGCGGCCCCATTATCTGAGGAGGACTGCAATGCGGCTTGAGTCCCTACACACGCTGTACGTGGAGCGCCTGCGCGATATGCGCGACGCCGAAAACCAGATCCTAAAAGCACTGCCCCGGATGATCGAACGCGTGGAGCACCCAGAGCTTCGCGCCGCGCTCGAGCACCACTTGGATGAGACCCGTCAGCATGCGGCTCGTCTCGAGATGATCTTCGAAGAGTTGGATGAGAGTCCCCGCGGCAAGAAGTGCAAAGGAATGGCCGGGGTCCTCGACGAAGCCGACGAACTCGCCAGTGAGAAGGGGCAGCCTGGCGTGATCGACGCCGCGATCATCGACGCGGCGCAGCACGTCGAACACTACGAGATCGCCGGCTACGGGACATTGAGCAGCTTCGCCGGTCTGCTTGGATACGACCGGCATCAGACGCTGCTGGAGACGTCGCTCAACGAGGAAAAGAAAGCAGACGAGACGCTGACGGATCTCGCCGACAGATCGATCAACCTCGATGCGCTGCATGGAGAGGAGCGCGAAGTGCGACGTGCGGTTGAACCGGCGGATCGTCCGCAACCTGACGCCGACCTACCGCCACTAGAGCGACGGCCGTTTTTTGGCGAAGAGGAACGTCGTTACTGACCTTCTTATTTCTGTAAGCGGCTTGGCGGTCGGCTGGGTGCGGCGCGCTCGTCGGCGGGGTATCCCGCGCCGGCAGCGGGACACACGCATGCTCGACCTACTCGGACAGTCCCGAGCAAGTCACCATGCGCACTGCATCGTAGCATGCGTGTGACGCTGCCTTCGTGGATACCCCGCCATCCTCGCTGTCGTGCCTAACGAAGAGCGCGAGGACGGTGGGCATCCCTGGAGGCGGCGTCGCACGAGCGAGAGATCGCGCCAGAAGTCGGACACACACCTTCTCACACGAAAAGGCGCGATCTCGAAGCGTAATTGACGTGCGTTCCGCCGCCGAAGCGGGATGCCCACCGACGAGTGATCCCACCCTAGCTAACGGCATGCGCCCAGCCGATCCGTCGCGTCTAGAGGAGAAAAACAAACCGCCCCGCCTTTGAGGCCGGGGCGGTGATTTGCGAAGGAGGCGGTTATTGCACCGCGTTGATCATGTCGAAGATCGGCAGGTACATCGCGACGACCATGCCGCCGACGACGACGCCAAGGAATACGATCATGACCGGCTCGAGGAGCGAGAGCAAGCCGCTTACTGCCGCGTCCACTTCTTCATCGTAGAAGTCGGCGATCTTCGAAAGCATTTCGTCCAGTCCGCCCGTCTGCTCACCCACCGCGATCATGCTGATGACCATGGGCGGGAAGACGTTGGACTTCTGCAGGGGTTGCGCGATCGTTTCACCAGATGCGATGCTCGAGCGCGATGCCATGATCGCGTCCTGAATGACGCGGTTTCCTGCGGTCTTGGCGGTGATCTCGAGGCCGTCCAAGATGCTGACGCCGGACGAGATGAGCGTGCCTAGCGTGCGGGTGAACCGCGACACGGCCGATTTGCGCAAGACGTCACCGAGCACGGGAATCCTGAGCATCATTTTATCGACAGTGAGCTTCCCGCCGGACGTCTTGTAGTAGCGGCGGAACAGCACGATAAAGCCGAAACCGCCGGCGCCGATGGCCCACCAGTACCCCTTCAAGAAGCGCGACAGCCCCATCACGATTCGCGTCGGGAGCGGCAGCGCCAGGCCGACGCTAGCGAACATCGTTTCGAAGACAGGGATAACGAAGAGCAGCAGCACCGCGATTGCGATCACCGCCACGCTCATGATCACACCAGGGTAGATCATCGCGCCTTTCACTTTGCGGATGAGTGCGTCGTTCTTTTCGAGGAAGGTTGCAAGGCGCATGAGGATGGTATCGAGGATACCGCCAGCCTCACCGGCCGCCACCATGTTGACATACAGGTCGCTGAACGCGTTGGGGTGTTTGCCTAACGCGTCGGCGACCGTGTGACCGCTCTCGACGTCGAACACCACGCTGCGCGTGACGTTGGAGAGGTTCTTGTTGTCGGTCTGTTTTGCCAGAATGTCGAGCGCCTGCACCAGCGGAAGGCCGGCGTTGATCATCGTCGAGAACTGCCGCGTGAAGATGACCACGTCGCGCATCTTGACTGATCCGCGGCGCGGCTTCTTGGCTTTGGTCTCTTCGTCGACCTTGACGACGCTGAGTCGCTGGCGGCGGAGCTGCGCGACCACGTCTTCGCGAGTCGGCGCATCGATCGTCGCCGTTTTGAGCTCGCCCTGCGCCGTGCGCGCGGTGTATGTGAATGCTGGCATCGTTGCTTCTCTCTACCTCGTGGGGATTCGTATCACGCGGACCGCTTCGAGTTCTTCAACCGGTCCTTCGGATTCAGCTCGAGCGTCCCGTCGTCAAACGGTTCGCGGCCAAGCATACGCATCAACTCGTTAGGATCGCTGGACACGCGCAGCACTTCATCTTCTGTGACCTCGCGCGACACGTAGAGCTGGTACAACGCGTCGTTGAGCGTCTGCATTCCATATTTCTTTCCGGACTGCATCATCGAGTAGATCTGGTGGATCTTGTCATCGCGGATGAGCGCGCGGATAGCTGGCGAGATCACGAGCACTTCGCACGCGAGCGCGCGACCACGGCCGCGAGCCTTTGGCAACAGACACTGCGTCACGATGCCCTCGAGCACGAACGCGAGCTGCGCTCGTACCTGCGACTGTTGATGGCTCGGGAAGACGTCGATGATTCGGTTGATTGCCTCCGCTGCGGAGTTCGTATGCAGCGTCGCAAACACCAGGTGTCCGGTCTCGGCGATCGTTAGGGCCGCCTGGATCGTTTCCAGGTCGCGCATTTCGCCGACGAGAATCACATCAGGATCTTCGCGTAAGGCGTACTTGAGCGCGTTAGCGAACGACTTGGTGTCCGTCCCGATTTCGCGCTGGTTGACGATGCACGCCTGGTGCCGGTGGATGAACTCGATGGGATCTTCCACCGTTATGATGTGCCCTGCTCTCTCGCGATTGATCTTGTCGACCATCGCCGCCAGGGTCGTAGACTTTCCGGATCCTGTCGGCCCCGTCACAAGCACCAGGCCGCGCGGCTTTTCTGCCATACGCGCGATGACGCCGGGCAGACCGAGGTCGGCGAACGTGCGGATTGTGAATGGAATCTGTCGAATGACCATCGACACGCAGCCGCGCTGTTTGAAGACGTTGCCGCGGAAGCGCGCGAGGTTCTGAATACCGAATGAGAAATCCAACTCGTCTTCGAGCTCGAAGCGCTTCTTTTGATTCTCCGTGAGCACCGAGTAGGCGAGTTGCAGCGTGTCTTTCGGAGTGAGGACGTAGTCGATGTTGGAGTTCACGATCTCACCATCGATCCGGATTTTTGCGCGTTCGCCAGCTGTGACGTGCAAATCCGAAGCTTCCCGCTCGATGACTTCTTCGAGCAGGGATCTGAGATTGACGGAACTCGCGGCGGCGGCCTTGCTTGCCATTACGAACCTCACGTTGGCCGCCTGTGGGCGGCACTTAGGTGTGCTTTTTGACTGCCAGCCTCTAATCCCCGTCACGGAGTGACGGATGACACACTCGGTCATAGCACTTAGCTCTTAGCTCTTAGCTCTTAACGTGCCTCACAGGCGATTGTCTAAGAGCTGAACGACCCTCGCCTATAAGGCGAGGGGTTCTGTGCGGCTGAAGCCGCCTAACTACTGTCGATTGGAAATCGACTGTCGTCCACGATCGCTTCACCCGCCTGCTCCTCTATGTACTCCCGAATCATCTCATCCGTGATCGTCCCGCTCGACACCGCCAGATAGCCACGAGCCCACACGTGCCGTCCCCAGAACTGCTTCCGGAGCCGCGGAAACTCCTGCAACAAGACCCGCGA
>JBQTIF010000250.1:0-15092 GCA_052388395.1 Gemmatimonadaceae bacterium | reverse complement strand
GTGGCGATGTTCACGCACGGGACACTCGCTGCCGGCGACCGTGCCGCGGCGACACTGGCGGCGTGGACGCGCCAGGACCAGCGCAGCGGCGAGCAACTGTCATCAGGAGCGTCGATCGTCGACGTCGGCTGCGGCACCGGGCCGCTCGCCATCATCGCGGCGCGGCGCGGCTTCCGCGTTGTCGGCGTCGACGTCGGACTGCGCTGGTTGGTCCTGGCCCGCAAGCGTGCATTCGAAGCAGGTGTCGACATCCCCTTGGTGTGCGCCAACGTCGAGGTACTCCCGATTCGGAATGGTACGGTGTCGCGTGTCGCGGGGGAGTCGATTCTCGAGCATGCCGCCGATCGGGAGCAGGCGCTGCACGAGCTGGCGCGCGTGCTGCGCCACGGCGGTCGATTGTGGCTGACGACGCCTAACAAGCGCTCGTTAGGCCCGGATCCACATCTCGGGGTCTTGGCCGGCGGCTGGTGGCCTGACGACTGGCTTAAGCGTCACGCAGCGCGTGCCGGGAAGGTCTTTCCGCGGCGCACGCTGTTCACGAGCGCCCTGCTACGGCGTGCGTTGGAAGACGCAGGCTTCAGAGATATTGCGATCCGGCTCCCGGATATTTCGGCAGCGCAGGCGAGCTCGCAGCCATTCGTTATGCAGACTGCCATCGCGGCATATCATGTAGTCAAGCGTCTCCCGATCGCCGGGCAGGTGATGCGAGCTGTGGCGCCGACATATCTCGTCACGGCCACGCGCGCGTGAACGACTGGTCGTCGGCGTTTGCCAAGCGACGCGCGGTCGTGCTGGGCGCGTCCGGCTTTATAGGTCGCTGGACGGCGCGCCTGCTGGCGGATTGCGGCGCCACGGTGCTGGCCGTCGGTCGCGATCGCGGCGCCGTGCAAGAAGCGTTAGGCGACGCTGCCGCACACGTTGAGATCATCGCGCGCGATAGCGCCAACGCCATGGTGAACACGTGGCTCCCGGCACTGGAACCGGACGTCGTCTTCAATTTGATCGGTTATGGCGTCGACCGCACGGAGCGCGACAGCGCACTCGCGCGGCGGCTGAACTACGAGCTGGTGGCCGAGCTGACCGAGTGTGTTGCGTCGTTAGGCAGCACCAGCTGGCCGCACGTGCGGCTCGTGCATGCAGGGTCGGCACTCGAGTACGGAACGACCGGCGGCGTATTGCACGAAGACTCCGCAACGGCTGTCACCACGCTGTACGGCGAAACGAAGCTCGCCGGCACCACGGCGCTCGTACAGCGCGCACGAGCAAGCGGCACCCGGGCCCTGGTCGCGCGACTGTTCACAGTCTATGGACCGGGCGAACATGCGGGTCGACTTCTTCCGAGCGTCCTCGCGGCGAAGGCGAGCGACGTGCCGGTTCCCCTCAGCGATGGCATGCAGCAGCGCGACTTCGCCTATGTCGAGGACGTGGCTGAAGGACTCCTGCGGCTTGCGCTCTCGGCCGCTGAGGCCGGGACGATCGTGAACCTCGCCAGCGGCGTTATGCAGTCGGTGCGTGATTTCGTCGCAACGGCGGCCGCCGTCTGCGGCATTCCGCCGGAGAGGCTACGGTTCGGTGTACTGCCGCGTCGCGAGGAGGAGATGCAACAGAGCGGTGTGTCGGTCCATCGCCTCCTGTCGCTGACCGGATGGCGCCCGCCCGAGAGCATCGCGCGAGGCGTGCAACGCGCGCTGACGCGCCAAGGGCTGAACAGCGATAGCTCCAGGTAAGTAGTTGACATGAAATAACGTATCGCCGCGATCGGCGGGCGAGACCGTAGCCCCCGCGCGGGTGGCACTCGCGCTATTGTGGCTAGGCCCAGCGGGCATAGATTCTGCCAGCCTCGTGCATGTGTCAGTGAGGCGGGCCGCGTCCACGTGGCAGGTTGCCGGCGTTTCAATTATCGCGGGCCTAACCATGCTGTTCGCCTCGCAGGGACGACACCTTCTCGTCCGCGTCGGCGAGTTGTTCCCGGCGGCGCTGCCTTCAAGTCCGTATTTTGTACCCGAGCACGCGGTGCTGCTCTATTTGGGCACCGGGGCTGCCGTGGCGGCATGCGTCGTTATGCTATTAACGCCCGGCATGCTGCTCGTACTCGCTGCCGGAGGGGAAGAGCGCAGCGGCGCCTTCCTGCTCAAGGCGTTCGGCGCCTCGTACGCCTTACGAGTGCTCGCGCACGGTGTGGCGCTGAGCACGACCGTCGAGCAACTCACGTTCAATCGCTTCGTTGCGATCGAGATCGCGATGGATATGCCGCTCGCGGCTTTGGCGATCTGGCGCGCGTCGCGCGGCGCTGTGCAGTGGCCGTTATCCGCTGCTCAAGACAAGCGCAGGCTTGCAGTCAGCGTGCTCATGCCCGCCGTCCTGGTTACTGCGCTGATCCCTCTATTCTTCTGGCAAGACGTAACGGGCGACGGACTGGAAGCCCTCGAGATCGGGTATTCGCTCACGTGGCATGCGACACCCCGGTTCCCCAATTCGTTAGGCGTGGGCACCGTATCGGCCGGCATGATTGCCATGGCGGTGCCGGTCCATTGGTTCGTACAGCTCCTCGGTCCAATTGAGGCGGCGGCACGCCTTCCCCTTGCACTGTACCTGCCGATTCTTTACGCCGCCATAACGGAACTGATCGAGTGGAAGGCGCCAAGGCGCCTGCGAGTTGGTGAAGAGGGCGTTCTGGTCCTCGCCCTTGCGACGTACGTCGTGGCCATGTGCTTCAACTCGACCTACGACCCGTACTCCGCCGACATCGCATCGCCAGGCGCGGCGTTCGAAACGCTGACGGCGGTTTGTCTTTGTGCCAGTGTCCTGTACGTCTGGAAAAGAGAGCTGCTCTGGCTCTTGCTGTTCGTCGCGATGGGCTTTCTCGCGCGGCCGACGGAACTGGTATTCCTCATGGGACTGGCGATCGGTATCGCAATCGCTGGTGACGATCGCCGTGTTGCGTATTTGCGCTATGTCGCGTACGGCGTGGTGCTGTGCATCGTGATCTTGCTGCTGCACGACGTGGTCTGGGTAGGTCACATCGCTGGAACAAAGGCATACACTATTGGACAAATAAACCGCTGGCGCTTTCTCACCTTCACTGATGGCGCACGTCTGTTGTACGCCGCGGTTCCAGGGGGACTCCTTCCGTTTCTCTCGCTCGCGTTGTGGAGTAAACAGGATCGCGAATCGCGCTACCTGACGGTCGCATGTATCTGTTATCTCGCGCTCTTCTACATTCAGGGTTTTGTCGCGATGCATCACTTCGTTCCAGTGATGCTGCTGCCGATGGTCGTGTTTTGGCGCATGATCATGCGCGCGACCATCTCGTGGCCAGCGCCATTGGCGGCTGCCGTCACAGCGGCATGCCTCTGGTTATCCCTCCCGCGACGCTTCGATGTGGACCGCTCCAGGAGACAGGTCGGTTGCAGAACGGCGTACCTTGCGGGCGACTATCTGCGCGACTGGGATGGTCACAGCGTCACGCTGCGTGCGCGCGAGCCGTTGCGGTTGCTGTTCAGGGTCAGCGCCGGCTCGGGTCCCGATCGCGACCTCTTGCTCCAGCCCGGCCCAATCCACTACTACGCGGCCCGATGCAAGCCCGACCCTGCAACCGCGCAGTACGTTGCAGTTGCCGCAGCAGCGCCGGCGCCGGCGGGCTTAGTGCGCGTCGGTGGCGACGACACGATCTCGGTGTTCGTGCGTGATACCGCGCAGTGGCGCGCCGAGGGACGCAACCCGCCGCCAACAGACTGGCGCAGCCGGATCTACTCCACACCGCGCGAGACGATGCACCGAACCGTCGGAGCGCCGAGACGGAATTATCAGGTGGACCTAACGAAGGTCCCCGTGGTGTGGCGGCTCTTCCAAAAAGCATCACGTTTTGAAGATAGTTCGAAAGGATCAGGTGCCGGCGAGCAGTGAGAATCGTGATTCGTTAGGTGGTACGGCCTGCCAGGGAGAGCACCTGCCTATGGTTGCTGACGACCTTCCGTGAACGCTGCCGGCGACGTGCCCGCGAATGGAGTTCACTCACTCCGGATCCTGCAGGTTGGCGACCTGCACTTTGCGTCGCGCGCGCGTCCCGTTCTTGCGGCGGCGCTGGAGGACCTGCTCGCGCGCGAGCGTTACGACGTGGTGGCATTCTGTGGGGACTTCGCGCAGCGCGCGCGTATCGGCGAGTTCCTCTGTGGCGCTGCAATCGTTAGGTATGCGCGCCAATACGGTGCGACGATCGCCGTTCCAGGGAACCACGATGTTGCCTGGTGGCGCTCCCCCATGCACCTGTTCGGCGCGGAGCAAATCACGCGCAAATATCGTACGTGGTTCCAACCCGAGCTCGAACCCAGGTTAAAGGTGTCAGGCGCGACGTTCGTCGGACTCAACACAGCACACGGCGTCGCGCCGTATACGCTGACCCCACGCCTGCGCGACGTGTCCATTATCGGCGCCGTCACCAGCGAGCAACTCGCGCGCTGCAGCGCGGCGCTGGGTCGAATTCCCGCCGGCGACTTGCGTGCAGTTGTTATGCACCACAATCCAGTGCGCGGGGAGCTCTCGCGACGATTCGGCATCACGAATCACCGCGCGGTGCTGTCCGCGCTCGCCGACGCGCGCTGCGAGCTGGTGCTCTGCGGCCACGATCATCAGGAACGCGTCGAAGCGGTCGAGCAGAAAAACAACGGCGCCGCGCCCCACACTATCCTTGTCTCCGTGTGCGGAACGCTCAGTTCGCGCTCACGTGGCGGTCGACCCTGTTCAGTGACAGCGATTACAGTGAATCAACACCAGATCGCGTTCCAGTTTCTTATGGAGAATGCCGTAAGCAGCGCGCTCGAACCGCAGGAGCGTTTCGTCTTCCCGCGCCCCACGCAGAGCTCGATCGCGCGTTAGCGCTCATCATGCCGCGTAAGGCAAGACGTCACGTTCGCTCCAAAACGTAGGTCACGCGGCGCAGCACACCGATCGAGCGCGAATAGACAACATCAGTGACTTCTAGGTCCAGCTCACGGAACGCAGCTCTCCATCCCGCATCCGTCTTGTTGGAACGGGGATGATCGAAGAACTGGAAGTTGAAGACGCTATCGATCGCGTATGTGGCGTACTTCTCGAAACGATTCTCGTAGATCTCCTCGATCACGAGAATGCGTTTGGCGACGCGCCGCGCCTCCGCGAGTACGGCGTTAGGCTCAATACAGTGATGCAATACCGTGATTAACAGCGCGACATCAAAGGTGTCGTCCGCGAACGGCATCACGAAACCATCGTACAGGACGGGGCTGATATCGTCGATGAAACTGAGGTTTTCGACGTCCAGAGCGACGACCTCATGACCGCGCAGACGTAGCTGCTCGCACAGCACGCAGTTTCCCGCGCCTACCTCCACAAGACTCGCATCCTTGTCCAGGTAGCGGCTCAACGCGCCCATCTTTTCTGTAACGCGCCATCGCGCCAACATGTAAAGGGCGCGCCGCAATGGCCCGACTTGCAGCAGCGGCTTGAACGACATCAGCGGGTTTCTGCCACGCTGTGACGGCTCACCGGTAAACAAGCCAGGCGCAGTAAGCCAACCAGCACCCAACTGCTACCAACAGCGGCTTGTCGGCCAGAATCGTGTCCGTTGGCGTTCCTTGTGCGCGGACGTGAACGAGGTATAGGTAGCGGAACAAGCCGTACAGAACGAAAACGGTACTCCATCCGAGTTCGTCCGTGCCTACTGCGGCTGCGGTGGACGAGAGCTGACTGAACATCAGATACGACACCAGCGTCACAGCTAACAACACGCCGGACATCTGGTCCAGGAATGGGGCGCTGTAGTGACTTAGTACGCGCCGATGGTCGCTAGACGAGGTACCAAGAATCCCGAGCTCATGTCGGCGCTTCGCAAAGCCCAGATAGAGTGCCAGCAGGCCACCGCATAGCAGAAGCCAGAATGACGATTGAACGCCGATGGCTGCGGAGCCCACGAGCAATCGCTGAACAAAAAAAGCTCCGATGGAAAACACATCCAGCAGTACCACGTGCTTCAGCCGGATCATGTACAGTCCTGCCAAGAGCGCATAGGAGCCGAGCACCACTCCAACACTCAGCGAAATCATTGATGCCAGTGTGACCCCGCCAATAACGAGCGCGGTGCCAGTGCCCAATGCAGAGCGCACGCTAATGCGTCCTGCTGCAACAGGTCGACTGCGTTTTACCGGGTGCGCGCGATCCTCGACGCGATCCATGATGTCATTGAGTGCGTAAACGCCGCTTGCCGTTAGGCAAAAGGCTACCATCGCCGTGAGGGCAATCAATGCCACACCCGCCTCAACGCTGCGACCCGAAAAGAGCAGTGGCGCCAAGACGAACCCGTTCTTGGTCCACTGCGCCGGTCGCAGCAGCAATACCCAGTCTCGTACCATGCGTCCCGAGGTAGACCTCGGGAAGATACGAGACATAGTCGTGGCCGCTATCTCACTCGCGGCCAACGTGGCGGGGTACGGCCTCCCGGGCGCGTATGAGCGGCCCGGACCGAGCAGAGATTGAAGCGCTAGGCGCCCCGGGGTCTTACTTCGCGAAAATCGTGAGGACGCCGGTGGTGGGGATACTGGTGGAAACGGGTTGGCTACCACTGATCGTTACGTCCGGCAATGCGCGCATATACTCGCTCGCCGTGGTGTAGTCGATCCCGTACGTCCCGGCCGGCAGTCCGCCTACGGTGAAAGAGCCACCTGCCGCCGCGTTCACGACAACGACGTACTTCCCGTTTGCATTGCGGAAGGCCACCGGCGCAAAACGCGCATCGGCGGACGCCGCCCCAACTCGCACAGCACGTAACGCGACGTAACGGAAGTACTGTCTCAGGAACTTGGTCATCGCCCCAGTCAGCACGTTAGGCGAATTGCTCCCGATCTTCGCGCCGTAGATCGGGAAGTACACACCTCCAACATCGCGATCGCTGCAGAAGGCCAACCCGAACTGCTCCCACGCCGACACGTTTGCCACAGTGAGATCCTGGTGCAGCACGTCGTATCCGCTCCCGCCGTGTTCAGTCATCGCGGTGCTCATACCGTATTGCGCCGCGCGCTGCGCCACGGCTTGAAGCTGGCTGGTAGTCGCCCCGCCGCCATAACGATGATACGCGATGTCGGTTAGCGTCTGTGTCACTCCTGGAATCGGAGTGATTTGATCGAAGAACATGATGGTCGAGGCAATGCCGCTGGCGCTGGGCGCGATGAACTCGGGGAAAAACCCGGCCTGATTGAGTCGCCTTTTGGCTGCGACGGCCATGTGGCCCACGGGAGCGGGAACCCACTGAGCGAGGTTCGGCTCGTTTACGATCTCGAGCGAGTTCGGCACCAGCCCGTACTTCTGACGTATGTGCTGGAAAGCTGCAATCACAATCTCCGCATACTCTTCGGGATTGTCGCGATGCATGGCCGCCCCTCTCGCCCCATTGAACTGGAGACTAAACCAAAGGTCATCTCCACGTGCCTGCAGGCGCTGCTTTAGCGGCAGGAGCTGCGACTCGATCCCGTAGTCGAGATGCGACCAGTTGAACCCGGCTGGGTTAATCACGAAGGGGTCATTGTTGTCGTTCTGCGGGATGAACATCGCGGCTTTCCACTGATCGAACGTGATGAGCCCCGCCTCGAACTGCTGGAACAGATCGACCGGATGTTCGTAGCCGGCGCGCAAGGGAAGCTTCAGTCGGTTGATCCCCACTTCGTTGACCGCGCGGTCGAACACTTGTGGGAAATACGTCGCTTGCGCTCGCACATCACACTCGCCATGCCCCATTCCCGACAGAGCCTCCCAACCCTTCATCGTCTGGAACTTTTGCGCCCCATTCACGGTGATCGTGCCTGTCGACGTCGAGAAAGGGATGACCGTAATCGATGTTATTCCGCTCTTCCCAGCGGTGGCCGCTGTCACTGTAACCGCGCCGAGGGCGACGCCCGTCACCACGCCGGAAGCGTTGACGCTTGCCCGTGCCGGATCGGAGCTCGTCCATGTAAAGGTCTTGCCACCTAACGTCTGCCCGGCGGCATTCGTCGCCACAACGCCTAACGCGACGACGGCACCGATTTCCACCGTTGTCGTCGAGGGAGTTATCGCGACGTTGGCGACAACCGTGTCGGCGAGCGCGCTCACCGTAACCAGCGCAGTCGCGGATTTGCCGGCTGCCGTGGCGGTGATCGTAGCCGTCCCGACTGCCACACCGGTCACGGCGCCGGCGCTCGCGACCGTCGCCGTCGCGGGATCTGAGCTCGCCCACGAAAAAACCTTGCCAGGCACTGCTCGCCCGGCCGCATTCTTCGCAACGGCGCCTAACGCCACTACCGAGCCGACCTGGACCGTCGCAGTGGAAGGAGTTATTGCGACGCTAGCGACGACAGAGTCGAACGTGACGTCGATTGTTGCCGTACCGGTGACACCAGCGGAGGTGGCACTAATTGCTGCCGCGCCCGCCGCTAGGGCTGTGACGCGTCCGACTGCCGATACGGACGCCACCGTCGGCGCGGAACTGGACCAGCTGAACGACGCCGGCAGAATCGCGAGCCCTGCGGCGTTGTACGCGGTCGCGCTCAGATCTAGAGAATCGCCCGCGGCGAGCGATGCGGAGCTGGGCGCGATCCGGATCTGCGTAATCCGATTGTCCGGAAGGATGTTTCCCGCGACCTGACTTTCGCCGCCGCATGCCATGACTACGGCAGCCGCAACGAGGCCTAGCCGCTGCAAAGCCGAGCTAGAAAAGAGCAACTGCACTGGTCACCACCATCATCTATGAGGACGCCGTGGAAGGCGAAGATTTCCGCTGACGAAACATGCTATACACCGGGAGTTCTCGTTCAAGCCTTATTTGCGTCAGCGACCGCAAATCGAACGCTAGTTGTGATGTAAGTCACTCCTGCTACCGGCGTTGCATCTGTTTGTGCGCAAGGAAGGGACACCGACTACTTCACTTCCCCTGAGTCGAGTCACTCCGATCACTGCAAAAGTCGTAGCGCTGCTGGCGCCACGGTGGCGGAGGAAGCGTGCGCGTGTCGATGTCGGCTCCTTTGCCTCGCAGCACACGCGTGGCAAGCAGCTCATGCAGCGCTCGGCCAGCTACTTCATGGCCGTATTCGTCCCAGTGGAAGTTGTTCGGGATGTAGGTCTTTTCTACGCCAGCGCGGTGCACGACGTCGGTGAAATCGCCGTGGACGACTCCTTTCGACTCCGCCCAGCTGCGCAGAAACGCCCGACGCTCGCGACCTTGGACAGTGTCATGCGTTCCCGGGAAGAACACGACCACCGGCGTCGCGTTGAGCTGCTTCGTCAGCTCGAGAAATCTGTCGAGCAGAGCCTCGTTCAGCGGATATTGGTTACGCACCTGCGTCCCGCCCACACGTTCCTGCACAGTCCGCATTAGCTCAGAGACGTGCAGGTTATGCCAGAAGGAGAGCTGGAATGGCGGCGTGTCAACGAGCGTGCCGTCGACGAGTTTGTATTTCCGGAACGGTGTGGGTGCCTGCCCCTGCCAGCGAGGAGACAGGCGTGCGAGACTCTCGGTATAGACCGCGAAAACAACGACGTCTGGTTTGGCTTTCTCGCCTAACGCTTCGAGCGCACGCACCATCAGGTCTAGCCCCCATCCGACGATCCCCATGTTGTCGACGCGCCAGCGTGGCTCCACGTCTTCCACGACTTCGGTGTAGCGCGTTCCCTCGTTGACGCCCAAGCCCATCGTGAAGGAGTCGCCGATAACTAGCACACGCGGACGAGGATCCGGTTCGCCGAAGTTGCGCGAGCTCGCAAAACCGTCGGAGTTGGAGATGACTGAGACCAGGCGATGGGTGTTGGCCGGGTAGCGCATGCACATGCGGCTGAGCGGCCAGAGGTGGTAGCCGAACTTCGGGTGGCCGACGAACAGGTCCGGACGGCTCGGTTTCTCGGGATACTCGGGAGGTCGATACATACCGAACACGCGAAGTCCCGCCTCCACGAGCATAATTGCAGCGACCGTAACGAGAACGATGAGAGCGACGTTCTTGAGAGCCGCAGCAAGCCTCGAGCGTTGCGCCGTCACAGGTCCATCAATGCCAGCGCTTTTCGTGGATTCCATATATAGCGCGCTCGAATCAGCCCTTGTCGGGCAGATCAGCGATAGGCGGAGAGAGCCTATAACTCCGCAGACCGGGCGTCGCGTTGCCGCGGCCTAACGCGAACGCGATGAGCCCGCCCAACAGTCCGCCCGCGATGATAATCGCTTCGAACACCAGTCCCACCGCGAGCGCCATCGCCCCCGGTACTCCGAACGGCGCGAAGAGGACAACCTGCGCTGCTTCTCGCACGCCGATACCACCTTGGGTCAGCGGCGCCAATCCGGAGACTTTGGCTAACGGCCAGACGAAGAGCCACACATACAGCGGAATGTCGATTCCAATGGTGCGGCCTAACACGTAGTTGAGAACAACGAGCAGTGACTGCAGCAGCATTCCCAGTGCGATCGCGCCGACGATGGCTTGCGGGCGCTGGGCCGTCGCGCGGAGGGCGCGGCGCACCGGAACGAGCTTGCGACGCACTTTGAATGGAAGGCGGCGTAGAGGAAAGCGCGTGAGAACGATCAGTCCGACCACGCCGGCGACGGCCAGCAGGCCACCTAACGAGAGAAAGACGGCGCGGCTCCTGCCATCGAGCGCGCGCGGGGAGAGTACCGCTCCGATTGCCGCGACCGCGGCGAGACTGATGATATCGCCGGCGCGATCGACGAGGCTTCCGAGCAGCAGGCCGCTCTTGGATCGCACCACAGGGAGCGCGACGCCGGCGCGAATAACGTCTCCGCCCACAATGGACGGGAGAAAGGTGTTCCCGAACAGGCCGGCATAATACGCGCGCGCCGCGGTTCGAAACGACAGTCCCGCGCCAGCGGTGTTCGTCACCAGCCGCCACTTCGCGATGCCGATGAGGTGCAGCGCCAGATATGCAACAATGGCGACCGGCCAGACCCAGACCGGCATGCGCCGCAACGCATCGAGCAGATCTTTGAACGGGAGCGCTACGAAGAGGAGCCCGAGGATCGCGGCACTGGCCGCAATGCGAACCAGCGGCCGGCGCCAAAGTGGCACGGGCTTCTGCTCCTGCTCTGTGGCGCTCACCAGCGCGAGTCGCCGACTCCGCGCCGAGCGCCTAACGCTTCAGCGCCGTCAGCAGCGCCGCTCGCCGATGCATCAAGCTCCTGCTTGCGCAGGCGGTACAACGTTTCTTCCAGCATCTTGCGGTTGTTCGCGATCACATCGGCAACGAGCCCAATGAGCAACACCTGGAAGCCCACGATGATGAGTATCGCGGCGAGGATAAGGGACTGGATGTGCCCGACGCGATCACCAAACAGATAGAAATACAGGAAGCGCAGGCCCGGGATGACGCCTAACGCGATAAGGAGACCGCCAAGCGCTGAGAAAATGCGCAGCGGTTGATACATCGCGTACGCCCGGATGATCGTGATCCCGGATTTGCGGATGTAGTGCGGGATGCTCTTCATCAGCCGCGATGGCCGTGTCTGCGGATTGATGCCGATCGGCACAAACGTCACGGCCGCGCGACGCGCCCCCGCCTGAATCAGCGTCTCGAGCGTGTACGAGTAGTTGCTCAGCACGAGCGTGCGGAGGGCCGCCTCGCGCGAGAACGCGCGGAATCCACTCGTCGCATCGGGCGTGTCCAGTTCCGCGGCGCGTCCGATCACCCAACTGCCGAGGGTCTGCAGCCGACGCTTGAGCCACGAGAAGTGCGGCAGCGCAGCCACTCCGCGATCACCGACTACGACTTCCGCCTTACGATCGACAATAGGCTGCACGAGCTGCTGAATGTGCTCCGCCTGGTATTGATTGTCGGCATCTGTGTTGACGATGATGTCGGCGCCGGCACGGAGCGAACCCTCGAGTCCCGCCACGAACGCTGCCGCGAGCCCACGGTTGCGTTCGAAGTGCAGTACGTGATGCACGCCATTTGCGCGCGCAACGGCCGCGGTATCGTCATGGCTCCCGTCGTCGATAACGAGGTACTCGATGACGTCGATCCCGGGCATGCTGCGCGGGAGGTCGCGCAGTGTTGCCGGCAACGTTGTCGCCTCGTTGAAGCACGGGATCTGGATAACGAGCTTCGTCACGCTTTCTCCAGCGTACAGACGACGATGTCACCACCACCCACCGTTCCGCGAAAGACGCGCGCAGGTTTGCACTCGCGCCGTATTACGTCGGCGATAGCGGGAGAGCGTCGTTCAAGGTAGCGCGGAAAGGTATACAGCACCCAGGTGCGCGGCGCCGCGTCACGGGCCTGCGCCAATTGCTCGCCACTCTCCACGTTGGGCCAGGGAAGATTCCACAGCTTCGTGTATGGATCAGCCGGGACTCCACTCGACACAACGGCGTCGCTGGGCCCTTTCGCGTCGAGCACATAACGCATCGCACCCTCGAAATCCTGCTTCGGGTAGCGGTAGTTCGGAACGAGCGACAGCGCCGACAGCGCAACAAGTGGCGCGATTGCCGCCGTGCCGAGAACTCGCGCGTCAGCGAAGCGGCGCAGCGTACCTCGCTGTGCGATCCACTCCGCGATTGCAAAGCCTCCGCGCACGACGACGAGCAGCATGGGTCCGATCGCGAAGAAAAAGAAGCGAGGGTACATCGTTCCGCGGGCGAGGCCCGCGCCAACGACTGTTGCGAGAACGGGCATAACGACGAGAAGGACGAATGCCGGCGAGCGGCGCCACAGGCTAAGCAGGCCGCTGATGACACAAAGCGCGCCTAACGTGAGTGCGACGGCCCCTGCCGCCAGTACCCCTCCGCTCAACCCAAGCAACAGGACGCGTACCCCTTCCAGAACGGCCCACCGCGTCGTCGATACCCCCACCAACTGCGACGGCCGGTTCGTGAAGTAGTCGATGACTTGCGGCAGCATGGCTAGGTAAAGCGCGACCGTTAGAACGGCGGCCAACGCGAATCCAACTGCGGCGCGCTTTGCCGAGAACCAGCGTAGCGGCGATGCCCGATTGAAAGCGACGAGGTAGAGCAGGACTGCCGCGGCGTGACCAATCACTACCAGAACAGCTGTTAGGTGGGTGAACGCGGCCAGCGCGCCAACTAGTGCGTACCAATACCATGATCGTCCGTTCGGCTCGTCTACTCCACGCAACGCTAGCCACGTGAGTACCACGGCAAAGAACGCGATGGCGCTGTAGCCACGGGCGTTCTGTGAAAACCAGACGTGATGGTACGACACGGCGAGCAACGCACACGCCAGCAGCGCCTCGCGTTGCGAAACGAGACGGCGCGCCAGCGCGAAGAGTGCGGGAACCGTCGCCACGCCGCACAGCAAGGCTGGAAGCCGAACGCTCCATGCTGCTTCGCCAAACGTTGCGCGTGATACGTGCGCCAGCACGGCGTACAGGGGGTGATGATTGTCCCCCCAATAGCGCGTCAGGATCTCGCCGAGTGGGGCGCGAAAGGAGCGCACCAGCGAATAAATCTCATCGATCCAGAGCCCGCTATTGAGCCCAATGCCGCGGGCGACAGCGGCGACAGCGATGAGCGCGCCTAACGCGACCCACGGTATGGGCTCGAGCCGTCGCTGCTGCATAGCGGGCGCCGCGATCAATCCTCCACGACGTGCGTCGCGAAGATCTTGCGATACTCCGCCCACTTGGCATCATCGAACGTGCCGTTGCCATTGAGGCAGTTCGTCGCGGCGTACGCCATGTACAGCGCGTGGTGCGTGTTGTCGTGCGCGAAGAGACCCTGGCGTCCGTAGACCAACAGATTGGGCGTTGACGCGGCCCAATTGTCCAGCGTTCCGAAGGGGACTTCGTAGCCTTTGAGATACACCGGATACGCCTGCTTGAGACGGCGCACGTGGATGGCGATCGGTGGTCGCGCGAGCGGGAGTCCGGCGCGGGCCATGTCAGCTGCCACGAACTTTCCCAGCGCCTCGTCATCCATCGTCCAGAGGTCGTCGCTCGTCGAACAGGGGAGCTCGGCGCAGAGCACCGTCGTCCCGCGCGGCTCGCTCAACCCGAAATAGTTCTTGGGCTCCGAGAGCCGCGTGACGCGAACATTGGATTCGGGAAAGTAGTGCGCGTCTGTGCTCGTGAAGCGATCGACGTCGAGCTGCAGGTAGACGAGAACCATCTGCCGGTAGCTGATGTCGTTCGCCGCCGCGAGCACGCGCTGGTCCGGCGCGGGCGCCATGCTGCGCGCGAGAATCGTTATGGGAATCGTGGACCAGATGTGATCCGCATGGATGCGGCGCGACTCGCCATTGCGCTGCGCCGTGATCGTCCATGTGTAGCCGGGCTCCTGCGACTGCTCGACCCGCGCGGCGGTCCAGCCCAACGCGAGGTCGGCGCCTAACGACGTTGCGGCCTTGGCATAGGCTTCGGAGATCTGGCCGTAGCCGCGCCGCATGTAGAAGAAGTTCCCACCACCGGGTGGCTTGATGAGTCGTTTGATCAACTTCCCGAATGAGCCGGCCGAGACCCGCTTGCGCGCCTGGATCCCCGACAGCTGTTCCGGTTCATACCCCCACAGCTTGCGAGCGTAGGGGAAGTAGAAATGCTCGCACATCGTCGCCCCGAGGTTCGCGCGCAGGACCGACGCGAACGTGTCTCCCTCGGGCGGTTTGCGCAGCTTGCGCGCAACCAGGTCGCGCAGCATGCCGAACGCAAACCTCTTATCCAATCGCTGGAGCAGATCGACAGTCTGAATTGGGAAATGCAGCCACTTGCCCCGCAGCCGGATGCGGCCATGCCGCACACGATCTCTAACGTCTTCGCCTAAGAAGTCCTTGATGTCGCGCAAAACATCCGGATCGACGGCGTGATGCAACCGGTGGCTGCCGTAGTCCAGCCACTGGTCGCCCCAAAAAAAGCTCCCGGCATTGCCGCCAACGACGTCCTGCCGCTCGAGCAGCGTGACGGTCGCTTTCCCCGTGCGGCGCAGCTGATATGCGGCCCCACAACCAGCCGGGCCGCCGCCTAACACAACAACGTGAGGCAGACGGCTCATTTCGGATCAATGGGGTGGGGGTGGGTTGGGGGGGGGGCCCCGGGGGGCGGGGGCCCGTGGTGGGCGGGGCCAAAGACGCAGTGCCCC
>JBQTIF010000249.1:0-9686 GCA_052388395.1 Gemmatimonadaceae bacterium | reverse complement strand
ACCTCATAGGCAAGGACGAGGAAAGCGAAGAGTTACTCACCCGGGCGCATAACGAGTTCCTCAGCGCCGGTCAGTTACAGCGCGCCGCTCGCGCTGCATTCTGGCTCGGATTCAGTCTCTTTAGCAGAGGTGCGATGTCGCGCGGCGGGGGCTGGCTTTCCCGAGCCCGACGCCTGCTCGACGAGTCTGCCAGCGATTGTGTCGAGCGCGGCTTTCTGCTCGTTCCCCAAGCTGTTCAGACCGTGCATTCGGACCCGGCAGGCGCGCATGCTGCTTTCAGTGAAGCAGCCGCGATCGGTGCTCGCTTTCGCGATCCAGATCTGCTCGCTCTCGGAAGGATTGGCCAAGGGGAGTCGATGATTCTGCTTGGCGATCTGTCCGGAGGTGTCGCGCTTCTAGATGAGGTTATGGTCGGCGTTGCCGCGGGCGAGGTCTTACCAATTGTCACGGGACTCGTGTACTGCGCTGTGATCGAAACATGTCACGGGATCTTCGATCTGCGTCGGGCGCACGAGTGGACAACTGCGCTGAGCGGTTGGTGCAGTGCGAACCCCGACATCGTGCCGTTCCGCGGGCAATGCCAGATCCGCCGCGCCGAGATCATGCGCTTGCACGGCGACTGGGACGACGCGATTGGTGAATTGGTGCGTGCGCGCGACCGACTCTCTGCGCGAGGTGAGCGCGCGGTGAGCGCGGCGTATTATCAACTCGGCGAGCTGCACCGCGCACGAGGGGAGTTCGCAGAAGCCGAAGAGCTCTATCGACGCACGGCGGAGTATGGACGGACGCCGCAACCAGGATTGGCGCAATTGCGGCTTGCCCAAGGGCGCAGAGACGCAGCTCAAGGGGCAATCCGCAGTGCGCTGCAAGAAGCCGCGGAGCTGAAGCAACGCTTAAGGCTGCTGCCGGCATACGTGGAGATCATGCTCGCCGTCGACGATGTTGCTGCGGCACAGCCGCCGACGAACTGACGGCTGCTGCCAAGGAACTCCACTCGATGTATCTGCACGCGGCGGCGGCGTTCTCGCGAGGCGTTGTGTTACTCGCTGAGAATGATCCGCGCGCCGCGTTGAGCGTGCTGCGAGAGGCGTGCGCGGCGTGGCGCGACCTCAATGCGCCCTATGAAGCTGCGCGTGCAAGCGTGCTACTCGCTCGCGCCTGTCGTGCCGTAGGCGACCAGGATGCGGCAGACCTGGAGTTGAATGCCGCGGCCCGCGCGTTCGAATCGTTAGGTGCCGCGGCCGACGCCGCACAGCTGCGCGAGCTCACTCAGCCAGAGTCGATCCCCGAGTCGGGACCGCTCACCGGCCGCGAGTTGGAGGTCGGACTATGCACGTCGCGAACATCCTGTGGTGCACCGGATTCCGCCCCGGCTTTTCGTGGATCGATCTCCCCATTTTTGGGACGGACGGTCTGCCGATCCAGAATCGCGGCGTCGTTGCCAGTGAACCTGGCCTGTACTTCGTTGGACTACATTTTCTCTACGCGCTGTCGTCCACCATGATCCACGGCGTCGGTCGCGACGCGGCGTACATCGCACGCGTGATAGCTGAGCGAACCCGTAGCGCGCAGGCTGCCTAACGGTCGATCAGGTCACGCTGGTGGGCGGTACGGCGCCGTGATCTTGATGGGAACCATTGTCTCGCCCCAATGGATGCGCAGCACGGCGTCATCACGGAGCACAACCGGGAAATAGATCGCCAAAGTCTCCATGTGCGCGCCGCGCTCGGGGGCGATCTCGAGACGCAGGGCGTCGTGCGCCTCGCCTGGGTACGGCGTGTGGAAGACATGCGCCGCGCGGCTCAGGATAAACGTCCACGCGCCGCTTGCGCGCGGCCGGAGCCAGATCGTGTATTCGCCAGCTTTGACGGCGCGTCCTTCAACTTGCACATCTTTGTCGAAGGCGATCAGCGTCGCTGAATCGGCTCCCGGATGCCAGATGCGATCCCACCTAACGATGGCGGAGTCGCCGAAGAGCGCTCGCCCCCGCGCGACGGGGCGACCGTAGCGCACCACGATCTCGGTGAATCCGACGGTCTGCGCCACCATGCCGCGCTGGCTGAACGGAATGGTCTGCGCGTACACGGGCGCGTTGAGAACGAGACTCGAGACGAGCGCCAGAAGCGCGTAGGCGAGATACATCGTCAGATGGGAGCGAATGGTTGCATGCACAAGCGCGGCATCGGCGTGAAAGTTCCTGAGGTCGCTACGCATGCCATACGTTGGTCGCTGTCTCACGCACCGGCCAGCGCACGGCACACTGCCTGCGAGGGGGATTGGCGACAGGAGGAACGCATGAAGGTGTTCAAAGCGATCTTTGCTGGAATTGTCGGCGGACTGGCGATGACGGGCCTGGGTTGGCTCGCCCGTGCCGGCGGACTGGACTACAACGCCGAGATGCTGCTCGGCACGATGTTGGGATATGCAGTCGGGCAAGATGCATGGTTGGTTGGTCTCGCGCTGCATCTCGTTATCTCGATCTTCATTGCTCTCCTGTATGCTGCAGGATTCGAGGCCGTAGCGCACCGTGCGGGGCCAGCTGCAGGCTTCAGCTTTTCAGTGGTACACATGGCGATCGCAGGAATGGCGCTCGTCGCACTCCCCGAGCTCCATCACATGATTCCTGAACCGATGCCGGCGCCTGGTCCCTTCATGGTAAACATGGGCGCGCCGATCGTGGGAGTTTTCATCGCGGAGCATATCCTCTTCGGCATACTCGTGGGCACTATCTACGGGAGCGTGCTGCATCCGCGCACGCATGCGGTGATGGTCGCCTAACGAGCGCCCCCGCAGCCGGCGCCTTGCGACGCCGGCTGTGGTGCCTATCTCGTTAGGCTCAGGTTGCTGGCGCGGTCTTGCCAGCTGTCAGGCCGACGTACAACAGCACGATGCCGAGCAGTGCATGCAACCAGATATCGTTGCCGCCGATGGGGATCAGGCCGAAGGTCGTTGGCGCAATGAAACCAAGGATCGCGAGCACCAAATAAATGCCACCGCCGATCTTCGCGAACTGCACTGCTCCCGCCACTGTGCGGGCTGCCACGAACGCCCATACACCGAACAAGAGGTGCACGATGTTGTGTAGAGCGTTGACGGGGAACAGGCCGAGCAGCTTAGGCGCTGTTTCCATGTTGGCATCCATGTTCATTCCGGTTGCGACGAATCCAAGGATGCCTACTAAGAGAAAGACCACCCCGAACAGCTGAGCTACTCGCTGAACCATGGAATCCTCCGAACTACGTGGGGGAGGGTGTAAGGAAGGCGGAGAGACCGCACCGCTATGGGGCGCGAAGATCATGCGGCTTCCAGGAGGCGACGTCCAGGGGCACCAGCCGAAACGCCATCTAGACAAGCACAAGATCAAAAGTCGCCACGGGGCTCACGAAATGAGAACAGCGATCTTCGCGGCTCCTCTATGGGAGGCGGCGGGGCCATATCACTGCTGTTGATCCGCTCGTTATCGCACTGCCAGATGGGTGAGGATTCGCGGCGAGCACTTACGGAGCACGTGATCCGGCGATTGCCTCTGCAGCTGCGCCCCCGGATCCCGGGCCGGTGGGGCCGGACGGCGTCGATCCAAAGCAGCTCCAAGCCAGTGGGAGGGCGCACAACGCCGCGAGCCGCCGCACCGAACGCGTCTACCTCACGGCCTCGAAGGTGCTACGCTAGCGCGCGACAGGCCGGCATAGAACAGTTTCGTTAGGGACGACGCGCGTGCGTTCGTTGATGAGCGGCAGAATCCGGTCGATCGCGGCGATCATTCCCGTCGCGGACCCGGCGACCCACCAATCGATGAAAGGTGGCGCGGCGAGCTCGAAGATGTCGCCGAGGTGGATGATGTTGGAGCGAGGGAGCCAGATGATCGCGTCGCCATCGGCATGCGCGTTAGGCGCGTGGTATACGCGTACCTCCTCCGCACCGAATGGGAGAACAGTCGAGTCAGCGAAGCCGCTGGACGGCATCGCTTCGGGAGCGGCCGCACTCTGCGCGTCCACCAGGAGCGTACCGCTGTCGCTGCGGACGGCGAGCACGTTGCCGTTCGTAAATCCGGAGAAGACATCGATGTGCGGCGTGAGCTGATAGCGCGTGAGCGAGAGGACCTGCTGCGCAGCCACGGGGGCCGGGGGGGCCGGGGGGGGCCGGCGCCGTCGCGACGAGCAGCGGCAGTACCGTGCGCCTTGCGGTCTGCACGCAGCAATTCACCCCGCGTGAAAAGGGTTTCGCCACATGAGTGATGCCATGCGGGATAAACTCTGTTACGTGGACCACGGTGCGAGGTTCATTTCACAGGACTCTGACGTGACGCGAAGAGACCGCTAACCGAGCCGCCTCACGGGTCGACTAGCATGAAAGGATGAAGACCGCCGCCGCAGTCCGGACTGCTCCGGCGCACGTGCGCGAACACCGCTACGCGGTCGCGACCGTCGCGCGACTGGCCGCGATGCTCCTCGTCGTGGCCGGTCTTCCGCGGCGGCTCTTCCAACTGCGCAGGCGCTGCGTGATTCGATTGCGAGCGCCATTGCGTGCCATTGCCGCACCGTGCTTTCGCCTAACTACGTCTTTCGAGCAGACGACCTGCGCAGCAGAGACTTTGACGCTGCCGGTGACAGTGTCGTGGTAGGGGAGCTGCAGCGCTGGATCGTGAGCTCACTGCCAGAAGCGCTGAAGACCTACCAGCGGTCGCAAACGTACGGCGCGATCACGGGCTCCATCGCCGGACGCCCGCGCGTCGTGTATTTCAGCGTCCGGCGCAACAGCCGCGGAGAGCCCGTCGCTGCCTACGGTCTCGAGCCAGCAATCGGCGCACTCGACTCGGTCGTTTTCGCTGGAGCCATGCGCGAGACGGAGTTGCAGCGACTCATCGTAGGGAGCGGCATCGGTCTGGCTGTCGTGCGCGACGTGCTCGTTAGGCACGGAGGCAGCGTTCGGGTGGAGGATGCTCCTGGTGGAGGAGCGCGCTTCGTGCTCGCGCTCCCCGACGCCTGCCGTCTCGGCCCCCGAGCTGTGCAAGACGTCGCGATCAAAGGGAACCCGCCGCGCGCCGCGGAGCTGTGATGCGCATCCTCATCGTCGAAGACAATCACAACCTGGCGCGCGGGCTGCGGCATAACCTGGAGCTGGAGGGGTACGAGGTCGAAGTTGCGTATGATGGAAACAGCGGACTCGCCCGTGTGCGCGAGGGGTGTTTCGATCTGGTTGTGCTCGATCTCATGATTCCGCGGCCCGACGGTTACCAGATCCTGCGTGCCTTACGCGAAGACGACGGCCCAAGAAGCAAAACGGCGGTGCTCGTCCTGAGTGCCCGCGGCCAAGAAGCTGACAAACTGCGCGGTTTTCGGCTCGGCGCCGATGACTATGTGACCAAGCCATTCAGCCTGCTCGAGCTGATCGCGCGAGTCGAAGCAATCATGCGGAGGGTCCGGAACGGCGTTGCCGCAGGTGTAGGAGCGCCCGAAGCGGGAAAAGGGGGGATGCTGCAAACGATCGAGTTCGGCGAGATCCGCATCGAGCCTGGCGCTCACGTTGTCTATCGCGGAGCGGTCCCCGTGGCGCTGCGCCCGCGGGAGTTCGATCTGTTGATGGCGCTCGTCAGGCGCCGGGGCGACGCGGCCTCGCGCCGGAATCTGCTGGACGAGGTTTGGGGTTACGACAGCGACGTTGTGAGCCGGACAGTCGATACGCACGTTGCCGAGCTACGGCGGAAGCTCGAAAGCGATCCAGCGCAGCCGCGGCATATCCTCACCGTTCGCAAGACTGGATATCGTTGGCAACGTTAGGCGATTGTGCATAATCAAAACAAGGAGCTTGGAGTTCAGAGCTACCAGCTCAGAGCGGCGAGAATGATAGGTTGATCACAGCGCCCCTGTCGAATCGAGAACTCGGAACTGGAAGCTCGTCACTCAGAGCTCTCGAAGGCCCTAGATCGGAGTCCCGCCATGAGGCGGGGAACCCAGACCCCTAGATAGCCGAAAGGCACCGTCCCCCGGCGGTGCCTTACGATTCCTGCTACTACGGTCCTGCACCTACAGGCCTGCGATCTATTGAAAAAGCGGTCCAGCCGCGCGCTCCGTTATCGATCAGCGCGATTCCGCCGAACGCCTAACGGTTCTCGATCCAGGTATTGACCTCGCGCTCGGCTTCGTCTTTCGCCTTGCCGTACCGTTCCTGAATCTTGCCTGCAAGCTTTTTCGCGTCGCCCGCGACAACGTCGAGGTCGTCGTTAGTGAGCTTGCCCCACTGACGCTGTGCTTCGCCTTTCAGTTGCGTCCATCGACCACTCATTTCTTCCCGGTTCATGATACCTCCATGTCAACCGTGGCTTGTTAGGCTCCAACACTCTTTACACAAGAGGCGGGCGACGCGCTGACTTGCCTTGCACATAACGCGTCGCCCATACATGCCCTCCCTCGTGCATTCGACCAAAGCAGAACTCGTGCCAATGTTCGAGTGTCCCAAATGCCGCGCAGGCACGCGGTTATAGGAGCGAACTGCGACATAATGTCGCCGGCCAGGGACAACTCAGCGGTCCAGCGTGCTCGACCAGAATGCGTCGGTGGCCCCGAAGATGCTCAACAGTTGGTACGAGCGTTGAGCAGGCGGGTCTATATGACGAGCACTCTGAAGACAGCGCGGCTATTAGCACTCGCGCTTTTCATATCAAATGGTCTTGAAGCGCAGCGCATCACGCGACGCGAATCGCGTGGCGAAGTGCGCAATCAAGTCACAGTCGAAACTGTCGTCGCGGCGATCAATAACTCCGCGCGTGTCAGCGCGCGACTCGCGAATCTCGGCGCGTTTACGAGCGAACGGATTCGCATAATAGATGTGCGGCCGTTCATCGCCCGCGCGCGACGCGGCAGCTATGTCGCCACGCTGGAGAAAAATGTGGAGCGCATCGAGGCACTGCGCGCGGATCTCGTCGCGCAGGATCCTGTGGTGCGCGCTCTGGCGGATCGTCGGCCATCGCTCACTGTCGATGCTGTGGTCGCGGCCGGGATTCTGGACGTGATGGAAACGGGGAAGAGTTTCAACGTACTCGTGCTCTACGTGGACAACGGCAACGCGTTAGGCACGGCATCGAGCGGCAACCGATCAGTCGCGACGTTTCGGCCCACATCCGCCGGAGTACTCTCCGCGCTGCAAGTTTCGCCGGAGATGGTTGCGCGCGTGAGTGCGCTAGCATCGCTGCGACTGGATCGCGTGCGTTTCTACGATATCAGCGCGTTTCTGCAGCCGACGGACGCGGACTCATATAGAGCTGCCCTGCGGAGGAATGAGACTGCGATCCGTTCGCTGCGAGCGGAGCTTTCCAAGCGGCCGCTGGTCCTGCAGGCAATGGCGCGGCACGACGCAACGCTCACGTTAGGAGACATTTTCGCGGCCGACATCCTCGGAGAAGAGGATGCCCTTGTCCTGTACTACCAGCGCCGGACTGTCGCCGATGCTCCAGGCGGCACCTAACGAGCTAGGATCCGCGCCGTCCCGGCTTTAGCGGCGGGCCCTGCGGCTTCGATACGGCAGCCGACGGATGCGGCGCCGGCTGCGTTTTGGGCTCCGGCGCGCCTGGTTGCGGCACTTGCTTCGGTTTGCGCGAAAAGTCTGGAACAGCGCGTGGTCCTTTCTTCTTCATTCTGAACTCCCTACCTCTGTCCAAGCTGAGCTGAACAGACGTTAGGGTCTGCGCAACGCAAGTTCAAGCGGCGACCGCGCGGCGTGGCAGCGTCAGACTATCGAAGCGCCTGATCTACGTCGCTCAGAATATCCGCCGCCGCCTCGCAGCCGACGCTGAAACGAATAAACCCCTGGCTGATGGCATCACCGCCCCAGCGCGCGCGACGCTCGGCTGTGCTATGCACGCTGCCGAAGCTTGTCGCTTCACGTACCAATGCGAGACGTTTGAGAAAGGTTTCTGCTCGCTGTCGCGTCGTCAAATCGAAGCTGACGACACTTCCAAAGGCATGCATCTGACGCTTGGCGATCTCATAGCCTGGATGTTTTGGCAGTCCCGGATAGAAGACCGAGCTATCCCCCAGGCGCGCCTCCAGCAACTGCGCGAGCTGCAGTGCAGTACCACATTGTCGCGTTAGGCGCAAGGGGAGGGTAGCGAGCGATCGGTGCGCCAACCATACCTCCATCGGCCCCGGGATGGAACCGTGCTGCGTGCGCCACGTGCGCAGCGCAATAGCGTGCACCGCACTCGTCGTGGCGACGTGCCCCAGCACAACATCGCTATGACCGCTCAGCGCCTTCGTGTCGGCGGCCACAACAAAATCGACGCCGAGTGCGAGGGGTTGCTGCAGGTATGCAGTCGCCGTCGTGTTGTCGACCGCGACAAGCGCGCCGGCCTTTCGCGCGGCAGCCGCGAGGAGCTCAATGTCACAGACATCGAGCTGCGGATTCGTCGGCGTTTCGAGCCAGAGCAGTCGTGCTCCTTCGAGCTCTCGCGTCTGCGCGTTGTCTCGCGTTGGAGCGAGTCGAACTTGCGCGCCGATCGATGCGAGCCAATTCGCAGCGAGCACGCGCGTCGTGTAGTACGACTCGGCTGGGAGGACGACGATATCGCCGGGCTTGATTGTGATCCCGAACACGGCAGACACAGCTGCCATCCCCGACGCGAAAGCGACCGCTTCTCCTCCTTCGAGAAGGCCGAGCGCGTTCTCCCAGGCGCTCCACGTCGGATTGTCAAAGCGTCCGTACGTCAGGTGATGTTGTTCCGGCTCGCCGGGCGTCACGTACGTGGAGGAGAACTGCGGACCCTGTAAGAACGGTCCCGGCTCAGCGGTGGCGCGATAGCCAGCATGCAGAATCAGCGTGTCACGATCCATGGCGCGCTCTCGACCTAACGAGTCAGAAGTGGCTCAAATGCAGATGGGCTTCTAGTTAGGCGCCTGCCGCCCGTGCGGCCGTAGCGACCCGAAGTCCGTAGTATCCCAGCCAGAGAAAGGCGGGGACGTTGGCGAAGATCAACGGCTCGAGAAAATACATCCCCGTAGCCGAACCAATGCCGCGTCCCCACGAAAGCACGGTCACGACCAGACCAGCCCAGGCGATCGCGCGCGGCATCGCGACGCTCCGCCGCTTTACTTCGAGAATCGCAAGCCCGGTGAGTCCAGCGAGAAAGAGCGGCTTGCCAAGCCAGCCGTAGCCGATCAGCAAGCGATTGAACGCATCATAGAGCAGCGCATCGGACGTTGCTGCGTCACGAGCGGTCAGGAAGTGCATTACCCAACCGTTGATGAGTGCGACGCCGCTGAAGAACATCATCCCAACTGCCATAGCGCCCCAACACCACGCGGCCTGCCACGGCCGTGTGATCGATCCACCGCTCACCAATACAAGGAGCGCTCCGAGCAGCGACAAAACGAATCCCGCGGCGATCGCGATGTGGATTGGTCCCCACGATCGCGACGAGGAGCGTGGCTACAGCGAGTGTGTATCCGCCCGCGCGTGCGGCTCCCGCGTCACGAAGGGCGTTGTCAGGATTGGGGACACTCACCGGCGGTCGGCGTCGGAGTAGAGAGACCAGCGGCCGTCGTCCTGGCGCACGCGGCTAACAAAAGAGGGTCTTCGGGATTTTGTGTGGGTGATTTTTGAGCTCAATCAGCTTCGCGGAAGGGGTGGAAGTGTGCAGGTAAGAATTTTGAGATGGAGGTAGTCCTCGTCGCGTAGGCCGTAGCAGCGTCGCT
>JBQTIF010000248.1:0-17143 GCA_052388395.1 Gemmatimonadaceae bacterium | reverse complement strand
TCGAGAGGTCGATCACAGAAGATAAAGTCTTCCAGTGGTTGTTTGAGAAAAACACCGTTGAATAGTTGATAGTTGATAGTGGATAGGTGATAGGGAAGCCTAACGATCCCAGTCCACTAACCACTAGCAACTATCCACTATCCACTATCCACTAGATCGTATGCCGACTATCTACCCGCCTTACGTAATTGAGCGCTCCCCACGCGGCGAGCGCACGTACGACATCTTCAGCCGGCTGCTCATGGATCGCATCATTTTCCTGGGCACGCCAATCAACGACGACGTCGCGAATATCGTCATCGCGCAGCTGCTTTTTCTCGACGCCGACAATCCCGAGCGCGATATCCAGATTTACGTGAACTGCCCCGGCGGCAGCGTCTACGCTGGCATGGCGATCTACGACACGATGCAATACATGAAGGCGCCAGTGAGCACTATCTGCGTCGGCATCGCGGCGAGCATGGGAGCATTTCTCTTGACCGCGGGTCGGCCAGGTAAGCGCCTCGCCCTCCCAAATTCTCGGATCCTCATCCATCAACCGTCGCAGACGGGCGGCGGCGGAACTGCATCCG
Source organism: Gemmatimonadaceae bacterium (assembly GCA_052388395.1). Lineage (GTDB taxonomy): Bacteria > Gemmatimonadota > Gemmatimonadetes > Gemmatimonadales > Gemmatimonadaceae > DASYRX01. The sequence goes on along the minus strand of JBQTIF010000248.1, from coordinate 16,571 downwards.
ATATCGAAATTCAGGCGAAGGAAATCATCTACCTGAAGGGGCGCATGAATGCCTTGATGGCGCGCCACACTGGCCGCCCGGTGGAGCAGATCGAGCGCGACACCGACCGCGACCGTTGGATGAGCGCTGAAGAAGCCAAGGATTATGGTCTGGTCGATAGCATCGTTATGAGCCGCGTTGAGGTGCCCGAACCCACCAAGGCTATTGTCTCTTAAAGTTTTGTAACGAAGGGTCCGTGAATTGCAGAGTTTGGTACCGTGTGTTCAGATTTGGGCAATTCCGTCCGCGTCACGCAGGGAGCAGGCATCATGTCATGTAGCAACGTCTGCTTTGGCCTTTTGACCTTTGACCGCTGACCTGCTGTTATGATTTTGCTTGACCGGTTCGAGACTGCACTATTACCTATGCGCGCTGTTCGTCGCTTTCACGCGTGCTTGCGGCGCATCATTCCGTGACTCGGTAGGCCATGTCGCACGATAAGCACCTACGTTGCTCGTTCTGTGGGAAGTCGAAAGACTCGGTCCGGAAGTTCATCTCGGGCCCGTCCGTTTACATCTGCAATGAGTGCATCGCGCTCTGCAATGAGATCCTCGCGGAGGACGAGGAGCGCGAGGTCGCCGAAGCGATAACGCAGGTACCGACGCCGCAAGAAATCAAAGACGTCCTCGACCAGTACGTGATCGGGCAGGAGCAGGCGAAGAAGGCACTCGCGGTCGCTGTCTACAACCACTACAAGCGCATCAACTCGGGCGCGGCGCGGGAGAATGAAGTCGAGCTGGACAAGTCCAACATCCTTCTGATCGGTCCCACCGGCGTCGGGAAGACGCTGCTGGCGCAAACGCTCGCTCGGCTCCTCGACGTTCCGTTCACAATCGCCGACGCGACAACGCTCACTGAAGCAGGCTACGTCGGCGAAGACGTCGAAAACATCCTCGTTAGGCTGCTGCAGGCCGGTGATTTCAATGTCGCCGAATGCGAGCGTGGCATCGTCTACATCGACGAGATCGATAAGATCGCGCGCAAGTCGGAGAATCCGAGCATTACGCGCGACGTGTCAGGCGAAGGCGTGCAGCAGGCGCTCCTCAAGATTCTCGAAGGGACAGTCGCCTCTGTGCCGCCACAAGGTGGCCGCAAGCACCCACAGCAGGAATACATCCAGATCAACACCAAGGACATCCTGTTCGTTTGCGGCGGCGCGTTCGACGGCCTCGAGAAGATCATCGAGGCGCGCATCGGCAAGAAGCAGATCGGCTTTGCAAGCGACGGGAAGAATGCCGCGCGCAACGGTGGAGCTAAGCAGAAGGACGATGTATTCGCCCAGGTCGAGCCTGATGATCTGCTGCGCTACGGACTCATTCCGGAGTTGGTAGGCCGACTCCCGGTCAGCGTACCCCTCGAGTCCCTGGACGAAGAAGCGCTCGTTAGGATCCTCAAGGAGCCGAAGAACGCGATCACCAAGCAGTACACCAAGCTCTTCGAGCTGGAAGACGTGAAGATCACGTTCGAGGATTCGGCCCTCCGCGCCATCGCACAGCGAGCGCTCAAGCGCGGAACTGGCGCGCGCGGCTTACGAGCCATCGTCGAAGGGATCCTCATGGACACGATGTTCGATCTGCCAAGCCGTGAGGACGTGGTCGAGGTGAAGGTGACCGAGGCGTGCGTGGTGAACGCGCAGCCGCCGATGCTCGAGATCGCGCCGCAGCGGAGAAAGAAGGAAGCCTGACCTAGTGACGAGCTCTTAGGTCTTAGGCACACCGGCGAGGCGCCCGGGTTATACAGCCGTCGTCTGGAGCGGTGCTGATCGAAAGCCTACACGGCTCGCTTAGGCGCCGCTGTCGACTTCAAACGGTGATTATCGCGAGGTAATCGCCGGTTAGCTTACGGCATGCCTCTGCTCTTCCGCGATAGCGAAGTCCATAACGTCCCCGAGCGCCTGCCAGTGCTGCCGCTGCGGGACGTGGTGCTTTTCCCCTATGCCGTCATGCCCCTCGTCGTGGGGCGCTCCCTGTCAGTCGCGGCCGTCGAGACGGCGGCTGCCACGGACGAGCGTTGCGTGCTCGTTGTGGCGCAGCGCGACGGCGAGGTCCAGGATCCGGTCGCGACCGACCTGCATCGCACCGGCGTCGTCGCTCGACTCAACCAGGTCGCGCGACTGCCTAACGGCACGCTCCGGGTGCTCGTTGAGGGGATCGCGCGCGTGCGCATCACGCGCTACTCGACACACAAGCTCACGTTGCGCGGCACGATCGCCGCTACCCCCCTGACTCGCGACCTCGGCGCTGCCGAGTCAGCCGAGTTGGACGCGCGCATGCGCCGCACGCTGGACCGCTTCGAGGAATACGTCGGCCTGCAGCGCCGAATCCCACCGGAAGTCGTTACCATGGCTCAGGGGACGGGAGTCCCTGAGCGCGTGGCCAGCATCGTCGCCTCGCACATCGGCGTTCGCACCGACGTGCGTCAGCGCCTGCTCGAGTCAGCCTCGTTAGGGGATCTCTTTGAGGAACTCACGAAGCAGCTCTCGTCCGAAATCGACCTGCTGCGCCTCGAGCGGAAGATCGATGACGACGTGCGCGGTTCGCTCTTCCGCAATCAACGCGAGTTCTATTTGCAGGAGCAGCTGCGCGCGATCCATCGCGAGCTCGGCAGCGAGGATGGCGACGACCTCGACGACCTCGCGCAGGCAATCGACAAGAAAGGACTGCCCGAGCCTGTGCTCGACAGGGCGCGGCGCGAGGTGCGCCGGCTTCGGCGCATGTCTCCGCTCGCGCCCGAAGCGACGGTCGCGCGCAACTATCTGGATTGGCTGCTCGCGCTGCCGTGGGTCGAGCGGACGGACGACGTGCTTGATATCGCCCACGCGCGCGAGGTGCTCGAAGCCGATCACTACGGCCTGGAAGAAGTCAAAGACCGCATCCTCGATTTCATCGCTGTGATTCGACAGGTCGGTAAGACAGAAGGGCCCATTCTCTGCTTGGTCGGTCCACCGGGAGTTGGCAAGACCTCGTTAGGCCGTTCCATCGCGCGGGCCATCGGCCGCAAGTTTGTGCGCATGTCGTTAGGCGGTGTGCGCGACGAAGCTGAGATCCGCGGCCACCGCCGCACGTACATCGGGTCGCTCCCTGGCCGCATCGTGCAGTCAATGCGTCGCGCCGGCGTGGTGAATCCGGTGCTCCTGCTCGATGAGGTGGACAAGCTCGGCGCGGACTATCGCGGGGACCCGTCTGCCGCACTGCTAGAAGTGCTCGACCCGGAACAGAATCGTGCGTTCAACGATCACTATCTGGAAGTCGATTACGACCTCTCGCACGTGTTGTTCATCACCACGGCGAACACGTTGCTGGGAATTCCGGATCCGTTGCGCGATCGCATGGAGATCATCCGCCTGAGCGGTTATCTCGACCTTGAGAAGTACGCCATTGCGCGACAGTTTCTCATCCCGAAGCAGCTCGAGCGCCACGGCGTAACGCGCGACTCGGTTGCATTCGAGAGTGACGTCGTTCCAGCAGTGGTGCGCGGGTACACGCGCGAGGCTGGCGTGCGCGAACTGGAGCGGCGCATCGCGCGCATCGCGCGCAAAGTAGCGCGGCGCAGAGCGGAACGCGCCAATACCAGTGAGGCGCCGCCTATCGCGGCTGTGCCTACCGAGGTGCAGCCCGCTATCGTCGACCATATTCGCAGCGATGAGCTGGAGAAACTCCTCGGCGTCGCGCCGTACGACCCGGACGACACATCGCTCGACGACAAGGTGGGCGTCGCCTCGGGCCTCGCGTACACCAGCGTCGGTGGCGAAGTCCTCGAGGTGGAAGTGAGTATCGTTCCGGGGCGCGGCCGCTTGGTGCTTACAGGAACGCTCGGCGACGTCATGAAGGAGTCGGCGACAGCCGCGCTCAGCTACACGCGCTCGCGAGCTGCCGCGTTAGGCATCAGCCCCGACTTTTACAAAACGCGCGATGTGCACGTCCATATTCCAACAGGCGCGACGCCCAAGGACGGCCCTTCCGCCGGCGTCGCGATCGCTGTCGCGCTCGCCAGCGCACTCTCCGGCACAGCGATAAAAGGCGACGTCGCCATGACTGGCGAGGTCACGCTTCGCGGACGCGTGCTCCCGATCGGGGGTCTCAAGGAGAAGTCTGTCGCCGCACTGCGCAGCGGGATCCGGCACCTGATCATTCCGCGCCAAAATGAGCGCGAGCTGACCGAGTTTCCGGAAGACGTTCGCAACGGACTCAGCTTCCATCCCGTGCGCACAATGGATGAGGTCCTCGCGCTCGCGCTGCGCCATATGCCAGGAGAGGGTGCGGCCCTTGTAAAGCGAGGGCGCAGCGGAGCCGCTCCAGGGGTGTTGCGCCCCGACGCTGTACAGCCCGCGCCTGAGGCTCCATCGCCGGCTCCGGCGACGTGAGCCCGGAGCCGAGAGCCCGCAGCGCTGATCCGCTCGTCGTTCGTCATATCGAATTTCTGGGGGGGATGGCCGCCGCGCCCGGCAATAGCGCCGCGCGTCCGTGGCGCCCGGCGACGCAGCTCCCGGAAGTCGCCTTCGCCGGAAGGTCCAACGTTGGCAAGTCTTCGCTACTCAACGCGCTCGTTAGGCGTAACGCGCTGGCGCGGGTAAGTCGCACACCAGGCCGCACGCGTGAGATCAACTTCTTCCAAGTCAACGGCGAATTCATCCTGGTGGATCTTCCAGGGTACGGCTACGCGCGCGCGTCAAAGGCAGCACGTGCGGGGTGGCGCCCGCTGATCGCAGGGTACCTGGGCGACACGCCGACGCTGCGCGGGCTCGTTATGCTACTCGATGTGCGACGCGATCTGACGCCGGATGACGAGCAGATGCTGGCGTTTCTCGCGGAACGAGGGCTGCCCGTTCTGATCGTCGTAACGAAAATCGACAAGCTCAGCCCGCGCGCCGTCGACGGTCGCGTCGCCGAGCTTACGGCCGCGTTAGGCCTCGCGCCGGACCAGGTCGTTCCGTTTAGCGCCGTTACTGGCCGTGGACGTGACGAGTTAGCCGCCGCTGTCGTGGAGCTCGTCCAGGGTTGATCGGCATGAGAACGCGTCGACTGCTGCTCCTGCTCGCGTTGACGTCATGCGCTCCCCCTGGCCCGGCGCGGCCGCCGAGCCAGGCCCCGACGCCGGTCCCCGCTCCCGCGGTCAACGACAGCGGCTCGGCGAATGCGGGCCTCGTTCCAGCCGGATTTGGCACATTGCGCCAGGACGAAGTCGCACTGCGTCTCGACGTGCTCTCGCTGCAGGTCCGCGCACTTCCCCTGGAGGAATCGATACTGCGCACGTTAGCGTCGGATTCGTATCGCGCGCTGCGCGATCTGCGAGAGAGCCAGGGCACTGCGGTCGGCGCCATCGCGCGCCGCACCGGGACGACGCAGTTCTCGTTATGGTACGTTTCCTTTTTTAGCGCCGAGCCTGGTGAAACGCGCTTCAGCCCGATGGACCTCGTCGTCACTAACGTCGGGCGCGACTTTCGGCCGCTCGGCGTGCTCGCGCTGACGCCGGGGTTCGGACAGCACCGCGTACGCCAGCGGGAAACTCACAGTGCGCTTTACGTATTCGATGGGCAGCTTGATGCTAACCAGCCGCTCGTGGTGACATACGAGACGGCGCGCAACAGCGATTGGGCCGTCACGCTGCAGCGCATCGATCGTGAGCGAATATTGATCCGTTCGCGGGCGCGGTCCTAATCGAGGGAGGACGGTATGTGGCTTCCGCTTCGCACCATTCCGCTGCGGCCGAACGCGGCGCTGTCTGACGCGTGGCTCGGTCGCGTGGAGCAAAGGCTCGCCGACCCGAGCTGTGATCGCAATCGCCTCTGCCGTGAGCTGTTGGCGGAGCTGGCCTATCCGCAATACGCCGCCAACCTGGACGAAGCTGTCGCCGACGAACGTTTGCCGCTAGGCACTCGCCTCGCGCTTGGTGCGCTCGACCCGCGCACTATCACGCTAGAACCGGAGTACTACCAGGATTGCGACGATACACGGTTTCAACCCGTGAAACCGCTCCTCTGGCTTTGGTACTCGTTTGACCGGCTACCGATCGGCGGTCAGAACGTCGACCTCGGTGTCAAATTCCGGCGCATTCTCGCGCCGCACATTTTCAAGCGCTGCGGCAAGAACTTCAAATGCTTTCAGCATGTGGAGTTTTCGTTTGGTTACAACATGGACGTGGGGGACGACGTCGTCGTGCACCGGCACGTGCTCTTGGATGACCGTGGCGGCATCATGTTAGGCAATCGCGTTTCCGTTTCTGATTACGCCAATATCTACAGCCACACGCATAGCATCGTGGAGCAAAAGGATGTGACAAACGCCGTGACCGTGCTGGAGGAGGGGGTGCGCATTACCTACCACGCGACCGTGCTGGCCGGCGTGCGCGTCGGCGAGCACGCGATGGTTGGGGCGTGCGCGGTGGCCACGAAAGATGTGCGCCCGTACCACGTCAACGTCGGAATTCCAGCCAAAAGCGTGCGCGTGAAGCCTAACGCGCCGCCAGGCTCGGAGATTCTTTCGACCACACGCGAGCGGCGCATGGGGGACGGCACCTAACGCTATTCCAACCCGCGCTTGGCCTAACGAGAAGCACCGCCGTCCTGTTGCAACGGGGCTAACGCACTCGCAGCACATCCTCGAGCGGGCCGGCGTCGCCCGTGCCTACGAGCTGCTGAATGTCGCGCAGCGCATCCCGCGCGCTGGGCCAGGCGAGCCGTTCCGCCGCTTCAGCGATCGGCAGCCACTCACCCTCGGCGTGCTCCTCGCCGAGGATTAAGGGTGCGGGTTGCGCGGCGAACGCAGCGAAGACCGGCGCGATGTTCACGCGAGCCTCGCGCTGGACGTAGAAAGCGATACAGCGGATGCTGTAGAGCCGTTCTACCTCAAGCCCGGTCTCTTCTCGCACCTCGCGCATTGCCGCGTCTTCGGGGCGTTCCCCGGCCTCGATGCGCCCGTGCACCACCTCCCACGCTCCAGCGCAGCGCATGCCCGTCGCACGGCGCATCACGAGCACTTCGAGACCGTGGACCCCTCGCCTAACGACGTACGCGTCGATCGTACCGACGGCAGCTCGTATCACACTCGTAAGTTCCCGGTCAGACCGGCTTGTGGCAATTCGTCGGCGCCGTGATGTCAGCCTGCGAGGATGCCCCCGCCGACGAGCGCGGTGAGAACAAGCTGGTCTTAAGGCCGCAGCGATTCTTTGCGTGCCGACAGCGCCTTCAGTCGCGCGATGAGCGCGCGCGGGCGGAACGGCTTCGTGAGGAAATCATTCGCGCCGGACTCGAAGACGCGCACCTCGCTGTCTTCATCCCCCTTCGCCGTCAACACAAGCACAGGCAGCGTCGACGTCGATGCGCGCGTGCGCAGATGCTTGAGCACTCCGAAGCCATCGAGTCGCGGCAAATTGAGATCCAGCACGACAAGATCGGGCGCTGAGCGATCGATGCCGTCGAGCGCTTGCACGCCGTCGGCAGCTTCGATCACAGTATACCCCTCCCGTTCAAGCAGGTCGCGCAGCACACCGCGGAGCGGGGCTTCGTCTTCTACCAGAAGGATTCGCTCGCGAGTCCCCGGCGCAGGAGTCGTTGGCTTTAGGTCGTCCACCAGCTCGAACGCGGTGTCGATAGCCGGCCCGCGTCCCGAATCGCCATTCAGTCGCGGCGTGCGTGGCGCTGGCGGCGCTTCTCCGCTGTCGCTGGGTGCTCGCTGTCCTGGCGCTGCTGTCGCTGAGCGGCCGGTGAACGGAGTGCGCGGCGGTGGGACCACCGACGTGGACCGCGGCGTGGAACGTCGTGGCACCGTTAGCGGGACCTCGACCACGCGCACCAACTCTTCCAGGTCCGTGAGTCCATCGAGGACGTGGGTGATCCCGGATTCCCAGAGCGTGCGCATGCCGGCAGCACGCGCTACTTCGGTGAGACGGTCGGCGCTCTCGCCTAACGAGATAGCGCGTTCGACTTCCCCATCGGCGATGATGACTTCCGTTACGGCGACGCGACCGCGGTAGCCCGTGCCGCCGCAATCCGGGCAGCCCACCGGCCGGAACAGCTCGATGCCGGACGGGATCCACTGGCGGAAGCGCTCCTCGACAGCGGCGGTCGTCGGTGCCCGACACGACGAGCAGAGCCGCCTAACGAGCCTCTGTGCCACCAACCCTTTGAGCGCCGCCGCGATCTTGTACGGCTCCACGCCAATATCCAGAAGGCGCGAAATTGAGCTGGCCGCGTCGATCGTGTGCAGCGTCGAGAGCACCAGGTGGCCGGTGAGCGAGGCCTGCGTGGCGATCGTCGCCGTTTCACGATCGCGGATTTCGCCGACCAGGACGACGTCGGGATCCTGCCGGAGGATCGAGCGCAACGCCGAGGCGAATGTGAGGCCTGCTTTCTCGTTCACTTGCACCTGCACGATCCCCGGGATCCTGTATTCCACGGGGTCTTCCACTGTCACGATGTTGACGCCGCGGCTTTGGATGATCCGCAGCGCCGAGTACAACGTCGTCGTCTTCCCTGAGCCCGTGGGGCCCGTGACGAGGACGATTCCCTCGCGCAAGTTCACCAACTGCTGCACGCGCGCGAAGTCGTGCGCCGTTAGGCCCAGGCCGTCCAGCGCGAGCGGCGTTGCGCGCCCGTCCAGTACGCGTATGACAACTTTTTCACCGTGCGACGCGGGCAGCGTTGAGATCCGCAGGTCAACGCGAGCGCCGTTTACCGAGACGCGCGCGCGCCCATCCTGCGGGCGCAACCGGTCCGCGATGTCGAGGCCGGAAATGATCTTGATGCGTGACACCAGCGGCGGTGACACCGCGCGCGGAAGAGTCATCGTTTGCTTCAGAACGCCGTCCACTCGGCAGCGCACGACCAGTCCCGCTTCTTCGGTCTCGATGTGGATGTCGCTGGCGCGTTGCGTGACAGCCTGCGCGATGATGTGATCGACAAGACGGATGATCGGGCGTTCCCCGGCCTTGTCCGTCGACAACGCGATCTCGTCATCCGTCGCTGCATCGGCGATGGACATCACGTCATACTCTTGGCCTACGCTATCGAGAATCTTCTCGACGGCGTTCTCCGGTCGGTACACCTCCTCGATGCGCTCGAGAATGCGCGCCGGGCCCGCCAGCCACATCCGCACCGAGCGACCCGTTGCAAAGCCTAACGTGCGTTCGCAGTCGATGTCGTTAGGGTCCGAGGTCGCGATGTCGAGCGTCGTATCGGACACCGCAAGCGGCAGGATGCGGTATTTGCGCGCCAGCGCTTCGGGAATCAGATCGCGCGCCACCGCCGACGTGAGCTCCAGGTTCGCCAGCCCCATCCGGTAGCGAGCGGAAAGCGCGTCGAGGATACGTTGGTCGCTGCAGACGCGGCGACGGACCGCCGCTTCCCAGAGGCTATCTCCTCCGTCCTGACGCACAGCCTCCAGCCCTTCGGCGCCAACGAGCGCGTCGAGCGTGGGCAGCAGCCATTCGTCGCGGTAGCTACGCATTACCAAGCGAGCCTAACGAGACACGGACATACGAGCGCGAGCGCGACAGTTTGTAACGGAGGGGCTCGGCGGAGAGGGGCATCGACACCAGGTGGAAAACGCTGATCAGCAAAGGGTTAGACGATTGACCGCACGTTCGCGTCGCACATCTGTGCCGGGGCGCACATTCCAATGCAACGATCTCGCTGAGCATCGGCGGTTGCTTGACGCCGAGCCTAACACGCCGGAATACTCTTGACCCTTAACTCTTTACGGCGTAAAGAGTTAACCGGTACGGGTTAAGTGTTGAGCGTTCGACGCGTAGTTTGCTGCACGCCGCAACCCTATTTACCCCCGTGCTTCACTTCCCCGAGTTCACGCGCATTGCCCGCGATGGAGGGCTCGCCCCCGTGTGGCGCGACATCCTCCTCGACACGGAAACCGCGGTCGCGGCCTATGCGAAGTTGCGCAGACACCCCTTTTCGTTTCTCCTCGAATCGGCACCAGCCGGCGGAGAGCAGTGGTCCCGCTACACCTTCATGGGCACGCAGCCTCGCGCGGCGTGGCGCGTTGTGGACCGCGTCGTCGAGGATTGGACGCCGGAGCGCGGATGGCATAGCTCGCGCACGCCGGACGACCCGTTCGCGGATCTCGACAGCAGGCTGACAGCCGCACGAGCTGTGCACGTACCCGCGTTAGGCAGGTTCTGGACTGGTGCGGTCGGCTATCTCGGTTATGATATGGTGCGCGCGATCGAACGCTTGCCGAATGCGCCACCTCGTGCGGTCGCCGTTCCGGATGCGCTGTTCGTGTTCACGTCCGCTGTGGTAGTACTCGACAACTTGCGCGGTGAAGCACGCATCGTAGCCAGCGTCGAAACGCGAGAGGGGATGTCTGACGCTGAATTGAGGCAGCTCTACCAAGACGCGCTCGATGCGATCGCTGACATCGAGCAGCGCCTTCGTGGCCCGGCGGCACTCAGCGCACTGGAGCTCCAGCGAGACGCTCCTCGAGCAAACGGCGCGTCCACGTACGCGAGAGAGAGTTTCCTGCGCGACGTTGAACGCATTCGAGAATACATCATCGCCGGCGATGTCTTTCAGACTCTCCTCGCCCGACGGACAGTCATTCCGCACGATTTCGATTCGCTCGCGCTGTACCGAGCGCTCCGCGCCATCAACCCATCGCCGTACATGTTCTTTCTCGAGTACGACGGCATGGAGTTGGTCGGCAGCTCACCAGAACTGTTGGTTCGCGTTGCGGACGACGCGATCACTGTTCGTCCGATCGCAGGGACGCGACCGCGGGGCGCGAACGCCAGCGAGGATGAGGCCCTCGGAAGCGACCTGCTCGCCGATGATAAAGAACGTGCTGAACACGTGATGCTTGTCGACCTCGGCCGTAACGACGTGGGGCGAGTTGCGAGCTATGGCAGCGTTCAGGTAACCGATTTCATGCGCATCGAGCGGTACTCACATGTGCTTCATATTGTGAGTGACGTGGAAGGGCGGCTGCGCGACGGCGTAAGTGCCATAGACGCGTTGCGTGCGACCTTCCCAGCTGGAACCATGACAGGCGCGCCGAAGGTGCGCGCCATGGAAATCATCGACGAGCTTGAACCCGAACGTCGTGGGCCGTACGCAGGCGCAGTCGGGTATATCGCCGCGGATCGTCGTGCGATGGATTTGGCGATTACGATCCGCGCTTGTGTGATCGCAGACGGTGAGGTTTCTGTGAATGCTGGCGCGGGGATCGTAGCAGACTCAGTACCGGAGCGAGAATGGGAAGAAACAGAGAACAAGATGCGCGCGATGCTCACCGCTATCGGCCGCGTCCGCAGCGTGACGGCACAAGGCTAGGCGTTGCCGCGGGAGCGGCACATATTCCCCGCCCTATGCCGTATCGCATGGTCAGCGCAGACGGGGACCTCTCATTCGAGTTGCGTCCCGGCGTCCCGCTTGTGCTCGGCCGTGCGCTCAGCAGCGATTTACCGGTCCTGGATCCCACGGTTTCCCGTCGTCATGCGGAGCTCCAGGTGGAAGGCGAAAGCGTTTCGCTGCGCGACCTCGGATCGAGCAACGGGACGTTCGTAAACGGCATCGGCATTCCGCGCGACCAGACGATGCGCCTAACGCCAGGCGATCGCATCGTCTTCGGGCGCGTGCTCTTCGAGTTGCGCGAACTGAGTCCGGTGCTTGTCGACGACGCTTCGGCAGCTGGGATCCGCCGCGCGGCGCGCGCCGGGACCACCATCATCCGACAGGTCCCGGTACCCGACGCGGACCAGGCACTGGAGCGGGCGCTGCGCGCGAGCGGCGCGCAACGCGCGATCGGCGAGACGGCGCCACTCCTTCCGCAATACGAGCGCGACCGGCTGCGGTTGATGTTGCTCCTGGAAGTCTCGAAAGCCCTAACGAGACCTGCCGATCGCGAGTCGCTGCTGAAGAAAATCGTGGAGTTCATTTTCAGGTTGGTCGACGTCGAACGCGCCGCAGTATTGCTTGTCGATGAACAAGACGAGCTGCAACTCGCGTTTGGATCGCACCGCGACGGCTCGCCGATCACGGGCGGTCTGCCGGTAGCGCTCGCGCGCGGTACGATGGAAGAGCGCGTCGCGGTTCTGTCGGACAACGTTGCCGGAGGAAACGCAGCTGGACATGCACTCTCGCGATCGGCGGCCTGCGTGCCGCTCATGGGGGGCGAAGCACGCGTGTTAGGCGTGCTGTATGTAGACAGTCCGGCCACGATGAGCCGCGTGACCAACGAAGATCTCGATTTTCTCGTCGCATTCTCCGGGATCGGCGCCGTCGCCATCGACAACCTTCGTTTCGCCGAACGCAGCCGGCAAGAGACGCTCATCCGTTCCAATTTCGAGCGCTTCTTCGCGCCAAGTCTTGCCGCGCGTATCGCGGCGACACCGGACGCAGTGCGTCCCGGCGGCGAGCGCCGACAGATCGCCGTGCTGTTCGCCGACGTTCGCAACTTCACGCCGCTGGCCGCGCGCATACCGCCTGACGAGACAGCGAAGGTCTTGTCTGAGTTCTTCACGGAGATGGTCGACTGCGTGTTCAAGCATGGCGGGACGCTCGACAAGTTCATCGGTGACGCCGTCATGGCGCAGTGGGGAGCGCCGATCAGCGCGCGTGACGATGCCGACCGCGCGCTTGAAGCCGCGTTGAGCATGGTGAGTGCCGTCGAAGAGCTGAACGCGAGGTGGCGATCGGAAGGGCGCACAGAGCTCTCGGTTGGAATTGGCCTCAATTACGGTGAGGCCTTCGCTGGTCATATCGGCTCCGAGAAGCGGCTGGAATACACAGTGATCGGAGATGTCGTGAACACCGGACGGCGCATTTGCGATTGGGCTGAAGGGGGCGAAGTGCTGATATCCGACTCGATGCGCACCGCGCTGAGCCGGCAGCATCGCCTGACGCCGCACGATCCTCTTACGCTGCGCGGCAAGCGCGATCCTGTGACGGTGCACCGCGCCGCGCGGTGAGACTTCCGGTTCCCGACGGTTACGTCAGGATCAAACAAGGCCCTGCCACCGCAGTCGTCGTCGCGCCCTGCGCTCCAGCCGTCGACAGCATTCTCGGCGAGCGCCCATTGTACGACTGGGCACGGGTCCACGCCGAGAGACAGGCATACACTGGCCGCGGACCAGCGTACGGAGTGCCACTACCGCAGTGTGATGTTCGCGTCGTCGTGCGACGCGCGCGTCACGGTGGGATATTCGCCCCTCTCCTGGGCGAGGTCTTCTTGGCCCCGACTCGCGCGCCACGCGAGCTCGCCATGTCGCTGTTCTTGCGACAACTGGGCGTCGCGACTCCCGCCATCATCGGCTTTGTGACATACGCTGTCGCTCCGCTGCTCCGCCGCGCCGATGTCTTCACAGCCGAGGTGCCTAACGCAGCGGACTTGGGTGACTATCTCGCACGCGCTACGGGTATTGCCGAGCGGCAGGACGCGTGGCGCGCGACGGCAAGGCTGCTGCAACGTCTCTCTCAGAACGGCGTGTGGCACCCGGACCTGAATGCGAAGAATGTCCTGATCGCGGCCACTTCGACGTCGAGCGAGGCCGCAGAGACGCAGCTCCCGTCGCCTATCGCCGTTGTGCTCGATATCGACCGCGTGCGCCTCGTGGTTCCGGGTGATCCGCAGGTTGCCGAGGCGAATCTCGAGCGGCTCCTTCGCTCGCTGCGCAAACGCGCGGGCGACCCGCGGAACGGGCCACCCGTTTCAGAGGAGGAGTTGGCCGAGTTCTCCGCACTGACGCGCGACACCGGCCCCGCTCCGGTTTCCTGACGTGACGGCGTTAGGCAACGTCCGGTTCGACCGCATCGCGATCGTGATGATGAGTGCGGTCGGGGACGCGGTGCATGTGCTCCCCGTCATTTGTGCGATCAAGCGGCGCCATCCAGCCGCACACATCACCTGGGTACTGCAGCCAGGTCCTGCGTCGCTCGTTCGCGGCCACGACGCCGTGGATGATATCGTGCTGTTCGAGCGCGGCCGCGGTTTGCGCGCATTTCTCGACGTTAGGCGCGATCTGGCAGTGCGCCCGTTCGATCTCGTGCTGAACCTCCAGGTCTACCTGAAGGCCGGCGTCATCACGGCCTTTACGCAATCGCCGATCAAGCTGGGCTTCGACCGTGCGCGCGCGCGTGACTTCAATTGGCTCTTCACCACGCAGCGCATCCCGGCGCAGCCGATCCAGCACGTTCAGGATCAGTACTTCGAGTTCCTCGACGCGCTCGCGATCGAGCGCGATCCGATAATCTGGCGGCTCGGCCCGTGGCCGGCCGAGCGGGCGTGGCAACGCGGTTTTTTGCAGCAGTTCGATCGGCCGATCGTGCCAATTGTGGTCGCGACGAGCAAACCGGAGAAAGACTGGCCGCCGGAGCGTTGGGCCGCTGTGTGCGACGCGCTCGGCACAGACTTCGGTCTGGCGCCTGTGCTCGTCGGTGGACGCAGTGAACGCGAGCTGCACGCAGAGCGCGTCATTCGAGAGACGGCGAGAAGCACGCCGCATTCCGCGTTAGGCAGTGGTCTGCGGAACCTGGTAAGTATCCTCGATGGCGCGGCGCTCGTGTTGTCGCCTGACACAGGGCCCCTGCATATGAGCGTCGCACTGGGCCGTCCCGTGGTGAGCTTGATCGGCTACTCCAATCCGCGGCGCGTCGGACCGTATCGCGCTTTCCGCGATCTCGTCATCGATGCATACGGCGATCCCGGTGAGAACTATCCGGCGACGATGGAATCGCGTCCCGGACGGATGACGCGGATTGGCGTGCGCGACGTGCTCGACAAAGTCGAGCACTGGCGCCGGCACTACGCTTCGCGCAGCGTCCCGAAGTCGTAGACGAGTCCTACCTCGCGGAGAAGCCTAACGAGCATACCTAACGGCAATCCCATGACCGCGAAGTAGTCACCGCTCACGCGCTCGACGATCGTCGCGCCGTACCCCTGGATCCCGTAAGCCCCGGCCTTGTCCATCGGTTCGCCCGTGGCGATGTAGCGTTCGATGTCAACGACGCTCAGAGATCGAAACGTCACTTCCACCTCTTCGACCGCCGCTCTCACACGTCCGTCGCGCGCCACGGCAACGGCCGTGTCGACAACGTGCGTGCGACCATTCAGGCGTCGTAGCATCTCCGTAGCCTCGCGCGCGTCGTTAGGTTTGCCTAACACGTCCCCGTCGACAACGACGATGGTATCGGCGCCGATGACGACAGCGTCTGCGTGCTCCCGAGCGACAGCCTGCGCCTTTTCTCGCGCGAGGCGTTCAGCGTAGCCACGCGGCGACTCTCCCGGCCGCTGCGTTTCGTCGATGTGCGCCGGGCGCACTTCGTGGTCGACGCGGATGAGACGCAGCAGCTCGGTGCGTCGCGGTGAGCTGGACGCGAGGACGACCCGAACCGGTGCTGTCGTCATCGCTCGAGCCAGATCGTCACGGGACCGTCGTTGACAAGCTCGACATCCATCATTGCGCCGAACTCCCCTTGCTCAACGCGAGTACCGTTCGCCGCAAGCAGCTCAAGGAACCTCTCGTAAAGTGGGATTGCCGTCTCAGGTCGGGCAGCGTCGATAAAACTCGGACGACGTCCCTTCGACGCGTCGCCATAGAGCGTGAATTGCGACACAACTAAGAGCGCTCCGACGTCGGCGAGGCTGAGGTTCATCTTCTCGTCCGCATCTGAGAAGACACGCAGACCAAGGACCTTCTCGGCCATCCACACGACTTGATCGGGCGTGTCGCTCGCGGTGAAACCAACCAGCACGACGAATCCGAGTTGGATTGCGCCGGCAACACGCGACGCCGACTCGTTAGGCCCGCGTACGCGCACTTCAGCGCGGTTAACGCGCTGAAGCAATACTCTCACGCCACGCTGCTGGAAAGACCTGTACCACTGAGGACACGGAGAAACGGAGGAAAACGAATCTACAATTCTATCTCTCTCTGTGCGCGCTGTGTGCTCGGTGGTGAAAAGCCTTTTGCTCAACCGCGAGCGGTTTGTGCGCCCTCACGAAAGCGCTCATGAGCGAACCGGCGAGCGCCGTCACGTGGCTCTCGTCAGTGGACCCGGCGGCACCGGCGAGCGCACGCACCTCGTCCTCACCGTATTCACGTGTCGGCTCGATGGCGACATCGGTGAATCCGGCGTCGCGCAGGAGCGCGGAGTATTCACTGTGGCTCAACGCCCCGGAGACGCAGCCGCACCAGAGGTCCGCACGGGCGCGAGCGCTTGCCGGCATCTCGCCGCGGTGCACGATATCCGAGACGGCAAAACGACCGCCTGGTCGCAGGACGCGAAATGCCTCCTGCATAACGAGTCGCTTGTCCGCCGACAGGTTGATAACGCAGTTGGAGATGATGACGTCGACGGAAGCGTCGGGAAGCGGCAGCGCCTCGATCGTCCCTTTCACAAACTCGACATTCGTCACGCCAGCCTCCGCCTGATTCTTACGCGCCAGCGCCAGCATCTCTTCTGTCATGTCCAGCCCGATAGCCTTCCCGCTCGGACCGACTCGCCGCGCTGACAAGAGCACGTCGATGCCGCCGCCGGAACCGAGATCCAGCACGGTTTCTCCCTGACGCAGCTCGGCTAGAGC
>JBQTIF010000247.1:0-37498 GCA_052388395.1 Gemmatimonadaceae bacterium | reverse complement strand
CGTGCTCGCGGCTGAAGGTCCTGCCGGTCGGGTCAGCGGCAGCGTCGTGAATTGCGGTGCTGGTCAGCGGATTTCGCTTGTCGACGTGATCAAGCTCATCGAGGAAATGACGGGACGGCGGGTTGCTGTAGAGCGACGGCCGCCGCGTGAAGGAGACGTGCGTGATTCGCAGGCCGGTTTGCAGCGCGCGCAGGATGTCCTCGGTTATACGCCACAAGTCTCGCTAGCCGAAGGGCTGCGCAAGACATGGACGTGGATCCAGACAACAGCCAGTGCGCCGGATGCTGCCCCCGCCCTGTTCGATGCTGGTTAGGCATCCGGCGTCGGCTCCGCAGCGACTGACTCGTTAGGCCTACGCACACAGCGTGTCGTTTCTTATTTCGCTCGTCGAGCGGCTATTTCCCGGTCCGATAGGCCAGCGTGTCGTCGCGCTGCTGCGGCATGAAGGGACCGCGGGGACGGCGGCGAAGGGTTCCATCGCGGCGCTCGTAATCAACGCGGCTGGCATGCTGGTGTCGTTCGCCGTTCAGGCATCGCTCACCCGCGCCCTCGGTCCGCTCATGTACGGCACGTACAGCGTCGTGCTCGTGGGTATGAACATGGCGTTGCTGGTCACCAAGGTTGAGCTGGACATCGTCAGCACGCGTTTCGTCGGCGCCTATACAGCGACGAAGGACTGGTCGCGACTGCACGGCCTTCTGCGAATTGTGCCGCGGCGGGTGTTCGGTCTAAGCGTAGCCGTAGCCTTTGTCGGCGCTGCTGTGCTCTTCGCGTTGCGCAACTCGACATACGACCACTCGGTGCCAACTGGTTTGGTAGCGATGTCGCTCCTTGTGCTCACGGGCCAGCTGCGGCTGCAGGGCGCCGCGCTGCAGGGATTCAAGCGTGTGATTCACGCACAGCTGCCTAACCTGGTTCTTCGTCCCGCCGTATTCCTCGTGATCGTGTGGTTTATGATCCTGGCCGGGTTCTCGTTCGGTCCCGCTGGCGCGATGGCATTCAACGTCGTGGGCACTTTCGTGGCGATCGTTCTGTCACGGAGCTACCTGCGGCGCGCCAAGCCAGCGGGGGTTGACGAAGCTCCCGTCACGAGCGCGTGGAATACTTGGCTGCGCGCCGGCTATAGCCTGGTCTTCATCAGCGCGGCGCAGCTGCTGCTATCGGACGGCACCAGCGTGTTGATGGTCGCGTTCCTGTTAGGCCGCAGTGACACAGCGTACTACAGCGTCGCGAGCCAACTGGCGATTCTCGTCGCCTTTGCGTCGTCAGCGGTGATGTTCATTGGCGCGCCGCTCATCGCGGAGCTGTACGCCCAGCAGCAATTCGACACGTTGCGACGTTTTGCACGCGCAGCGACAACAGTCTGTTTCGTCGCGTCGCTCCTGCTGCTTCTCGGCATCGTGGTCTTCGGCAAGCCGGTGTTACGCGTGTTCGGCACTTCCTTCCCGGGAGCGTATCCGGTGATGCTGGTGCTCGGCGTGAGTCACTTCGTCAGCGCAAGCATCGGCGCCCTGGCCGGCTGGCTCATGACGATGACTGGTCACGAGCGCGCGGCAGCGTGGATGATTGGTGGCTCCGGCGCGCTGCAGATCGCGCTTTCGTTTCCTCTGACGGCCGCGTACGGCATCATGGGCACCGCGAGCGCGTCATTGATCGCCATCGTAGCGCGCTCGCTTATGCTCAGCATCTTCCTGCACCGGCGACTGGGCATCGTGATGCTGCCCGCTCTGCCCCGAACGTTGCGCGCCTAACGTCGCCGCTCGGGATCGCGATCCAAACGGTTTGGATCGCAGCCCCCGGTCCCCCAGGTCTGTCTATAGTCCGGCACCGGCGGGATCTCCCCAGGGAGCCTGATCAAGCGATATACGAGGTACTGGGGATTCTGGTATTCGAGCTTGAATCGATCGGGGTACAGGGCGGGGAGGTCATGAGCCAACCGCGCGCGACACTCGTTAGGTGGGGTTTTCGGCCAGATAAGATGCGTGATCAGTCGGTCATACATCGCCGCCAAGTGTTGCGGCGGCGTCGCAAAGATCGCCGGCATCGCGGGCACGCGCGTTTCCAGCGTGAGCACGCGCGGATTCGAGTACACAACGCGAATGGGCTCGCGCTGGCTTGTCTCACGCAGCCACGCGAACAGCGCGAGGCGTGCCGGCTGGTGATGCTCCGATGGAGGTGGCGGTACCTGGATCTCACGGATGAGCGAGCCAATGGCGATGAGCGCGAACGTTGCCACTGTCAGGATTGGTCCTCCGAGCGGTCGTCCGATGCGCACGGCGACCACACGCCACACCGCGCTCACACCGACCACGAAGCCTGCGGCGAGGACTGGTAGCAGCGGCCACAGGTAGCGGTCGATGATTGCCGGCGACGCGATCAATAGCCCCGAATACATGATTGCCAGCGCGGTCAGCATCGTGCGCCGCTGGCGCCACAGCAAAGCGGCGGTGCCGACGACCATCAAAATACTGGCGAGGACGTGATAAATATCGTTAGGCATGTCCCCCGGGAACGGATATAGCTGAGCCGCGAGGGCGCCGAGCGGGTAGACGATGAAGACTTGCCCCATCCGATTGGATAGCTCAGCTATCCGCGGCACGATCATCGTAGCGAACGGCAGCTCGATCCTTTGACTCAGCACAGCCGTGAGTCCAGCCGCGCCCCAGATGAGCGCAGGATACAGCGCCCGCCCCCGGTGACGTGACCATGTGAGGAGCGCATAGAGCGCCAGCGCGGGCACCAGGGCGACCCCCGCCACGCGGTAGGCCATCGCCGCAAAGCCTAACGCGGTCACGAGCGCGACCCGTCGCCATGTCCACACCGTAGTGTTGTCGATGGCCAGCACGGTGGCCCACATCAGGGCACAAAGCCCCACGTCGGAAAGGGGCATGAGGGTACCGAAGCGCGACTCCACCGCGAGCGCTGAAAAACCGACCGCGATCGCGGACTTCCATGGGGCGATCGCCATGGCGAGGCGGCGGTACGCGAGGTATGCGAACGCCAGCACCGTGACCAACATCAGGAAACGATTGAGAGGCGAACTCACACCAGCGAACGCCACGATCGGCGTAAGCGTCAACGGAAGACCGGGCGGGTACGCTCTGGGGCCCACCATCGCCGCGCTCGGGTGGTAGATGTACCCTATGTCCGTGTACGACTTCCCCTCAACGAGGGCTCGTGCATGCGATAAATACTGTGCATAGTCCCCGCTTCCAGTCGGCGGGTCCCAGCGCCAGTGGCGCGCCGCGAGCGCAACAAATGGGAGCAAGAACGCCACGAATACCCAGATCGCCCTGGATTTCGCTGCGGGCTGTAGTTCCTGTGAGGACAGAGTCGTGCCGTGAGGGGGGTGGGGGCGGGATGTGGCGCCGTCATTGAGGCAATGGACATACCATGGCACAGAGACGCCAAATAGGGTACTGGCGCAGCGTAGTGCGCCCGGCAACGGTTGCCGTCATTGTTGGCATTCTTATTGTGACGCTGCGGCCGGTCGGCTCTCGTGCTCCGCTTGCATTCAACTGGTGTATCGGCTGCACCGAGTTAGGCACGCTCGATCTGCTATACAATATTGCCCTCTTCGTCCCGCTCGGCGTGTTGCTTGGCCTCCGGGGTGTCAACGCCTTGCAAGGGCTCGTGCTCGCGGCTGTCTTGTCGCTAAGCATCGAAGTGCTGCAGCTCGTTGCCGTACGGGGTCGCGATCCGTCGCTCTCCGATGTCATCGCCAACTCGTTAGGTGGCGCCCTTGGGGTGCCCCTTTCGCGCGCAGGCACCTTCTTTCGACGGGCGACAGCCGGTCAGTGGCGTGTGTTGGCGTGGAGCTGGGTGGCACTGAGTTTGGCAACGATCGTCCTCGGTTCGTGGGTGGTAACAGTACCAGTCCCGGAGAGTGACTACTACGTCCAGTGGACTCCACAACGCCCGGGTTACTCGCGATTTGCCGGCGAGCTGCACACGTTCCAGGCCAACGGCGTGGCGCTGGCGCCGGGGACGCGCGTCCCAGCGCGCGAGTTTCCTCGCGAGTTTTTCGAGATTGGACCGGATGCGAGCGCGCGCCTAACGGCTGGCGCGAGAAATTCCGGAATCGCGATGATAGCGCGCCTGGCGCTCGAGCACGGCGAGTTTTTCATGTTGGGGCGCCAAGGAGACGCGCTAGTTGTGCGCTACCGATCACACGCGCCACAAGTGGGAATTCGGTCGCCCATCTTTGCGCTCGCCGGGGCATTCGACGGTGATCCGCTCGGCGAGCTGGAGGTACAGGCGATTAGGCGACGCCACAGCGTCGAGCTGCGTTCCACAAGAGCGAACAGCGGTGCAAACGCAGCACGGACGGAGCAAGTGACAGCAGCCCGTTTCTGGGCGGCACTGTTGCCTTTCGACCGCGGCTTCGGCTCACTCGGCGTGCTAGGAGACGTCCTGTGGATGGCGATCCTGGTAGCGCCCGCAGCGTTTGCTGGAATGCGAGGACACGTGGGTGTGGCTCGCGTCCTGGCGCCCGTGGCAGTTGCAGCAGGATTGGCATTTCTCGCTGGTTTCGTGCAGCCGTCGTTATGGTGGTGGCCGGTGTGGTTAGGCGTCGTTGGTGGTGCGTTAATCGGCATCCGGTTTGGTAGAGATAGTAGTTGATAGTTGATAGTTGATAGTTGATAGTTGATAGTTGATGCCTAACGATGGCACTATCCACTATCCACTATCCACTATCCACTATCCACTATCCACTATCCACTATCCCCTATTCCCGGCACCCCTGCCTCACCTTAATCACTCGGCCACTAGGCAAAACGCTCACGTTACCGTTCGTCCCCACGACGTCGCCGTTGGCGGCGGGATCTTCGCTCTCTTGCTCCGAGAACAGCACGACGAACGTCTCACGTGTTGCTGTCTCGTCACACATCTGGCGCACCTGCTCCGCATAACGCGGATTCAGCAGGAGTGAGTTCGGATCACGCTCGCGCGGAAGACCCGGCACCATCCGCGACGTTTGCACGCGCAGGAAGTACGGCCGGTTGGAGTACACACGAGCCTCGCGCGGGAGCTGCCGCGTCGCTGCGACGATCTGTCGGTCGGTACTGTTCAGTCGCCGGAGTCCAAGGCCGTAACGACGCGCTTCCTGTTGCCACGGTAGCACGCGACTCAACTCGGCGACAAGGACGAGCGCGACGATTGCCCGCGCGGTAAGCCTAACGTCGCGGGTGTCGGTCGTAGCGGGCCGCAACCACACAACGCCAAGTACAAGCGTCACGGCAAGCGCAGGGACAAGCAAGCGTCCGTCGAATTCAGTCTGAGCGTCAGCGAGCGTCATCGACAGGATCAACACCGCCATGTACGCTGCAACGTAGAGCCACATGACGCGCATGAGCGCGGGACGTGAAGGGCGTGGTGCGTCTCCTGTGCGGTTTGCGCGCGAGCGACCGACCAGCAAGGCAGCAACGAGCACAGCCAACCCAGTCAACCACACTGCCGTTAGGTATGTCGCATCGCTCAGAGGACTGACCCACTTGCCGATGACCGACGCCAGCATGCGCAGATCGTGCGCATCAAGCGGGTGCCAGCCCAGCTGCCGGTTCGCGACCCCTCCAGCTTCGCCGGTTGGGGCTCCGGCATCTACCCCCGCTCCACCTGTGCCAAGAGCTAGCGCACCGAGGAGAGGGATCGCCGCCACGATGGAAGCGACGGTTGCCATGCGCAGCCGTCGCCACCAAGAGCCGGACAACCATAGCAGCACGGCGAGCCCCA
Organism: Gemmatimonadaceae bacterium; assembly: GCA_052388395.1. Taxonomy (GTDB): domain Bacteria; phylum Gemmatimonadota; class Gemmatimonadetes; order Gemmatimonadales; family Gemmatimonadaceae; genus DASYRX01. The sequence continues at coordinate 31,765 of JBQTIF010000247.1, read as the reverse complement.
CCACACCGATATTTGCCACGCCGACATAACGCACGACCGCCGAGAGACCAGCGAGAACTGCAGCCACCACCAATAGCCGCCAGGCATTGCGCTCGATTGCGTCTGCCAGGATCAGACAACCGATGAGCGTGAGCGTTAGGTAAAGCGGTTCGGTCCACGCCATACTGTGAGCCACGACAAGGTCGTGTGCGGCAGCGTACAAGGCGGCTGTGGAGAGCGCCGGCCACGGTGAATGCGGTGCAAGCCGCAACGTCATCACAACCGCAATAACGATCGTCAGCGCGAAGAGCCCCACGTTGAACCAGCGCGCGAAGCCGGCGCTGGACCAGCCAAGACGAGCGGCGGCGGTAAGGGTGAGAGGATACGCTGGCGGAAAGTGCGTGAGTGGTTTGGGCTCCCCCTCCCACGCGTATGTGATCAAGCCGCGGCCGTCTGCGGCGCTCTGAGCAGCGGTCAGGTACTGAACCGAATCGGGGCTGAGACCGACGCCACGTGATGTCGCGCCTAACACGAACACAGCGCCGACAATGCAGGCGAGCGCCACGCCGACGTACCAAAAACGTGGAAAAGCGTTTGTTAGCTGCTGCATCGCGCCTGGTACGGGGGATCGAGCGACATACGCGTGCTTCGCGGAGCAAGTGAACTGACGAGCCGCATCTCACTACAATGTATTCCACCCCGCGCCAGCCGGGGCCACGTCGGCTCCTAGTTAGGCGGCCGGACAGCCTACGGCCGTGATTGCTATCACACTTGCTGCGGCTGCGCGCGCTCGCGAGGTTTGTGAACGTGTCGACGGTGCTCGGGGTCTTTAACGCCACCTACAGCATCCTGCGCATCGCGTTCCTGGTTCTCGCGATTGTCTTTGGCGTCCTCTGCATCGTCGACTGGCTCGTTCGAACGCGCCGAATCAACCCGATGGGTCGTGTCGGTCGTTTTGCTCGCCGTTCGATTGAGCCTTTGCTAGCGCCGATCGAGAAGCGCGTGGTCCGCGCTGGGGCGCTGCCAACAAACGCTCCCCTTTACGCGCTTGTTGCCATCGTCCTCGCTGGCATCGTAGTGCTGAGCCTACTCGACTTCATACGGGCTCAGCTATTTGCAGTCTCGGTGTCGGCCAACGCAGGGCCGCGCGGGCTGGTGCTGTTGTTGGTGCGATGGTCCATCGGTTTACTCCAGATTGCTCTCATTGTGCGGGTGATTTCGTCGTGGGTACGGATTTCGCCGTACTCCGGCTGGGTGCGTTGGTCATTTGTCCTGACGGAGTGGCTGCTCGCGCCCCTGCGCCGCGTCATTCCGCCGCTTGGTATGATCGATATCACGCCCATCGTCGCTTTCTTTGTGATCCAATTGCTTGGCGGCGCACTCATGCGAATCATATGAGTGCGCTCACCCTAACGCGCCATACAGATGGCGTGCGCTTCTCCGTGCACGTGCAACCACGTGCATCGCGCAGCGAAGTGCGCGGCGTGCACAATGGCGCGTTGCGCGTTCGTCTCCAGGCGCCTCCTGTCGATGGCGCAGCGAACGCCGAGCTCGTGGAGCTTCTCGCCAGCTCGTTAGGCGTCCCTCGGCGGTCGGTCCGAGTGATCGCCGGCGAGGCGGCGCGCTGGAAAATCGTTGACGTCGAAGGTGTCGTACCCGACCACGTCGAGCGCCTGACGAGCGGCCGCGCGTGATTCTCGTGACCGGGCGCGACCCCGCGCTGCTCGAAGGTGTTTCGCAAGCGCTCGCCGCGTTGGGTCATCCCATTACGGTCGCCAACTCGCTCGAAGAAGCGCGCGACGGCGCTCCTACACACGGGTTCGATGTGGCGGTCGTGCAGCGCACACTGTTGGAAGACGCCGCACCTGTGCCACTCCGTGCCGGCGGGGTCCTCGTTTTATTTCGGTCCGCTTCGGAGCGTACGACTCGCGCGACGTTGTCTCCCGGCCTCGCCCGGCTTCTCCTCGCGGAAGTGGAGCTCCCTCTCGAGCGACACCGTTTGATCGCACTGATCCGGGCGACGCTGGCTAGAATGCGTGCCGCTGAGCGGCCCGACGCCGACCCGCCCGAACGGGCGCCGCCAGCCGGGTGACGAAGGCCATGGCGCGGCTTGTGCGCCACGTTATGACTCGCTAACATGCTTTTTGACATCCAGGCGTCGTGGCGATTTAGGGCAACTTGCGGCCACGTTAAATAATCCGCTAAAGCGCCGGCTTGGGGTGCTTTAGCAACCCGGCCTTTTTTGTATTCGCGCGTGCCAAACGAGCCTTCGTCACCCAGCTCCACCAGCGTGCAGTCGACGCCCTATCTGCGGGCGCTGCGCGAGCGCGTGCTCGTATACGACGGCGCCATGGGCACGACGATTCAGCGGCACAACCTAACGAGTGAAGATTTCGGCGGGAAGGATCTCGAGGGGTGTAACGATCACCTCGTTCTGACACGACCCGACGTGATCCGCGACATCCACGAATCGTTTCTCGCTGTCGGCTGCGACGCCGTTGAAACGTGCACGTTTCAGTCGACGCCGCGACGATTGGCGGAATGGGGACTGTTCGACAAGGTCCATGACATCAACTTCACGGCGGCCCAACTCGCGCGCGAAGCGTGCGACAAGTACTCCACGCGTGAGCAGCCGCGATTCGTCGCCGGTTCGATCGGGCCGACGGGGATGCTCCCGTCGAGTGCCGATCCGACTCTCTCGAACATCACGTTCGAAGAATTGAGTGAGAACTTCTATCAGCAGGCACGCGCGCTTGTCGCAGGCGGGGTCGATGTGCTGCTGGTGGAGACTTCGCAGGACATCCTCGAGGTCAAAGCGGCGATCGCCGGCTTCGAGCGACTCTTCGCCGAGTTGGGACGGCGCGTGCCGGTACAGGCGCAGGTCACGCTCGACACGAGCGGACGCATGCTGCTAGGGACGGACGTCGCCAGCGCGATGACGACGCTCGAGTCGTTAGGTGTCGATGTAATCGGGCTCAACTGCTCCACGGGCCCTGAGCACATGCGCGATCCGGTGCGCTACCTCGCGCAGCACGCGACACTGCCGCTGTCGGTGATACCTAACGCCGGTCTCCCGATCAACACCGGCGTGGGCGAAGCCGTCTATCCGTTAGAACCTGTGCCGATGGCGCAGGCGTTATCCGAGTTCGTACGCGACTTCGGAGTGCGCATCGTCGGTGGCTGTTGCGGTACGACGCCTGAGCATCTGAGCGAGATCGTCAGGCGCGTGCGGGCGGAGCCAGCGGCGCAGCTGCCGAGCCGCGCCAACGGCGCGGCGACGAACGAGCGGATCCCGCGCGTGTCGTCAGCGATGCGCGCCATCACGCTGCACCAGGATCCCGCACCGCTACTCGTCGGTGAGCGCGTCAACTCGCAAGGCTCACGCAAGGTGAAGCGGCTGCTACTGGCGGACGACTACGAGGGGATTCTCGAGGTCGCGCGCGAGCAAGCCGAGTCCGGGGCACACGTCCTCGACGTCTGCGTGGCGCTCACGGAGCGCGGCGACGAAGCCGAGCAGATGGCGAAGGTCGTCAAACTGTTGTCGATGTCGGTCGAGTCACCGCTGGTCGTCGACTCCACCGAAGCGAACGTGATCCAGAAGGCGCTGGAGCACATCCCTGGGCGCGCGATCGTGAACTCCATCAACATGGAGAACGGCCGTAAGCGCATCGACGCCGTGGTGCCGTTGTGCAAGAAGCACGGCGCCGCGGTGGTAGCCCTAACGATCGATGAGATCGGAATGGCGAAGACGCGCGAACGCAAGCTCGAAGTCGCGCGCAAGATCCACGATATCGTTGTGGACGAGTATGGTCTCGCGCCATCAGATCTGATTTTCGATGCCCTCACGTTCACACTCGCCACCGGTGACGCGGAGTGGATCGACTCGGCGAAAGAGACGATCGAAGGAATTCGGCTCATCAAGCGCGAATTGCCCGGCGCGCTCACGATTCTTGGCGTCTCCAACGTGAGCTTCGGCCTCGCGCCGGAAGCGCGCGCCGTACTCAACTCTGTGTTCCTGCATCACTGTGTACAGGCAGGACTCGACGCGGCGATCGTGAATCCTGCGCACGTGACGCCGTACGCCGAAATCTCCGCGGAAGAGCGCGAGCTTGCTGACGATCTCGTGTTCAATCGGCGTCCGGATGCGTTGCAAAGGTTTATCGAGCGTTATGAGGCCGAAGGTCTAAGGTCCAAGGTCAAAGGGGAAGCGGAAGACCCGACGGCAGGCCAAACGCCGGAGCAGAAGGTTCACTGGATGATCGTGCACCGAAAGAAAGAAGGAATCGAGGCCGCCTTGGACGCTGCCGGTGTACGTGAAGCACCCGTGCGCGTTCTCAATGAAGTCCTCCTGCCGGCGATGAAGGAAGTGGGCGATAAGTTCGGTGCCGGGGAGCTGATCCTCCCATTCGTATTGCAGTCCGCGGAGGTGATGAAAAAGGCCGTTAGGCACCTCGAGCAGTTCCTCGAGCGCCAGGAAGGATACACCAAGGGAAAGGTTGTCCTTGCGACTGTCTACGGAGACGTGCACGATATCGGCAAGTCGCTCGTCAACACCATCCTGTCGAACAACGGCTACACAGTCTTCGACCTCGGCAAGCAAGTTCCTGTCAACACGATCATCGACAAGGCGATCGAGGTGCGCGCTGACGCGATTGGGCTTTCGGCGCTGCTTGTTTCGACGTCAAAGCAAATGCCGTTATGCGTGCAGGAGTTGGACAAGCGTGGGTTGAACGTTCCAGTGCTCATCGGTGGCGCGGCGATCAATCGGCGCTTCGGCCGGCGCGCGCTGTTCGTCGAAGGCGAGCGGGCGTATGACCCGGGCGTGTTCTATTGTAAGGATGCGTTCGAAGGGCTGGAGACGATGGACACGTTACAGGACGGCGAGCGACGCGCGACGCTCGTGGCGCGTTCACTCGACGAAGCGCGCAACGACGTGTTCCTGCGCACTAACGTCGGAAAGGATACGCGTTCGGGGGACGCAGGCGGCGAGCGTAGCGCCATTGCTGCCGACAATGCCGTTCCAGCGCCGCCATTCTTCGGGACGCGCGTGCTGCGCGACATCCCGTTAGGCGACGTCCTCGATCTGCTCGACCTGGACGAGTTGTACCGCTTGCAGTGGGGCGGCCGCGGATCGGGTCCATCGTACGAGGCGACGGTGCGCGACGTATTCGAGCCGACGCTCGCGCGGCTCAGAATAGAAGCGCTCAAGGGCGGCTGGTTAGAGCCGCGTGCGGTGTACGGCTACTTCCCCGTGCAATCGCAGGGGAACGCGCTCATCGTATACGACCCGGCGGCGTACCGCAGCGACGGCGGCGGGTTGCGCGAGATCGCGCGTTTTCAGTTCCCGCGCCAGGAAGATCGTGAGCGCCTCTGCCTCGCGGACTACTTCCGCTCGCTGGAATCGGGTGAGGTCGACGTGGCGGCGTTGCAGGTTGTCACAGTCGGCGCTGCGGCAACGCGCCGTTTTGAAACGTTGCAGGCGAGCGATCAATACACGGAGGCGTACTTTAGCCATGGCGTAGCGGTCGAGGCGGCCGAAGCGACCGCGGAGTGGCTGCATCGCCGCGTTAGGCGCGAACTGGCCTTGGCGGCCGCCGCCGGGAAGCGCTATTCGTGGGGATACGGTGCCTGTCCGGACCTGGATGACCACGCGCAAGTGTTCAAGCTCCTGCCCGCCGAGTCGGCGTTAGGCATGCAGCTCACATCGGCCTTTCAGCTCGTGCCGGAGCAGTCGACCGCCGCGATGGTCGTGCATCACCCGGCAGCGAAATATTACACAGTGCGTGAGATAGCCCCCGCCCCAGGAGCGTCAAGCGTAAAGAGTGAAGGGTCCACTGAGCGGGTCGCATGAATCGAGTTGAACGCCTCCTCGATCCTGAGCGCGTCCTCGTCTTCGACGGCGCGATGGGGACGATGCTCTATGCGAAGGGCGTCTTCATCAACCAGTGTTACGACGAGCTCGCGCTCAGGGCACCGCAGCTCGTACGCGAAGTGCACGAAGCGTACATCCGCGCCGGCGTCGATGCGCTGGAGACAAACTCGTTCGGCGCCAATCGCTTCAAGCTGACGCAATATGGCCTGGAGACCCAGGTCGCCGCGATCAATCGGGCTGCCGCCCTCGTCGCGCGTGAGGCCGCCGGCGACGCACGCCTCGTGGCGGGCGCTGTCGGCCCGTTAGGCGTGCGCCTGGAGCCGTACGGCCCCACGAGTGTGGATGAGGCACGCAGCGCCTTCGCCGAACAGATCACCGCCCTGCGCGAGGGAGGAGCTGACTGCATCATCCTGGAAACATTCGGCGACCTAGACGAGATCGCGCAAGGGATTGCCGCGGCGCGATCGGTGGATGCGTCGCTCCCCGTGATCGCGCAGGTCACGATCGGGCAGGATCTGCACACGCCCTTCGGCGCGTCGGCGGAGGATGTCGCGCAGCGTTTGGAATCGTTAGGCGCCGACGTCATCGGCCTCAATTGCTCGGTCGGACCGCAGATCATTCTCGACGCCATCGAGCGCATGGTTCCGGTCACGCGACACAAGCTCAGCGCGCAACCGAACGCGGGCATGCCGCGTGACGTGGGTGGCCGCTCCATGTACATGGCGAGTCCTGAGTACATGGCCGCGTACGCGCGACACCTGCTGCAGGCTGGCGTGAAAGTCATCGGCGGCTGCTGCGGGACGACGCCGGACCACCTCCACGCGATGGTGGAGTCGATTCGATCTGTAGTACCGCGGCACGCGCACTTCGTGGCCGCATCTAGTGTCAGTGTTGGTGCCGCTCGCGACGGCGCACGACCCGACACCCCGGTAAAGCCGGCGGGCGCCGAACCGGTGCCGCTTGCCGAACGCTCACGCTGGGGGAAGAAGATCGCACTCGGCGAGTTCGTCACCTCGGTCGAAATCGTGCCGCCGCGCGGCGTCGATGCGTCGCAAATGCTCGCGGACGTCGGACGTCTCAAGGCTGCCGGGGTCGACGCCGTGAACGTTCCCGACGGACCCCGTGCCCAGAGCCGCATGGGCGCGGTGATGACGAGCGTCCTGATCGAGCAGTCGGTCGGGATCGAAACAGTCACGCATTATTGCTGTCGCGATCGAAATCTGTTGGGGATGCTGAGCGACTTGTTAGGCTCCTGCGCGCTCGGCTTGCGCAACTTCCTGCTGATCACCGGCGATCCGCCCAAGATGGGCCCCTATCCCGACGCGACGGCGGTGTTCGACATCGATTCCATCGGGCTCACGAATCTCGTGCGCAACCTGAATCACGGACTGGATCCTGGCGGCAATCCGATCGGCAAACCGACGCGTTATGCGATCGGCGTGGGCGTGAACCCGGCGGCGATCGACCTCACGCTCGAACGCAAGCGGTTCCAATACAAGGTGGAGGCCGGCGCCGAATATGCGATCACGCAGCCGGTCTTTGATGTCGCGCAACTGGAGCGCTTCCTCGCAACCTTGGACGGCGCGCGCATTCCGATCATCGCGGGGATCTGGCCTCTCGTGTCGGTGCGCAACGCCGAGTTTCTCGCCAACGAAGTTCCCGGCGTCGTAGTCCCGCGCGAGGTGATCGATCGCATGCGGCGCGCGAACGAGAAGTCAAAGGAGCACGCCATACAGGAAGGGATTGCGATCGCGCGCGAGATGTTTGACCGCGTTCGGCCGGCGGTGCAAGGCGTGCAGGTCTCGGCGCCCTTTGGGAAGGTGGATCTGGCATTGCAGGTGTTCCGCTCCGAAAGAGCGACAGCCACAACGGTCTAGGTTAAGACGAACAGCGTGAAACGGTCCCTAACGCGCGAGCGTTAAACGAGTCAATCACGTAAAACGGTCAGGTGTGTTTTCGTTGACTTGTTAACGCCTTTGACCCTTTGACGCCTACACCATACGGACTTTTTCACGTTGTTGCTGTTTTGACTTATGCCGCAGTGAAGTGGCGTTAGGCCGATTGTAATCTGCGGCACAGCGCTTGACCTTGATTTGCTTACATTCGGCGCTCATGACCTCGCAAGGCTGGATCCCGCTATCGTTTAGCCGCGCCATCACGTTAGGTCTCGCCGCGGGCCTCGCAGAGGCAGCCTTGCGCTTGGGACGTAGCTACATCTTCGGCCACGCGCAGATCTATACCGGCCGCGACATCATCTGGATGGCGCCGCTGGCGGATGTCATCGCGTTCGTGATCGTCACGTGCATCATTGTTGCGCTGCTGGCTCTATTGGGAAAGCGAGTAAGTCCTGGCGCTAAGCTGGCGCTGGCCACCGGAGCGCTTGTCGCACTTGCCGTATGGTCCATGGGCGAGCGTGTGCCGCCGATCGGGCGCACGGCCGCGGCGATCCTGGGCCTTGGCGCCGGAGCGTTCGCCTGGCAGAGCGCGCGCCGGTTCGCCACGTCGCGCGTCTGGCTGGACCGCCTGCTGGTCCCGTTAGGCACTCTCGTCACAGCGCTCGGCGCGGTGCAGATCGGCCGCGACGCGCTGCGCGAACGCCGCGCGCTGGCGGCGCTGCCCGCGACGTCCGATGGCATGCCAAACGTGCTACTCCTCATTCTCGACACCGTGCGCGCTCAAAGCACGAGCGTTCACGGCCACACACGGCCCACGACGCCGCGGCTCGCCGCGCTGGCGGATTCCGGCGTGCGCTTCGACAATGCCTTCGTGACAGCACCGTGGACACTGCCGTCCCACGCATCGATGTTCACCGGTCGCTATCCACATGAGCTGAGCGTCGACTGGCTCACGCCGCTCGATGCCGCCGACACCACGTTGGCCGAGCGCTTCAGCGCCGCCGGGTACGTCACTGGCGGCTTTGTCGGCAACTATATGGTATCGCGCGAACCCGGGATCGCTCGCGGCTTCGCGCACTATGACGACTTTCAGCGCAACGTCGAGCAGCTCGCCATGAGCTCGGCGCTCGCTTCGTGGCTCGGACATTGGACCAGGCTGCGGCGTGCGCTCGGTTGGTACGAGCACGTGAACCGTAAACAGGCGCATGAGGTCAATGCCGGCGTTGTGCGTTGGATCCGCGAGCGCGGCAACCGGCCGTACTTCGCTTTCGTGAACTACTTCGACGCGCACGAATTCTATCTCCCGCCTGCACCGTTCGCGACGATGTTCGGATCAGATACAGCGCGAAAGAACTGGAACATCGGGTTTTCGTTGCCTAACGGCGGCACCGCGTATCGCAGCAACAAGATGCTCATGAAGCCGCATGAGGTGCGGGCCGAGTTGGATGCGTACGAAGCGGCCATCGCGCATCTGGATTCTCAGGTCGGCGCGCTGCTCGACTCGCTTAACGGGTCAGCTGCGCTCGCCAACACGATCATCGTGGTGACGAGCGATCACGGCGAGCTTTTTGGCGAGCATCGCAAGTTTGGCCACGGCAGTTCGCTTTATCCGCAGGTGTTACGCGTACCGCTGGTGATCTATGCACCTGGCCGTGTGCCGCAGGGCGTGCATGTCCGTGAACAAGTGACCTTACGCGATCTCGCTGCCACGATCGAAGGCGTCGCGCTTGGTAGCGCGCGGCTACCGGGTTCGTCGCTCTCGGCGTACTGGGATAGGGACGCTGCTACGCGGTCTACCAGTGCGATCCGAAAACCCGACCCCGATAGCGTGCGTCACGGAATGTGGGCGGCCGTTATCGATGAGAAGCTCGTGATCGAATTTGTTGGTGGTGCGAATCTGGGCACTGAGGTTTTCGACCTGCGTGCCGATCCGCTCGCTTTGCGGGCGGCAGCAATAGGACCTACCGTGCAGTCCGCCGTAGATTCGGCGACTCGATTGTATCGCGGCATGACGTGGCGATCGCGCGCGGTCGCCTCCGGACGGGACTGACGGCACCCCGCTCGACGCCGCGAAGCCGCTTCCGACGGCGTGAACAGGGCCCCTCCCTCCTGACCGGAAGCGGTCTTGACGATGCCCGTCACACAATCATATAGGTAGCGGGTTCTGAGAGGGGGCAGTTTCCTCCCCTCAGTCGCCGTATTCGGCCCCGGGATTCCCCTCCCCCCTCACACTTCCGTTGGAGGAGTAGTATGCACACTCGCACGTTGACATGGGCGCGGTGGGCGTCAGCCATCGCGGTCTTCCTGAGCGCGTCGATGGTACAGGCGCAGGCAGGGACGATCGCGGTTCGCGTGACAGATGCCGCAAGCCAAAACCCGATCGATCAGGCGCAGGTCTCGATCGTCGGAACCAACCTCGGTGGCCTAACGAATTCGGAGGGTCGCGCGGTGATCCGCGGGGTGAACGCAGGTACCCATCAACTCCGCGTACTTCGCGTTGGATACGCCGAACAGAAGAAGCCGGTTACAGTTGCGGCCGGTCAGCAAGCGACTGCGGAGTTTGCGTTAGGTGCAGTTGCGGTCAGTCTGGCCCCCGTTGTGACGACTGCCACCGGCGAGTCGCGGCGCGTGGAGCTTGGCAACGCGATCGCGCAGATCGACGTCGCCAAGACTATCGAGATCGCTCCTGTCAAAACCGTCGACGATCTCCTGACCTCGCGAACGTCAGGCATCGCGGTGACCACCGGCACCCAGACCGGCTCGGGCAGCCGCATCCGCATTCGCGGCTCGAACTCGCTGTCGCTGAGCAACGAGCCGTTGTGGGTCATCGACGGAGTCCGCATGACCGACAACATCAGCTCGTCGAACTTGTTCACAGGGGGAGCACAGCCCAGTCGCGTCGGCGACCTCAACCCCGACGAGATCGAAAGCATTGAAATCGTGAAGGGGCCATCGGCTGCATCCCTCTACGGGACTGCCGCCGCGAACGGGGTTATCGTCGTCACAACCAAGCGCGGTCGAGCTGGCCAAGCCCGTTGGACCGTGTACGGCGAAGGCGGCTACATCGAGGACCAGAATACCTATCCGACCGCGTACACGATCTTCGGGAAGCGCGTGATCAATGGTGTGCCGCAGACGACACCCGCACCGGGGAATTTCTGCAACTTGCAGCGCGTATCGTTAGGCGAGTGCACGGTCGATTCAGTTGCAAGGCTCAACCTGTGGGCCGATCCGGATCTGACCCCGTTAGGCACTGGTAACCGATCGCAGTATGGCCTGCAACTGTCCGGTGGCAGCGACGTGCTGCGCTACTTTGTTTCCGGCGAGCGCGAGGACGAAACAGGCCTCCTGGAGCTGCCGCCGTTCGAGCGCCGGCGGCTTGACTCGACGCGAACCGTGATCCGGGACTACACCAACAGGCCCAACGTGCTCGCGAAAAACAGCTTCCGAGCCAACCTCAATGCGACCCTGAACCCTAAAATCGATCTCGCATTGACAACGGCCTACATCAACCTCGGACAGCGCTTCTCGCTCGAGTCGAATGCTACTGCGGGCCTGGGATCGCAGGCGTTTGGTGGACCGGGGTGCAAGATCTGCTCACCCGATCGGCTCGTGGGTGGCGGCTTGGGCACTCCGTTGTTCGGCTATCGGGCGTGGACGCCCGGCTACACCTGGCAGCAGAAATCAGAACAGACGCTCAACCGCTTCATCGCCACAATGAACGCTGACTGGCGGCCGACGACCTGGCTGCAGAATCGCCTAACGTTTGGCAACGATTTCAGCGATCGCGTCGACGACAACTTCCTGTTCAACGGCGAGGGACCGCCCATCACGGGCATCTATCGCAACGGATTCAAGGACAATACGCGCACCGATATACGCAACCTCACGGCGAACCTCGGGAGCACGGCGACATGGAACGCGCGAGATTGGCTCAACCTCAGGACGACGGCTGGTGTGCAGTACGTCTCGTATACATTCGAACAGAACATTGCCAGCGGCACTGAGATTCCGCCTGGTGCACAGACGCCGAATGTAGCGATTACGCGTACCGGCTCCGAGTTCACGACCCTGCAGAAGACGCTCGGGATTTTCATCGAGGAAGCTGCCGCCATCAACGATCGGCTGTTTCTGACGGCGGCGTTGCGTTCCGATCAGAACAGCGCGTTCGGGACGGACTTCCAGAGTGTGCTGTACCCCAAGGCCTCCCTCTCGTGGATCCTTTCGCAGGAGGAATTCTTTCCCAAGATCGGCATCCTCGATCACTTCCGGCTGCTCTTTGCGTACGGCTCATCCGGCGTGCAGCCCGGGCCTAACGACGCACTGAGATTCTTCGCCGGGGTCAACGCGAACATTCGCGGAGCCGACCAACCGACGGTCGTGTTCAGTTCCATCGGGAACAACACGCTCAAACCGGAGCGCAGCACGGAATGGGAGAGCAGCTTCGAGTCGAAGTGGTTCAGCAACCGCTACAGCCTGGACGTGGCGTACTACTCGAAGCGGACGAAAGACGCGCTCATCTCGGCCATCGTCCCGCCATCCGCGGGTTCGGCGGCCAGCGTGCGCCGGAACCTGGGAGCCGTGCGTAATCAAGGGTGGGAACTCGTGGCGTCGGGACAGATCCTGGACAAGCGGCCGATCGCGATCGATCTCTCGATCAACGCGTCAACCAACTCCAATAAGCTGCTTTCGTTAGGCGGCACACCTCCGCAAGTCGGAGTCAGCACGAGAGTCGTTGAGGGTTATCCACTGTTCGGCTTCTGGGCGCGTCGCATCAGCGGCTGGCAAGACAAGAATGGCGATGGGCTCCTCACCTACTCAGACAACGCGGCGGTGAACGAGCTGTTCGTCGATGATTCGGCGTCATTCCGTGGCTATACGCAACCACGCCACCTCGTGACCCTGACGTCCGGCTTCGATTTCTTCAACCGGCGCGTGCGCCTCCAGTCGCTATTCGATTATCGCGGCGGTCACCGTTGGTACAACAACACCGAGCGCATCCGCTGCGCCAGCCGACAGAACTGTGCCGGCCGCATGGACCCGAACGCTCCGCTCGAGGTCCAAGCCACGGTGCTCGCGCACATGGAGCACCCCTCGCGCACCCTCGATGGATTCTTTGAAAAGGGGGATTACGTACGCTGGCGCGAATTGTCGGTTCAGTACGCGCTGACGCCTGATCTCGCCCAGCGCCTGCTCAGGGCGCGCAGCGGCAGCGTCGTACTCTCGGCACGCAACCTTCAGAAATGGACGGGGTATCGCGGCGTCGATCCCGAAGCGGATTTCGTATCCGGAGAGTCGAGCGATACGCCAGCCGAGTTCCAAACGGTCGGTCCGCCGACGTTTTTCACCCTGCGTTTAAACCTCACCTTCTAACGCGAGCCACGGAGAACAGCTCATGTCTTATCGTGCTCTTTTTGGCACGCGCCTAACGAGGGCGAGTGCAACGTTGGCGGTAGCGTCGCTGGCAGCATGCAGCGGCGTCACCGATTCCTTGCTCGAATCCGACGACCCGGACATCATCCCTCCTCCAGCGGTCGAATCACCCGCTGGAGCCATCGCGATAGCGAACGGAGCGCTCGCGCGCTTTCGCGATGCGACCGCTGGCGGAGTCAGCACGTGGTTGTTCGGCGGGCTGCTCGCGGACGAGTGGTCCACGAGCTCCACCTTCGTTCAAAACGACGAGACCGACCAGCGCTCAATCCAAGAGAACAACGGCAGCGTGACTGGACAGTTCCGCACGCTGAACCGTGTGCGGACGGGGGCGAATCAAGCCATCGCACTGCTGACCAAGTGGATCCCTACGAACACCGCCCTCAAGGCGGAGATGTACTTCGCGCGCGGTTTCGCCGAGATGCAACTGGCGCAGGATTTTTGTAACGGCATCCCGCTCAGCGATGGTTCGGGAGACGAGCTCATACTGGGCGATCCCCTTCCCGTGGCCGATGTGTTCCGGCGCGCCATGGCATCGCTCGACACGTCCATCGCTATAACAGGGACGAGCACTGCTGCGGCCGACGTAAATATCCGCAACGCCGCTCGCATTACGAAGGCCCGCGCGCAGCTTGGCATCGCAGATTTTACCGCTGCCGCGTCAACGCTCACGCCGACGATTGCCACCAGCTACGCGTATGCGCACACATTCGCTACGACCACTGGCGACAACGTGATTTGGTCGCAGAACCCGAGTAACGGCCGCTTCACAGTTGGCGACAGCCTGGAGGGCAATGGCCGCAACATCGTTGTGCGCAATGCCATCCCATTCACGACGGCGCGTGATCCACGACTTCCGGTCACGGACACGCGCACGGCGAGCCGACCAACAGTGGGACAAGACGGTCAGACGTCGCTCAAGATCACAAACATCTACGCGAGATCGACGTCTATCGATATCGTGAACGGGCTGGACGCGCGTCTGGTCGAGGCTGAAGTAGCCCTTAAGGCGAACAACGTAACGCAATGGCTCTCCATTCTGAACGCGTTGCGTGCCGCACCGCCGAAGATTGGCGAGCATCAGCCGGCAGTGATGACGGCACTCACGGACCCGGGGGCGACGCTCACCGGTCCGGCCGCCACGGACACTCGGGTGAGTCTGCATTTCCGTGAAAAGGCTTTCTGGACGTTCAGTCGCGGGCAGCGGTTAGGCGACCTTCGTCGACTGATCCGGCAGTACGGGCGCACACCCGACAACACGTTCCCGACGGGAGTGCACTATAAAGGCGGAAACTACGGGCGCGACGTCAACCTTCCCGTGGTAACGGACGAGCGCAACAATCCTGCTTTCAAAGGATGTACCAACCGCGACGCCTAACGCGAAGGTGAAGTGTCGAGGCTTGGTGAGGAGGCGGCGCAAGCCGCCTCCTTGTTCATTATGACATTGCGCCTGCGTAGGCCGCGCGCATTTTTACCCTAACCTCTCTATGGGATCTGAATCGCTACCGACGTCTCACGCGTTGACCTGCCTGGCGCAGGACGAGCAGCTCTTCCGCGATGCTGTCGCCGCGTTCGCCGCCGAAGAGGTAAAGCCGCGCGTCGCTGAAATGGAGCATCACACCAAGATCGACGCGGCACTCATCGCGAAGGCGTTCGATCTTGGCCTCATGGGAATCGAAGTCGCCGAAGAGTACGGCGGCGCGGGTGGAGCCCTCATGATGGTCGCGCTCGCTGTCGAGGAGCTGAGCAAAGTCGACGCCTCAACAGCCGTCGTGATCGACGTGCAGAACACGCTCGTCAACTACCCGATCTCTCGCTACGGGACGGCGGCGCAAAAAGCGCAGTATCTCACGCGGCTCGCATCAGACACGGTCGGCGCTTACGCCCTGTCGGAGCCAGGGTCTGGTTCTGACGCATTCGGCCTCGCGACGCGTGCCGTTAGGCGCGACGGGCACTACGTCCTGAATGGTCGCAAGATGTGGATCACCAACGGCGCCGAGGCAGAGATCTACGTCGTGTTCGCGACGTTGGATCCAGCGGCTGGCTACAAGGGGATCACGGCGTTCATCGTGGAACGTGGCTTTCCTGGTTTCTCCGTGGGGAAGAAGGAGGACAAGCTCGGCATCCGCGCGTCGAGCACGACAGAGCTGATTCTCGACCAGTGCGAAGTTCCCGAGGCGAATGTGTTAGGCACACCGGGACAGGGATATAAGGTGGCAATCGAAACGCTGAACGAAGGGCGTATCGGGATCGGGGCACAGATGATCGGGGTCGCCGCTGGTGCGTTAGGCGCGACGATCGACTATGTGAAGGAGCGCCGTCAGTTCAGCAAGCCCGTCGCTGAATTTCAGGCGGTGCAATTTCAACTCGCGCAAGCCGCGACGGACCTCGAGGCGGCACGGTTGATGGTGTACAACGCGGCCCGCCTCAAGGACGCCGGGCACGATATCGCCAAAGAAGGAGCGATGGCGAAGCTCTTTTCGTCGCAGGTCTGCGAGCGCGTCACCTCGTTATGCGTTGAGCTGTTTGGTGGCTACGGATACACAAAAGACTTCCCCGTGGAAAAGTTCTACCGCGACGCCAAGATCGGCACGATTTACGAGGGGACGTCGAACATGCAGCTGCAGACGATCGCGAAGCAGATACTCAAATAGGGGATAGGGGATAGGGGATAGGGGATAGGAAACGCAGCAGCGTCCAGAGCATCGCCTTATCCTATCCCCTATCCCTATCCCGTATCCCCTATCCTCTCTCCCCTTGCTCACCTTCAACGCGCTGCTGTACACCCTCGCCTTCGCCGGTATCGCGTTCGGCGTGTCCAGGGTGTGGCCGCGCGCCCCGTTAGGCCAGCGCGTTCACGCGGTCGCAATTCTGCTCAACTCCCTCACGTTCATCGCGGGAGCGTGGTCGCCGACGTCAGCGTTTTTCGAAGGACGCAGCCCGCGACTTGTCGGTTGGGCCGTTGGCTTGAGCGTTGTGCTCGTGGCGATGGCAGTAGTAGCGCGCTACCAGCGCCTGCCAAAGGCGTGGTATGAGCCATTTCGCTCGGCGCTGCTCGCCGCCGTCCCATTGCTTGTCTTTGTCGCTGCGCTCACCCGCCTATCGCGATGACCGTGCTAATAACCAGCTCTTAAGGTCTTAGCTCTTAGCTGTAAAGTTATGGCCTAAGACCTAACGACTAAGACCTAACGCGTGGCGTAGATGAACGTGCGACCGTCTCCGTAGTACCCGACGACCTGAAAGCGATCGGCTGGCCGACCCGGCACCTCCATCCCCGGCGAGCCTACCGGCATCCCCGGCACAGCAAGACCAGCGACGCCGCGCGGCCGGTCCAGGAAAGCCTGCATCAGGTCGATGGGAACGTGCCCTTCAAAAACCCAGCGACCGACGACCGCCGTGTGACACGACCTCAGACTCTTCGGCACGCGTGCCTGATCTTTGATCTTGTCGACATCGTCGACGTCTTTGACGTCTATGATCCATCCCGTCGGCTTCACAAGCTCGACCCATTTCCTGCAGCAGTCGCACGAGGGCGATTTGTAGATCGTTATGCGGCGCCTGCTCTGAGAAGCTGCCAGAAGCTCGCGCGGCAGCGCCGCTGCCCCTACAAGCGCAACGAGCGCAGCGCGAACGAATTCACGTCGATCATGCATAGAAGGCATATCCCAGAAAGTGGGGCACAAAGTCGGACCGTTGCATGCTAATGCGTGGCAATCGCCGGTCCAACGTCTGGCTATGCGTGCGGTGCTACAGCCAAGTTCGTGACCCCAACACGCCCCTTTGGTTCCGACGATGGCCTACTTGGTCTCTGATATCCGCACCCTGATCGCTGGCGACGCCTGGCACGGACCGTCGTGGAGTGAGGTTCTCAACGGTATCAATGCGCAGCAGGCCGTCCTTCGCGTCCTTCCAACAGTGCACACGATTTATGACCTCGTGCATCACACTGCGGCGTGGGCGGGAGAGGTCGGCCGGCGCCTGCGAGGCAAGCCCCCTTCAGTGCCGACGGAGGGTGACTGGCCGCCTAGCAACACCCGTGTCGACGACGCAGAGTGGCGCCGCGTCGTCGCGGGTCTGTATGCCGCTCATGACGAGCTGTTCGCCGCGATCGAAGACTTCGATCCGAATCGGCTGGACGAGCGCATCGGCACGGATCGCGACGCGCCGCTTGGAAGCGGCGTGAGTTATCGGGCTACCATTGCCGGCGTGCTTGCGCATACCGCGTATCACGCGGGTCAGGCGATGATGCTGAGGCGAGCAATCGAGTCCAGTTAACTGCAGGCGTGCTCGTTGTTCTACTCGCCTGCTAGCCGCGACTCCCGCTGAAAATGCCGCGACGAACGCGCGCCGCTTTGGCCGATGGTGATCTCGCAAACTCGATCACCTCACGCGTCGAAATAGCCATACGCACCGCGAGCTGTACGGTCGTTTCGCGCCCGTCGCGTCGCACGACCGTAGGCAGCGACGTCCCCTCCGCCGTGCGATAGCGCGCGCGGAAGCGCTCACCAAACGACGGATCGGTCACGGCGATTTCTCCGACCCTAACGAGAATGTCGCCAGAACGAATGCCGGCAGCATCGGCTGCCGACCCCGCCTCCACGTCCGTGACGCGCACGCCACTCGAATCGAATTCCGTCAAGACGCCGAGTCGTGGGCTTCGGAGCGTGTCAGTGCGAAGACTGAGTCCCGCGAGTGGGAGAACACGCGACCACGGAAACGGCTCGCGCCCATCGATGTGTCGAGCGCGGAACTCCTCGAACGCGGCGTTCTGGCCGCCGGCGGCACGCCTAACAGCGCCCCACCAGTCGTCCGCCCCAAAACCGCGCCCCTTCTTGTACGAGCCTTCGTAGACGTCGCGCAGCACGTCGTCCAACCCCTGCTTGTTGCCACTCGCGTCGCGGATCATCACGTCGAGCAGGAAGCCGGCGAGCGCACCCTTTGGGTAGTAAATGTACCCGGTCCCGTCGGTGGGATGGATCCATGTCGATAGCGAGGCGTCTTCCAGCGCAACTGGAGGAACCGCTGCGACTTGATCCAGCTTTTCGTTGAGCGTTCCGAGGTAAGTGGTCGAATCGATCACACCGCCGCGAACGAGTATGAGGTCCGAGTAGTAGTCGGTGATTCCTTCGCTCACCCAGAGCCACACTGTCGGCGTCGACTCGTCATAGCGATAGGGCCACATTTCTGCGGGTCGCATGCGCTTCACGTTCCACACATGCATGATTTCGTGAGACGTGATCGACGGGAGGATTGGGTTGCCGATGATGAACGGTGTATAGATGCCGACGTGTGAATTGCTGTGCTCCAGCGCGCTCGCCCCCGCATACGAGCTATCGAAGACAATCATCGTGGTGTAGGTGTCGAACGGCGCGTCGCCAAACACCGCGATCATCTCGGGTATCATCTTGCGATGGTCGTCCCACAGCTTGGCGCGCTCCGGGTTGCGCAATCCCCCCTCAGGATACGTCGCTAGCCTAACGGTCTTTCCCGATATCGTGGCGCTGTCGACGTCGAACCTTCCGATGAACGTGGGATAGTCGACGAGGTCGTGATAGTTCGTCGCGCGGTACGACCGCGCGCCTGTTCCGCTGGGCATGCCGGTCGCTATACGCCAATCGTGAGGTGCCGCGATCGTGACCGACGCCGGGAAGTCGAAGCCACGACCCTCCGCATAGAAGAAGATGTTCGTTCCGTTGAAGAAGGCGAAATCGTTCCGCGCTTGCGCCATTGCGTTGTCGAGCGAGTCGGCGCGGTAGTTGAAGGCAACCGTCACCGGTCCCGCAGCCGTCGGTCGCACCCGCCAGGTGTCCTGATCGAGCTTATCCCACACGAGCGGCCGGTCACCGCTGCCTAACGCGGAAAAGCTCCAGACGTTGCGTGCAAAATTGGAGATCTCGTACGCCCCCGGCGTCCAAGCGGGCAATGAGAGCAGTACCGCGTCGCTCGCGCTCTGCACGTTGAACCGCATGGTAACACGCAGGAGACGCTGCGCCCCGAGCGCCGGATTGAAAGCGACTTCGTACCGGATGTCCGAGATCGCCGCCGAAAGCGGTGCCGGTGGTTGAGGAGCGCGTTGACCGTCGCCCGATTTACCTAACAACGACAAGGCCGCCAACGCTGACAAGATGGTTCGAGTCATGGTATTGCGCGTTCAGGGTGAAGAAGAACGTTAGCCGATCAATTGGGGTCAGACACCTTTTGAAATGTGTGGCATTGTGCATCAATGGGGGTCAGACACCATTGAAAATGTGTGGCATTGTTCCATCAAAAGGTGTCTGACCCCTTTTGATTTTGACCCCATTGATGTGCAAAAAGGGGCGCCGTGTGACGTCTCATCTGAGACGACAACCTCATCACTGGTGCCCTGCCATGTTCGCCAGAACACGCGTTGCCCTTACAACTGCGTCCGTAATCCTCGCGCTCGCCATCGGCTGCACATCGGCCGCCGAGAGAGACATGAGCGCGCCATCTGACGACGCGTCACCACCGAGCGCCCCAGTGCCGGCGAAGAGCGGTTTTCGCCATGCGTCTTTGGACCGCAGCGTCACCGAGCAGTCTGGGGCTGCCTATGCCGCGCAACGTGTGCAGGAGCCGCGCGACTCCGTGGCGCCGAACATGATCATTCGTAACGGCAACGCGACTGTTGCAGTCGAAAAACTCGACGCTGCAATCGCAGCCCTGCGCGGCTTGGCGCAGCGGTTGGGTGGGTACGTCGCGAACACGTCTGTGACGACCGGTCGTGATCAGACGCCGTCAGGAACGATAGAGCTCAAGATCCCGGCGGCGCGGTACGACTCGGCCCTGGCCGGACTGGAGCCGTTAGGCACTGTCGAAGCGATCAATACGACAGCTGAGGACGTCGGTGAAGAGTTCGTCGACGTTACGGCTCGACTCGCGAACGCGCGCCGTCTGGAAGCGCGGATTATCACCATTCTGGCAACGCAGGCTGGCAAGCTCCAGGACGTCATAGCCGCCGAGCGGGAATTGGCGCGCATCCGTGAAGAGATCGAACGCTACGAGGGTCGCCTGCGCTTTCTGCGAACACGGGCGGCTATGAGCACACTCACGGTCACGGCGCACGAATCGTATCCCGTCGTGGGCGGGCCGGGGACGGGACCGATCGCTGAGTCGGTCAAGCAGATGTGGCGCAACTTCGTGCTCTTTGTTGCATGGCTCATCGCTTCGTTAGGCTGGCTCATTCCGCTTTCAGCGATCGCGCTCTTGGTATGGGTTGGCGTTCGCCGTTACCTGCGCAAGCGCCAGACTGTCGGAGCACTCAGCGCGTAATGCAGAGCCCTCGTCTTGGCTCTTAGGCGCCGTAGTGGCTCCTAAGAGCTAGGACCTAGTGAGGCAGGACGCTGTCGGCTAGCATTGCACCTCCATGCGGCTAAACAGATGCATCGCTCCGCTGGTGGCGGGTGTTCTTATTGCCTCGGGGGCCGCTGCGCAGCCGCGGCTCGTCATGATCTCGTTGGACGGCCTGCACCCGGACTATTTGCGCCGGGCTCGGGAGCTTGGTGTTCAGCTTCCCACGTTAGGCAGTCTCGTCCAGCAGGGCGCCTTCGCCGCTGTCACAGGCGGCATGCCGACGGTGACGTACCCGACGCACGCGACGATGGTGACCCGCGTCGCGCCGGCACGTCACGGGATCACGTTTAACACCACCTTCGATCCGTTGGACCGAAACGATGGCGGCTGGTTCTGGTACACGAGTGACATGCGCGTCCCGACTCTCTGGGATATCGCACGCCAACGCGGCCTCAAAACCGCCGCGGTGCATTGGCCCGTCACTGTGGGCGCGGCGATCGATCTGAACGTGCCGCAGTTTTGGCGCCGAGGGACGCCGGACGATCGCAAGCTCCTGGCGCAGCTCGGCACCCCGGATTGTTAGGCTCGCTCGAGCGCGAGCTCGGCCCATACGCCGACGGCATCGACGAGTCGATCGAAGGCGACGAGAACCGTGCGCGTTTCGTCGTGCGCCTGCTCGAACGTGGGCGTCCAGACGTCATCTGGGCGTACTTCACGGCTCTGGATCACGAGCAACACGAGACGGCGCCTTTTAGTAAGTCTTCGCTCGCTGTCCTCGAGCGTATAGATCGCATCCTCGGTCAAGTCGTTGGCGCTGCGCGCAAGGCGAGCGGCGGACAGGCGCACATCGTGATCGTGTCGGATCATGGTCATGCGCTAGCGACACGAGAATTAGCGTTAGGTGTTGCGCTGCAGCGTGAAGGATGGATCACGTATGCCAGCGATTCCGCGCCGCGGCCGACGGCCTGGAGCGTCTCTGTCTGGAATGCATCGGGGAGCGCCGGCATCGTGCTACGCAACCCGCGCGATACCAGCCTCGAGCGCCAAGTCGGCGAGAAGCTGCGCCAGCTCGCCGCGGATAGTGTCCATGGAGTTGCGCGCGTCTGGACACGCCAAGAAGCTGCGGCGTTAGGCGGCATGCCGGACGCGAACTTCGTGATCGCGATGCGGCCGCCGTATCGCGTGAGCGGCGTGACGCGCGGCGCCCTGGCGCGCGACGTGCGTCCAGGCGGCACGCATGGCTTCGCCGCGATCTGGGAAAGATCGACATGCGCGACATCGCGCCGACTGTCGCCGGCCTCCTGGGACTAACCATGCCTAACGTCGAGGGCCGCAGTCTCCTGACTCGATAGGGGGGCGTGAGTGTCCCCATAGGCGGCGTCACGCCATCTATGACCCAGAAATTCGGCGACGCTTAGCGTGTCCGCCGCCGTAGGCGACACCTCGCCGACCGCAAGCGCAGTCAGCCGGCGGTACTCGCGAAAGGCTTCCGCGCGTGTAGGATCAAGCCTCCATGAAACCCAAAGAGCTGACGATCCGCGGGCTGATTCTCGGCGCGCTCCTAACGACTGTTTTCACAGCCGCCAACGTCTACCTCGGCCTCAGAGTCGGTCTCACGTTCGCTTCGTCGATCCCCGCAGCAGTAATCTCGATGGCGATCCTGAGCGCGGTGAAGGACTCGACGATCCTCGAGAACAACATCGTCCAGACCGTCGCGTCCGCGGCCGGCACGCTCTCGGCAATCATCTTCGTCCTGCCGGGTCTCGTGATCGTGGGGTGGTGGGTGGGGTTCCCGTTCTGGGAATCATTCCTCATCTGCGTGAGCGGCGGAGTGCTAGGTGTGCTCTTCACGATTCCGCTGCGACGCGCGCTCGTGACCACATCCGACTTGCCGTATCCCGAAGGCGTGGCCGCAGCCGAAGTGCTCAAAGTCGGTTCGGGAGCTCGTGGCGAGACGAAGGACAACACCGGCGAAGCGAGAGAAGGACTCAGCGCCATCATTCTCGGGTCGATCGCGTCGGGTGGGTTCGCCATCCTAACGGCAACGCGCATCGCCGCGGCTGACTTTGCGGGATTCATCCGACTCGGCGGGACGGCTTCGACAGGGTACAACATCGCGTGGTCGCTCGCGCTGCTCGGTGCGGGACATCTCGTGGGGCTGTCGGTGGGTATGGCGATGCTCGTCGGACAGGTGATCTCGTGGGTGATCGCCGTGCCCATTCTGACAGCGATGCAGCCGCCACCCGAAGGGGTGGAAGCCGCAGCGCACATGACGACGATCTGGCGCACGCAGGTCCGCTTCATCGGCGCCGGCGCGATCGGCATCGCGGCGATCTACACGCTGGCCAGGCTCGCGAAGCCTGTCGTCGGTGGACTGGTAAGCACGCTTGCCGCGTCGCGCGCGGTCGCAACGAGTGACGATCGCGACCGTGACCTCTCGGCACAGTGGATCCTCGGCCTAACGGCGGTATGCCTCATTATCGCCGGATGGCTCGCGCACAAATTCGCGCTGTCGACGCCGCTCGCCAGCAATGCCGTCAGCCTAACGCTCATCGCTGTCCCGTTCGTGTTGATCGTCGGTTTTCTCATCGCCGGGATCTGCGGCTACATGGCGGGGCTCATCGGGGCCTCCAACAGCCCAATCTCCGGCGTTGGCATTCTCTCCATTGTTTTGTTTGCGTCGGTGTTGGTGATCGCTTCGCCGCCGAGCGAGGCGACGCGACCTGCGCTCGTCGCTTTTGCGCTCTTCGTTGTCGCCATCATTTTCGCCTGCGCGACGATCTCGAATGACAACTTGCAGGATCTGAAAACGGGTCAGCTTGTCGGTGCCTCGCCCATGCGGCAGCAGATCGCGCTGATCGTGGGCGTCGGCGCGGGTGCCGCTGTGATTCCGCCGGTCCTCAACCTCCTCGCGAAGGCGTACGGGTTCGCGGGAGCCGCAAACGTCGGAGTCGTCGCGCCGAACCCATTGCCGGCGCCGCAGGCGACGCTCATCTCCGCCCTCGCTCAGGGCGTGATCGGTGGCAGTCTCGAATGGAAGATGATCGGCATCGGTGCGCTCGTTGGAGTCGGTCTGATCCTGCTCGACACCACGTTAGGCGCGATGAAAAAACTGCGCATTCCGCCGCTGGCGGTCGGTATCGGGATCTATCTCCCGATGTCGGCGACGTTCGCCGTGATCATCGGCGCGGTGCTCTCGCACTGGTATGACAAGAAGTGTCGCTCCATGCCCGACCCTGAGCGAGCGGAGCGGCTCGGGACGCTGGTTGCATCGGGTCTCATCGTGGGGGAGAGTTTGTGGGGCGTGCTCAACGCTGGGTTAATCGTTGGCTTCAACAACGACGCGCCGATCGGGATCGTACCGGCCGACTTTGCGCCGGCGCGGTGGCTCGGACTGCTCGGCTTCGTTGGCGTGATCGTGTGGCTATACGGCTGGATGCTGCGTCGCTCGCGAGCTATGCGGTAGCGCGCCGCAATCTCTACCAGATCTCAGCGAGCGCGCAGGTGAAGCCGGGGAGCAGACCCTCACCGGCGAGTGCGTCGTGTTCGGTCAGGAAGCACTCCGAGCCGTCAGCGCGGTAAACGCGCGCGCTTCGACGCACGGGATCGATCACCCATACGAGCCGCGATCCGGCGTTGAGCCAGTCACCGACTTTGGTCAGGATCTCGCCGGCGCGATCGTTAGGCGACACGACCTCCACGGCCAGGTCGGGAGCAAATGCCGCGTATCCGCGTGGCAATGGATCGGGCACTCGTTCGCGCCGGATGAACGCCGCGTCGGGGGCACGTACGGTATCGGGATCGGAGAAGAGCTTGAAGCCGGTCTCCGCAGCTAGGACGATGCCGAGGTCGTTCGCGCGAACAAACTCGCCGATCCGCGCGGCGATTGCGAACGCCACGGCGCCATGTTGCAAACCCGGCGGCTCGCGCACAACGAGCACACCTCGCACAAGTTCGACCTGCCTGTCGGGCAGGTGAAGGTTGAGAAGCTCCTCGGCAGTCATCGCCGGCGGCGGCATCAACTGGTCGGGCACCCTGTCAATGTAGGATCGCGACTTGGCCATGGCGAGAACTGTATAGGATCGCGTCACCGCGCCGTCATTATCTGGTTGGCCCGGAGCCCCGTTCGCCCGTAATACTCTGCCCAAGGTACCCGGCGCAGCAGCCCTTTCCACTTGTCGAATTCGCCCTTGAGGCCGACCTTGACGTGTCCGATTGGTTTTGCAGTTGGTCTTGCTGCTTACGTCTTTGGCTCGGCCGAGAATGCCACCGAGCGCGGCGTTCTCGAAGACCGGTCTTGGCGCGCAAACCAGTCTTTCAACTCGAAGTGGCTCTTACCATGCGATTGACTGACGACGAATTACGAGACGTATTGGCTCGCGCCGAGGAGATCCAGCGCACCACGCGTCACGGTTCCGAATGGAATGCGGAGCTGGCGGCAGTAACGGGCGCGGCAGAAGAGGTCGGGCTCTCGCGCCAGGCCGTTGAGCGCGCACTCAATGAGCGCTTCAGCTTTCTGGTCACTCCTCCCGCTCCGGGAACGCTGATTTGGGCGAAGTCGGCCGACGGAAAGTTCTATGTCGCCAGGTGTTATCCGACGCTGGACGATCACGGCGCTCGTACTGCTCTGAGTCACCCTCGTTAGGCATGCCGCAACAACTCTGTTACGGACCATTCTTACTCGTGCCGCTTTACTTGGTGGCGGCGGTTAGAGAGACCACACTGATGATACGCGCTACAGCACTTGTTAGGCTCGCCTGCGTCCTGCTCGCGCTGGCCCCTCCGGTCGGCGCCCAACGCGCAAACCGTGCCGCAGCGATCGCGGCCATCGATTCACTCGTCGCCGCCAATCTCAAGGACGGCCGCGCCGCTGGTATGTCCGTCGGCGTGGTGCGCGGCAACGACACGCTCGTCCTCAAAGCGTACGGCAAGGCGGATCTCGAGCTCGACGTGCCGACACCGCAGGGCGCTGTGTACGAGATCGGATCCGTCACGAAGCAGTTCACCGCCGCGGCCATGTTGCTATTGGTTGAAGAGGGGAAGCTCTCGCTCGACGATGACCTAACGAAACACTTGCCGGACTATCCGACGGCGGGGAACACGATCCCGCTCCGGCGTCTGCTGGATCATACCTCTGGGATCAAAGGGTACACGGAGCTGCCGAAGTTTCAGCAGATCATGACGCGGAAGCTGCCCAAAGACTCTTTGGTCGCAATCTTCAAAGACCAGCCGTTCGATTTCCCGACAGGCCAGGGCCTGATCTACAACAACTCGGCGTATTTCCTGGTTGGCATGATCATCGAGAAGGTGGCCGGGATGCCGTACGGGGATTTCGTGCGGAAACGTCTTTTTGAGCCGTTAGGCATGCGCGATTCGCACTACTGCAACGAGCGCCAGATCGTGAAGAACCGCGCGCACGGCTACGACATGAGTCCGGCCGGCCTCATGCTCAAGGGGTACCTCGACCACACCTATCCGTACTCGGCGGGCTCGTTATGCAGCACGGCCGGTGACCTCGTCACATGGCTGCGCGGCTTACACGGGGGCAAAGTGCTGCCGGACCGTTCGTACCATCTGCTGGTCACGCCGGAGCCGCTCGCTGACGGCGCAAAGGTTCGCTATGCGAAGGGGCTCGGCATTTACTCGCTCGGTGGGCATCGCGCGATCGAGCACGGCGGCGGGATCAACGGATACCTGTCGTCGACGATCTGGCTCCCGGATGAGAAGCTGGGGGTGGTCGTACTCGTCAACACGGCTGGGCCAGTCTCGCCAGATAATATCGCCGTTTCCATCGTCGACATCGTGCTTGGCCGCAAGCCAGAAGCGGCAGGCGTCCCCCTAACGAGTGACGTCGCCCCGTACACTGGCACGTACGAAGGGCCGGGTCGTGGCGCGCGCCTGACGATGACGTTCGTCTCCGACAGCGGATACTTGGCGACCCAAGGGCAAGGGGCTCCAAACGTCTCTCGACTCCGCTACATGGGGAACGACGCGTTCGTTCGCGGTCGCGAGATCTTCACATTCGTGCGCGATAGCGACAAGGTCGTGAGCGTTAGGGTAGACCGTGTCTATCAGAACACTGTCCTAACGAAGCGACCCAACTGACAATTCTCATCTCAACTCCGCGGTGAAAAGCAGTTACCGAACTTTAGAAAACGTCGAGTCACGATACACCTCGCGTCCGTTGAGCAGCGTTAACAAAACGCGCGCCTTTGCGATGCGGTGCACCGGAGTCGCAAACAGATCCTCCGAGACGACGATCACATCCGCCGCCTTGCCAACCGTTAGGCTGCCAGTGAGCGAATCGTGATCGCTCGCGATTGCTCCGCCGAGGGTATACGCGCGTAACATGGTCGCGAGATCGACACGCTCGTCGGCGAGCCATCCCAGCCCTGTCGAATCTTCGAGCCCGCGGCGAGTTACGGCGACCTGAATCGCCTCCAACGGATTCATCGACGACACCGACCAATCGCTCCCCGCAGCGACGATCGCACCGCTCCTGACCACTCGAGCAATGGGATACAGGTTGCGCGAGCGCACCGGTCCTAAGCGCGGCTCAGTCAAGTCGGTGATGTATGTGTCGGCGTATGCCCACAGAGGTTGGAAACTCGGCACAACGCCTAACGCCGCGAACCGAGCAATGTCCGCCGGGTCTACCAGCTGCACGTGCGCGATAATGTGCCGCGGCCCGCTGCCGTCATCTCGCGCGTGCTGCGCTTCGAAGCCGCCCAACGCCGCGCGAATAGCGCGATCGCCGATTGCATGGACGTGGACCTTGAACCCCGCCGAGTCGAGCTTCTCGACAAAAGCGTTGAATTTCTCGGGCGGGATGTTCAGCTCGCCGCGATGCCCCGGACGATCCACATACGGCGCCAGCAACGCCGCTGTCTGTGCTTCTATAACGCCGTCCATGACGATCTTAGCCGCGAACGGGCGCACGAGTCCACGCGTTGTGCGAGATCGCAGTGCCGCCAGGCGCGTTACCTCGCTATCGATCGGTGCGGTGTAGTGGACCAGCAGGGAGACGATGACGCGCGCGGACAGCCGCCCTAACGAGTCAGCTTGCGCATATGCACGCGCCGTCTGCTCTCCGGCGCTCGCTTCGTGCAGCGTCGTGATCCCGAGCCTGGCGGCCAGCGCTAAGCCGCGTTCGAGCCCCGTGAGATAGTCCTCAGCACTACGCGGCGGCAGCTTGGTCGACACCAGCTCGATCGCCAACTCGCGCAGCGTCCCTGACGGCGCTCCGTCAGCCGCGCGTTCAATGCGCCCGTTAGGCGGATCTGCCGTCGCCCGCGTGACGCCGGCGATCGCGAGGGCGCGCGAGTTGACCCATGCCGAGTGGCCGTCGGCCGCAGAGAGGTAGGCCGGGCCGTTCGGCACCAGGGAGTCGAGCAGCTCGCGCCTCGGGTTGCCACCAGGGAAAAGCGGCAGCTGAAAGCCGCCGCCGCGCACCCACTCACCCGCGCCGACTCTCTCGGCGCACGCGCGTACCATGCGACGAACATCGTCTAGCGTCACAGCGGGGTTGAGGTTGCATTCGCCCAACTCGATTCCGCCGCTCACGGGGTGTACGTGCGTATCGTGAAAGCCCGGCAGTACCATGCGGCCCGTCAGATCAAGCACACGCGTGCGGCGGCCGACGAAAGCACCCACACTGTCGTTGGGCCCGACATAAACAATCCGTCCGCCTGCAATCGCGATGGCTTCGGCACGCGGATTGGCGCTGTCCACCGTGTAGACGAACGTGTTGCGGAGGACGATGTCCGCCGGATCGGCTGGCTCGCCGGCGCAAGCGAGGGTCAGGGCAATGGCACCGAACTGCGAGAAGTGCTTCACGGTCGCCGAGTAAAGGCGGTCTAGGCAAAAAAGTCGAAAGCGTCAAACAGTGGCATGCGTATGAGCAGTAAATGGTCCATAGCGTTAGGTCAAATCCGTCTGTGACACTTTTACGCAGTTGACTGTTTAACGCATGCGCGTGACGGACTGTTTAACGCTCTTGTGTGTTTTAACGTGTCCCGCTCTTGCTCTTGAGCAACTGTCTTATTGACGCGATCCCGAGGACAGGTCCCACTGCGAGTATGGCAAAGGCCCATCTCCACCCAACGAGCGCCTGGACCCGAGGGATCAGCTGCATCGGCAGCATCGTGAGCAGGAACCCTAACGAGACCTGCAACGTGAGCGCCGTTCCCACCGCGTGCGCCGGTACGCTCTCCGTCACCAGCACGGAGAACTGGGCGCTGTCGGCCACGACAAAGAAACCCCAAACCAGCGCCAGCAGGACGATCAGGAGCGCTGGACCGGAGCTGGTCAGGCCGATGACAGCCGCACATGCACCGCTAAGCGCCATCGCCACAGTCACCACCCACTCGCGGCTTTTGCGATCGCCATAGACACCCCCCCAGACGCAGCCCAATCCGCCGATGGCGATCGCGGCAAATGCCATCGCGCCAGCCGCCGCCCCTTCGCCTAACGTCATCGCGAGGAAGACCGGCAGCCACGTCCAGCACGCATAGAGCTCCCACATGTGCCCGAGGTAGCCTCCTGTCGCCAATCGCCAACGCCGCTGCCTAACGACCGTCGCGACAAGCCCCCACGAGAACGGCCGCGGCGCGAACGGATACGGTCCGTCGCGATACCCCAGCGCGACGAGCAGCGCCGCGACGATGGCACCGGCCGACGTCGTCCACACCATGCGAGCAACGCTCGCCCCTTGCAGCGCCGTCACTAAATACGGGGTCGCCTTGCCCACCGTCAGCGCCCCGACGACAGTCCCCACAGCAAAGCCGCGCGATGATCTGAACCACGTTGAAATCATCTTCATCGCCGGCGGGTAAACTCCCGCGAGCGCGAAACCGACGAAGAAGCGCGACGCCAGCGCGCTGACGTAACCTGGCGTGGCCAAAAGCAGGGCGTTGGCTGCAGCGCCGATCAGAGCGGACGCGGCAAATAACCTCCGGGCCGGAACGACATCCGCGAGATTGAGCACGGCCGACGTCGCGGTCCCCGAGACGAAGCCGAGCTGCACCACCGCAGCGAGCCATCCACGCTGCGATGGCGACAGGTCCCATTGTGCCGCTAACGGCGCTGACACCGCACTCGCCGAGAACCACAGGGCCATGCCTAACAACTCGGCGACTGACAGCAAGACCAGTATGCGCCAGCGCCCTCCCTCCGGCTCCGTGTCGCGGACCGGCAAGGGAGGCTCTGCCGCAGACGTTTCGCGACTCATGTGGAGGACAGTACATTACCGCGCCTTTCCGTTCCCCTGGAACCCATAGTTGCTGCCGATGACAATGTCCCTCCGCCGCCATCCTCTACGCGCTGCTCTCGCGCTTCTTGCGCCGGTCGCCGCTGAGCCGCAAAACGCAACAGCTGACCTCATCGTCACGAACGCCCGGATCTACACGGTCGACGCGAGCCGCCCGTTCGTCGAGGCGATGGTCGTCGCGAACGGCCGAGTGTTGTTTACCGGCCCGGCGCGCGCCGCCATGACGTACCGTACGAGCAGCACGCGCGTGATCGATGCACAGGGCCAGACTGTCGTTCCGGGAATGATCGACGCGCATGTGCACCTGCTCGGGTTAGGCACCGCTCTGCGCACCGTCGATTTGGTGGGGACGACGTCGTATGACCAGGTCGTGGCCCGAGTCGCCGCGCGCGCACGCGAGCTGCCGTCGGGAACATGGATCACGGGGCGTGGCTGGGATCAGAATGACTGGGGCGATACGCGCTTTCCGACACACGACGCGCTGTCGCGCGCCGTCCCCAATCATCCGGTGTACCTAACGCGAGTCGACGGCCACGCCGCGCTCGCCAACGCCACCGCGATCAAGGCCGCCGGCCTGACGGCTGCAACTCAGGACCCAAGTGGCGGTCGCATCGAGCGCGGAGCCGATAACGAACCGACCGGAGTGCTCGTCGATCGCGCCATGGGACTCGTGGGACGTGTGATCCCGCCGGCATCGAAGCAAGAGCAGCGCGCGGCCACACTCGCCGCGATTCGCGAGACCAACAGATGGGGCCTAACGGGCGTTCACGACGCCGGCGTTGCGCGCGGCGTGATCGATGTCTTCGAGGAGCTTGCGAAAGAAGGGCAATATTCGCTGCGGAACTACGTGATGGTCGCTAACGACGACGCCGCGATCGATCACTATCTCGCGCGAGGTCCACAGAGCGGTCTGTACGACGGACG
Source organism: Gemmatimonadaceae bacterium (assembly GCA_052388395.1). GTDB lineage: Bacteria > Gemmatimonadota > Gemmatimonadetes > Gemmatimonadales > Gemmatimonadaceae > DASYRX01. The sequence goes on along the minus strand of JBQTIF010000247.1, from coordinate 1,089 downwards.
GTTGTGGATCAAGGCGATCAAGATCAGCGCCGACGGCGCGTTAGGCTCACGCGGCGCCGCGCTGATCGAGCCCTACAGCGACGACGCGGCCAATCGCGGGTTGCTTCTCGTGCCCGAGGGGCGCGTCAAGAGCGTCGCTGTGAAAGCGCTTCCAAAGGGCTTCCAGGTGAACGTGCATGCGATCGGCGATCGCGGGAACCGCGTCGTGCTGGACGAGATGGAAGCCGCGTTGCGCGAAGTCCCCGTCTCTGATCATCGTTTCCGCATCGAACACGCGCAGATCGTTCACTCTGGCGACATCGCGCGCTTCGCCACGCTCGGGGTCATCCCGTCCATGCAGGCGAGCCATCAGACGAGCGACATGTACTGGGCCGGCAACAGAATCGGGCCCGTGCGCTTGTTAGGCGCGTACGCCTGGCGCTCCTTGCTCAACACCGGAGTCATCATCCCGAACGGCAGCGATTTCCCGGTGGAGCACGTGAATCCGCTCATCTCGTTCCATGCCGCGGTGGCGCGTCAGGATGCGAACGATTGGCCTGCCGGCGGCTGGTTGCCAGAGCAGCGCATGACGCGCGAGGAAGCGCTCAAGTCGATGACGCTGTGGCCGGCATATGCGGCGTTTATGGAGAAGGAGGTCGGCTCTTTGGAACCCGGGAAGCTCGCCGATTTTGTGATTTTGGATCAGGATATTATGCGCGTGCCTAACGAATTGATCCTGCGGACGCGCGTTATCGCGACGTATCTTGGCGGCAAGCCGGTGTACGAACGCGGACCGGCGCAATAGGCGTCGCTGTGACAAGCCCTGCGACCGGACCGAATCCTCGCACCGTCCCGATTCTCCGCATCGCTATGTTAGGCGGTGCCGGATTACTCGGCGGCGTCGTTGGGGTTTTGCGCACGCAAGGGAACGCCGCGGAAGCGACCGCGGAGGTGGCCAGGGCGTTGACGTTAGCGGGCCGCGGCGTCTGGGGAGTTGCAATCGCCGCCTGCTTGTTTCTCGCTGCGCGAGTCCGCGACGAACGCGACCCGCAGAAAGTGCTGGCACAATCCCTCGTTGGCTGGGCGGTTGCGGAGTCGGTGGCCGTCTTC
>JBQTIF010000246.1:0-3391 GCA_052388395.1 Gemmatimonadaceae bacterium | reverse complement strand
CCGACCCCACCGGCCCTTCCCGTCGCGGCCTGGATCAACCCACCCAAGCTCCTCACCGCACCCGCATCAGAGGACGTCCGTCAATAAACTCAGCCCCCCGGTGTCTCAAACTCGTTGACAGGTTGCGAGCCCGCTGCGAACAGCGTGCTAAGGGTCCCGATGAACACGTGTCAACAGGAGGCTACACTTCGCTCCGCAATGTGGTCACAGGATCCACACGCATGCTCGAACGTGCCGGCACCATGCACGCAACCGCGGCGACCAGCAACATCAGCAGCGCGACAGTCGCCAGTGTCGCAGCGTCTGTCGCACTAACGTCGAACAACAACGCGGAGAGCAGCCGACTCGACGCCAGCGCGCCGAAAATACCGATCGCCGCACCTACGACGGCGAGCGACAGCCCGCGCACCAACACCATCCTTCGCTGTCACCCGCCGTTGCGCCGAGGGCCATCCGAATGCCAATCTCGCGCGTGCGCTGACGCACCAGCGTTGCGATGATAGCGAAGAGACCGATTGCCGCTAGCGCCACTGCGGTAACCGCGAACAGCGTGAGGACGATCGCATTCAAGCGAGGCTCGGCGCGCGGTGCATCGAGTAGCGTCTCAAGCGACGACGCGCTGACGATCGAGGCGCCGGGGTTCGCCGCACTGACCGCGCGACGCAGCGCGGGTATGGCGTCGGTCGGCGAATTCGCTGTGCGAACCAAGAGCGTTGACGGCAGCATATCCCCGAACGGCGACTGCTCCAAAGGGAGGTACACGGTTGGGCGTGCAGTGCGCAGCTCTCGGTACCGCGTGTCGGGCACGATCCCGACGACCGTGTACTCTTTCCCGCCTCCGGTGAGTGTCTTGCCCATCGGGTCGGCGTTAGGCCAGAAATGTTCGGCGACTGAGCTACTTATGACGATGACTGGTATCGCGCCTTCGCGATCTTGATCGCCGAAGGATCGCCCGCGTAGGACAGGAATTCCAAGCATCCCAAAGTAGTTCGCGGCGACGGCCTCGAGGTTCAGTATCGGATTGCCAGCAGCCTCCTCGACACCCTGCCCGGGCTTAGACAAGCGACCGTCGATGCCGCCGCCGGCGCCGGAGAAGGGAACCCCCATCACCGGGGAGACCGCGACGACTCCCGGCAGCGCCTGTACGTTCGCGAGCACGCGATCGAGCGTCGCCCGTTGCTGCGACGCGCCGGCGATCTGGTCGTTCGCCATAACGAGGCTGGCGACGAGCAGCTGTCCCGGCTCAAAGGAGAGCTCCACGCGATGCAACCTAACGAGACTCCTGGTGACGAGTCCTGCAGTGCTGAGGCTAACGGCAGCGAGCGCGATCTGCGCCACTACCAGCGCTTGTGCGACGACCCTGACGCGCGTGCTACTGGTGTTGCGCGAGCCTGACCGCAGCGCATCGTCGGCGTTGACTCGCGACGTAAAGAGTGCGGGACCGAGTCCCGAAATGAGCAATGTGATGCTCGTTATGCTGACAGCGGCGAGAAGCGCCGAACGGTTCACGCCGATCTCGTCGATCCGTGGAACGTTCTCGGGAGCGATCGCCACGAACGCTTGCACGACAACCAATGCCAAGCCGACGCCGAGCACTCCGCCGGCTAGCGACAGGAACGCACTCTCGGTGAGCATCTGCGCGATGATGCGTGTTCGGCTCGCGCCGAGTGCGGATCGCACCAGGAATTCCTTAACGCGACCGAGGGCACGCACCAGCAGCAGGTTCGCCACGTTGATGCATGTAATGAACAGGAGCAACGCCGCGGCGAGCGCGACGAACACGACGGCTGTCTTCGTGTCACCGAGGACGATGTCGGGGAATGTGTGGACGACGCCACGCACGCCACGTTGCCACTCAGGCGCATCACGGCGCCCGAAAAAATTTGTTAGTTCGGCTCGCGCTTGCGCAGAAGACGCATCTGTTCTCAGACGCGCCAACATATCGAGTTCTCCAGTGACGATGTCTCGAAATCCGCCGGCGGAGCTGTAAGCGATGATTGGTGCCCAGATCTCAGCGCCACGCGGATACTCGAGGCCCTTCGGCATGACGCCGACAATCGTGTATGAATGGCCGAAATAGACCATCGTGATCGATTTGCCGATGACCGCAGAGTCACCGGCGAAATGCCGCTGCCACGCGCGATGACTGAGCACGACCACTGGCGCGGCGCCGGCGATGTCGTCGTTAGGTCGGAGCGCGCGACCGAGAATTGGCCGGCTTTGTAGAATGTCGAAGAAATTGCCCGAGACGAGAGCGATCTGCATCGGAAAGACTTGATCAGCGGCACGAATCGGCGCTGGTGTTGCCCCTCGGAACGCGAAGAACGCGACACCGTCGAGTGACCGTGACCGCTGTTCAAATTCGCGTACGTGGTTCAGTGCGAGCGGAAAGTTGGCGAAGCGGCCATCGCGCGTCTCACCCCAAAGCACCACGATACGATTTTGGTCGGCGACGGGAAGCTTGCGCAGGAGGATGGCGTTGGCGACGGTAAACACCGCGGTCGACAGTCCGATCCCAAGCGTTAGTGTGAGGACTGCCGTTAGGGCGAACCCCGGCGCCCGGATCAAGCCCCGGGCCGCTAGCCAGGTGTGTCGCGTGATCTGCATGCGTTGTCTCCGCGCCCGTTGACGCGCCTAACGGCGCGCCGTCCTGCTTCAGCTCCTACCTAACGTACTTGTTGAAGAACGCGAGCGTCCGATCCCAGGCGAGCTTGGCTGCGGCCGCATCGTAGCGCGGCGTCGTGTCGTTGTGGAAACCATGCTGCGTCCCTGGGTAGAGATGGCGCTCGTACGCGACATTCGCCGCCTTGAGCGCCTCTTCGAACGCCGGCCAGGCTGCGTTGATGCGTTGATCCACTTCGGCCGACTGAATCATCAGCGGAGCTTTGATCTTCGGCACGTCCTCCACATTCGGAGCCGAGCCGTAGAACGGCACACCTGCCGCAAGGTCGCTCCCCAGACGCGTAGCGAGGTGGTTCACCATGCCACCCCCGTAGCAGAAGCCGACTGCGCCGAGCTTGCCGCTGCCTTCCGGCCGCGCTTTGAGAAAGGCGGTGGCGGCGACAAAGTCTTCACGTGTCTTGGCCTGGTCGAGCTGCGGGAAAAGCTCGCGCGCTTTGTCTTCATTCCCCGGGTAGCCGCCTAACGGGAAGAGAGCGTCGGGCGCGAAGGCGACGAAGTTCGCGAGGGCGAAGCGGCGCGCGACATCTTCGATGTGTGGATTGAGTCCACGGTTCTCGTGAATAACCAAAACACTCGGCAGCTTGCCGCGAGCCCCCTCAGGACGCACGAAGTACCCGCGCGCCTTTCCGTAGCCGTTTGGCGATTCGTATTCGATGTATTCCGGCGCGATCCGCGCATCGTCGGGCGGTACGACCTGGGCCTCGACGAA
>JBQTIF010000245.1:0-13188 GCA_052388395.1 Gemmatimonadaceae bacterium | reverse complement strand
CTTCTGTCATGTCCAGCCCGATAGCCTTCCCGCTCGGACCGACTCGCCGCGCTGACAAGAGCACGTCGATGCCGCCGCCGGAACCGAGATCCAGCACGGTTTCTCCCTGACGCAGCTCGGCTAGAGCCGTCGGGTTGCCGCAACCTAACGAGGCGAGCACAGCTTCCACGGGAAGGCCAGCCATCTCCGCCTCGTCATACAAATCCGATGTGATGGGATCCCAACTGAGCGGCTCGCCGGTGCCGCAACAGCTTGCCTTCAGCGGCGCCGCGGCGGCGGCGGCGGCGGCGGCGGCGGCGGCGGCGACCTGTGATGGTTCGGCGTCACTGCAGCAATTCACTTTCCCGCAGCATACCGTGTCCGTCGACGCGGCCGCGACTTGGTTGGCGATGGCGCCATACCGCGCGCGAACACGGTCTTGCGTCTCTTGTAGCGTAGACATGCCTGGATCCTCGTTAGGTATTTGGTCCCGTCGTGAGTAGAAGTCGCATTGTGACGGCAGTGTCCGGGCATGCTTCCGCAAATTCACGCGACCGTTGCAGCGCTGCCGGAGCGGAGGCGCGTAAGACGCGCTCGAAGCCATGGCGTGGGAAATAGTCCGACGCCGTTGTGGTGAGCAGGTACACTTCGCGCAGCCCGCGCGCACGCGCCCAGGCGAGTCGATCGCGTGTGAGCGCGTCGCCGACGCCGCGACCGCGCCAGCGCGTGTCCACCACGGCGGAGCGCAGCAGACCGGCGTCTTCGTACGTTTCGATCCCCTCCGCACCGATGATGCGTCCATCGCTTTCGGCGATCGCGTAGCTGTCGCCGAACTGATCTTCGAGGCCGTCGAGCGGGAGCTGCGCCGCAATAAGCAGTTCGCGCACCGCTGCAAGGTCGTCAGCTTGTGCTGCCCGAATCGTCACCTGCTCGTTAGGCATTCGCCGCGCCGTGAATGGGTTGCACGTTCATGTTGTATTGCGCCAGCGTAGCCGTGACGCGCTCTCGCAAACGGGCCAGAGCCGCGCGATCGACGCGGTAGTAGGCCCACAGCCCGACCTTCTCCCGCTCGATCAATCCGGCGGCGCGCAGCAGCTTGAGGTGGTGCGAGACAGTAGGCTGCTTCACCGGCACTGCCACCTCGAGATCGCAGACGCAGACGCGCCCTTCATTGCGCGCCAACACGTCCAGCAGCTGAAGCCGTACGGGATGCGCGAGGACGTCGAAGTCATCCGCAATCTGCAGGGCTTCGCTGCTACTCAAGCGAGAGCGCGTATTTGGGTCGCAGCAGCGCTCACCGAGAGCACGAGGAGTTGGTGCGGCCAGCGGCAGAGCAATTCGCATGGCCCATTGTAGCCACTATATCGATGACTGTCAATATATGGATCAATGGGGGTCATCAATGGGGGTCAGAGTCGATTGATCCGGACGCTCATGTGACGCCCAGACGCTAACTCGGGGGATCGGACGATCAACCGACCATTTGGGGAGTCGTGTCGCGCCTGCCACGTTACATCTTGCCTGGCCAACCCCAGCACGTCATCCAGCGCGGGAACAACCGCTCAGCGATGTTTGCGGGGAGAGACGATTATGTCGTGTTCTGTCGTTGGTTAGCTGACGCGGCTCAGACACACGGCTGCTTCATCCACGCGTACGTGCTGATGACCAATCACGTACACTTGCTGATCACGCCGCTGACTGAGCGCGCGATCGGAATGGTGATGCAGTCTGTCGGCCGACGGTACGTAAGATATTTCAACCGCACGTATGGCAGAACGGGCACGCTCTGGGAGGGGAGATACCGGGCGTCCCTCGTCGATAGCGATCGCTATCTCCTCACTTGCCAGCGATACATTGAAGCGAACCCGGTCCGCTCAGGTCAGGTCGCGACCCCAGAGGAGTACCCCTGGTCGAGCTTTCACGCCAACGCGCTGGGAGAGCGCGACCGGCTCGTCACGACTCACGAGCTATACGCCGCGTTAGGCGCCGATGCCGAAAGCCGCTGCGCTGCGTACCGCGCGCTCTTGCTCAATCCGGTTGATGAGCCAACGCTCGACGATATTCGCGAAGCCACTAATCGCGGGTGGCCGTTGGGCAATGACCCATTTCGTACCGCAGTGGCGACGGTGATGAAGCGTCGTGCGCAGCCGAGGCCCAGGGGCGGCGATCGCCGCAGCGAGGCATACCAGGTGGCGGGGCATAACCGCGGCGCGCCTGCGCCGATGTTCGCTCGCACTCAGATCGATCAGATCAATCGACTCTGACCCCTTTTGATCGCTACTCGACGGTGACGCTCTTCGCCAAATTGCGCGGTTGATCCACGTTCGAGCCGCGCTTGACGGCGATGTAATACGCCAGAAGCTGCAGCGGAATCGATGCCAGCACCGGCATCAAGAGATCCAACGTTTCCGGGATGCGGAACTCGTAGTCGATCTTGCCAGCCAGCGCCGGCTCATCGCGACTCGTAATCGCGATCACCCTGCCCTTGCGCGCTTTCACTTCTTGCACGTTCGACACGATCTTCTCGAACACCGAGTCGTGCGGCGCGATGAACACGACGGGCATCATCTCGTCGATCAGCGCGATTGGGCCGTGCTTCATCTCGGCTGCGGGATACCCTTCCGCGTGGATGTAGCTGATTTCCTTGAGCTTCAGCGCCCCTTCCAGAGCCACTGGGAAATTGTACCCGCGCCCCAAATACAAGAAGTTGCTCGCGCGCTTGAACTCTTCCGCAAGTTCTTCGATCTCAGCGGAGCGATCGAGTATCTGCTGAATCTGTCCGGGAAGGTGCTGCAGCCCGCGGATGATGTCGCGTCCATGATCGCCGCCTAACAAACGCAAACGCGCCAGCTTCAGCGTGAGCAGAAGCAGCGCGACGACCTGGCTCGTAAATGCCTTGGTCGACGCTACACCGATCTCCGGACCCGCGTGGAGGTAGATGCCGCCGTCCGCCTCACGCGCGATGGTGGAACCGACGACGTTGACGATGCCTAACGTGCGTGCCCCGCGTCGCTTGGCTTCCCGCATTGCCGCGAGCGTGTCGGCTGTCTCGCCCGACTGCGAAATCACGATGCATAGCGTCGATTCGCTGACAACCGGATTGCGATAACGGAACTCCGAAGCGTACTCGACCTCCACCGGCACGCGGACGAGCTCTTCGATCATGTGCTCGCCGATGAGTGCCGAGTGCCAGCTGGTACCGCAGGCAGTGATCACGATCTGCTTGAAACCGAGCAGCTCGTCATCGCTCAGGTTCAAGCCGCCAAGCTTTGACGTCGCCTCGTCCAGCAGGAGGCGACCGCGCATCGTCTGCTCGATTGTCTGCGGCTGCTCGCAGATCTCCTTGAGCATGAAGTGCGCGTATCCGCCGCGCTCGATCTTCTCCAGATCCCAGTCGACGCGGTGAATCGTTTTCTCGAGCGCCACCGCATTCAAGTCGAGCACCTTGTAGCTGTCGCGCGTGAGAACGGCCAGGTCCCCATCGTCCAGGTAAATGACCTGGCGCGTATGCGCGAGAACCGCTGACACGTCGCTCGCAATGAAGTACTCGTCCTCGCCGAGACCGATCAGCAACGGCGACCCTTTGCGCGCCGCCACAAGCTTATCGGGTTCGTGGCTGGCGATGACCGCAATGCCGTACGTCCCATCGACGTGCTGCAGCGCCTCGATGACCGCCGCTTCGAGATTCCCTTCGTAGAACTCCTCGATCAGGTGCGCCAGTACCTCCGTGTCCGTGTCGGACACGAACGTGTAGCCGCGCGTCTCGAGTCGCTGCTTGAGCGCCGTCGCGTTCTCGATAATCCCATTATGCACGACGGCGATGTTGCCGCTTTTGCTCGTGTGCGGATGCGCATTGATCTGATTCGGCTGGCCGTGCGTCGCCCAACGCGTGTGCGCAATGCCGAGTGTGCCATGCGGCGGGTCGGCCGCGATGAGCGTCTCGAGCTTGGAGATTTTACCCGCTTCCTTGCGAGTCTCGACGCCCTTGCCGTTTAGAACAGCGACGCCAGCGGAATCATAGCCTCGGTATTCCAGCCGCTTGAGGCCCTCGATGAGGAGGGGAGTCGCAACGCGCGGGCCGATGTATCCGACTATTCCACACATATGATCACGATTCTCGCGGGCTCGGTACCATGACGACTATGTCAGCACTTCGTTAGGCCGCGACTAGTGCGTCGAGCGGTTGCCGACACCGCCGCACCAGGGCCTCAGCTTCGCCACGGGTCGGGGCTTCCGCTATTACACGGATGATCGGCTCCGTCCCTGATGGCCGAACATGCACCCACCGGTCCAGCCAACTCATTCGCAAACCGTCCTGCAAGTCTACAATTGCATCGGGAAATGCGGCTTGCAACGCTTCGTAAACTGTGTCCAGAGAAGCATCTGGCCGATCCAGCTTCTCCTTGACGATGGCGTACTGCGGATATCGTGCCACAACGGCCGAGAGCCCTGCAGATTCGTCTGCCAACAATTGCAACACCAAAGCGGCTGCTAAAGGCGCGTCCCTGCCGAGGTGCAGCTCGGTAAGAATCACACCGCCATTCCCCTCGCCGCCAACGACCGCGTGCCTGTCGCGCATCCGCAGCGCCACGTTTACTTCGCCGACTGGTGCGCGCTCTACGTCACAGTCGAAGCGGCGTGCCACGTCGTCGACAATACGGCTCGTCGACAGGTTCGTAACGACCAGCCCGCGCTGACGCGCCAGTACCACATGTACCGCAAGCGCTAGCGTGTAATCCTCACCGATCGCGCGACCGTTGTCTGCTACTAATGCGAGTCTGTCGACATCCGGATCAGTTGCGATTCCGACTGCAGCGCCAGTCTCGCGAACGAGTTGCTCAAGCTCAGTGAGGTTCTCCGCGACCGGCTCCGGTGGTCGATGAAATCGACCGTCGGGCACTGCGTGAATCGCGCGTGTATCACACCCCAGGCGCTCGAGAAGATCCGGCATTATCAGCGCTCCCGCCCCATGACACGGATCGAGCGCCACGCGAAAATTCCGCGCACGAATCTTCTCCACATCGATAACGCTCAGCGCGAGAATGGCTTCGATGTGGCGCTGGATCGCACCGGGATCGGGCTCCGTAAAACCGAGTTCATCCCATGTTGCTCCTCGCACCCCATCACTCAGGAGAGTGCGCAGCGCCGCTCCTTCGCTCGCGTCGAGAAACATGCCTGACGACGCGATGAACTTGAGTGCATTCCACTCGATCGGATTGTGACTCGCCGTGATCGCGAGTCCGCCCGCCGCATGAAAGTGTTCAACCGCGAGCTGCACTGTGGGCGTCGGCGCCACCCCCACGTCGACCACATGCGCGCCGGCCGCCTCCAGAGCCGCTCCTGCGATCTTGTGGAAGATGGGCCCGGAAACGCGTGTGTCGCGACCAAGAGCGACTACTCTCGATTTCGAGCGACTAAGCGAGAAGACTCCAAAAGCGAGTGCATACCGAGCGACGACTTCGGGGGTTAGCGCTTCGCCAACGCGCCCCCGGACGCCCGACACGCTCTCCATGAGTCCTAGAGTGGCCATTCACCAACCGGAATCGGGGGGTGGAAGCTAGTCTCGGCCACTCGGTAAGCAACCGTGCAGCAACGTGATAGTTGTATTGCCCGCCAACATGGATGCGCGGCGGGCGCCGATCGAATCAGCGTTGCTCGTCGATCGTCGCTTGGAGCTGTCCTTGCGCGATTAGAGCCAGAAAGGCTTGTACAACGACTGGATCGAGTTGCGATCCTGAGCAGCGTTTTAGCTCGGCGAGCGTCACGTCGAGTGCGAGGCCGGGTCGGTACGGTCGCGCGCTTGTCATGGCGTCGAATGTGTCTGCGACTGCAGCGATGCGTGCCTCGATAGGAATCGTTTCGCCGGCGAGGCGATCGGGGATCCCGCGGCCGTCGTAGCGCTCATGGTGCGACCTAACGATGTTCAGCGCGCGCGGATTTTCGCGCAGCAAGGGCTGCAGGATACGCCAACCGACCATCGGGTGCGTCATGACGTGGGCGTATTCGTCGTCGGTCAACGGGCCCGCCTTGCTCAACACGTCTTCACGCACACCGATCTTGCCGATGTCGTGGACGCGCCCACCTAGCTCGATGTCGAGGAGCGCGTCATTCGTTAGGCCAAGGCGCTGTGCGATGGCGACCATGTACTTCGCCACACGCACGGAGTGTCCGTGCGTGTACTGATCCTTCACTTCCAACGCGTCCGCCAGCGACTGAATGCTCGCGAGGAAGAGCTGCTCCAGCCTGTGCGCCTGTTGCGCGACGCGCTCTTCCAGCCTCTCCTGATAGTCGCGATTCTCGAGCAACAGCCGGCGCCGCTCCAGTGCCTGCCTAACGCGCGCGCGAATCTCCTCCAGGTGGAAGGGCTTGGTGATGTAGTCCATCGCGCCGAGGCTGAGGCAGTGCACCGCGGTGCTCACGTCCGTGACAGCCGTGATCATGATGACCGCGGTATCGGGGTGACGCGCACGCACCTCGCGCAAGAGCTCCATGCCGTCTATCTCAGGCATGTACATGTCACTCAGCACCAACGTCGCCGGACGCCGTTGCAACGCGTCGAGCGCTTCGCGTCCATTGGTCGCCTCGTCCACCTCGAAGCCGTCGCTCGACATCAGGCGGCTGAGCACGCGCCGCAATTGCGGCTCGTCGTCCACGATGAGCACATACCCGGCGCTCTGCCGCGTCGCAGTTGCGCGCACTCGCGTAGCTAGCGGCTCGACGCCGGTCATGCGCGCAAGCGAGTGGTCAGACTATGTTGTAGCTGCAAACCCAGACATCCGAGCGGCTGCATGACGCGTGTATTCGAAGAGGATCTTACCGCCGCACTCGCTACCCGCGCAGTGCATGCGGGGCAGCGACCCGATCCCGCGACCGGTGCCATTATGACGCCGGTCTTCCTCACCTCGACCTACGCTCAGGATGGCCTCGGGCAGAACAAGGGTTACGAGTACGCGCGCGGCAAGAATCCGACGCGAGAAGCACTCGAACGCAACGTAGCCGCGCTCGAGGGGGGCACCCACGGCTTCGCATTCTCGAGCGGGATGGGGTGTCTCGACTCGATCATGAAGCTCTTCCAATCCGGCGACCACTTTGTCTGCGCCGAGAACATGTACGGAGGGACGCCGCGTCTCTTCGACAGGATCCTTAGCTGCTTCGGTTTGCGTTTCACCTACGTAGATCCCCGGAGTCCCGCGCTCATTGAAGCGGCGATCGTTCCTGAAACGAAAGCGATCATAGTTGAAACGCCGACGAACCCAATGATGCGGCTGACCGACCTCGCCGCGGTGGGAGAAATCGCCGATCGTCGCGGCGTTATGCTTATCGTCGATAACACCTTTGCCACTCCGGTCTTTCAGCGTCCGTTCGAGTACGGCGCCCAGATCGTTTTCCATTCGTCGACCAAATACCTGAACGGGCACAGCGACATGGTCGGCGGCATCGCGGTTGTGCGCGACAACGCGCTAGCGGAGAGACTGCAGTTCATTTTAAACGCTGCCGGAGCAGTGCCTGGCCCGCTGGATTCATGGCTCGTTTTGCGTGGGACGAAAACCCTGCACCTGCGGATGGCCGCTCACGATTCCAACGGTCGCGCGGTGGCTCGGCACCTCGAGAATAAGTTAGGGGAGGAACGGGTCATATACCCGGGCCTTCCCTCGCATCCGCAGCACGAACTGGCGAAACGCCAGATGTCCGGGTTCGGTGGGATGATCTCCGTGGAAGTCGGCTCGCGCGAGCGCGCCGCGCAGATTCTCGAGCGCATGCGGGTGTTCACCCTTGCCGAATCGTTAGGCGGTGTCGAGAGCCTCGTGTGTCATCCAGCGACTATGACGCATGCCTCGGTACCGCTGGACCGTCGCCAAGCGATCGGGATCACAGATGGATTGATCCGCTTCTCGGTCGGCGTGGAAGACGTGAATGATCTGCTAAATGATCTGGATGATGCGTTCAGGTCTAAGGTCGAAGGTCGAAGGGCTAAGGTGGCGCACGGCTGACACCACGCAGCGGCGCCACCGTAGTGCCTACCGCTCTTCCCTAGACCTTTGGCCTTAGACCTTAGACCTTGCCGTCCATGCCAATCAAACTCACCGACATCTCGTCTTCTGCGTGGGAGCACGCCGCGGATCGCGCGGCGCTCAACTCGCTCCGATCTCTCCCCGGCTTCGACGAAGTCGTGCGCAAGGTCGCCGGCTTTTTCGGTGAGAAGGGGGTCCGGCAGCTCTTCTTAGCCAACGCCGTGCGTATCGGGCCAACGCAGCGCCCGCAACTGTACGCCCTGTACAAAGAGGTGCTCGACACGATGGACTGGCCGGATGAGCCGCAGCTGTACGTGTCGCAGACTCCGCTCGTCAACGCCGCGGCCGTGGGCTTCGACAAGCCGTTCATCGTGCTGAACTCGGGGATGCTGACCCTGCTCGATCGCGAGGAGCAGCGGAATATCATCGGCCATGAGTTGGGCCACATCATGAGCGGTCACACGACATACACGACGATCGCGATCATCATCCTAACGATTGGCCTCAACAACCTTCCGTTCCTTGCTGGCATCGCGCTGCTCCCATTTCAGCTGGCGCTGCTCGAGTGGTACCGCAAGGCGGAGCTCTCTTCGGACCGCGCTGGTCTGCTGGCTGGCCAAGACCCGCCGGCCGCGTTTGGAACGTTTCTCAAGCTTGCGGGGGGCGGCGCTGGTGACGACACGATCAGCGTCGACGCGTTTATCGACCAGGCCGGGGAATACGAAAGCGGCGGCGATCTGGCCGACCGTGTGTGGCAGGTGATAAATACCGCGTTCAGGACGCATCCGTTTGGTACGGTGCGCGCAGCGGAGCTGAAGCGCTGGATCGACTCGGGCGAATACCAGAAGATCTTGAATGGCGACTACCGCCGCCGCAGCGACGCGGCGACGCCACCTCTTGCCGAGGACATCACCGACGCAGCGGTCTACTATCGCGATCAAGCCAAGGGAGCGTTCGACGCATTGGCTGGTGTCGTTGGCCGCGCGCGCGACGCGTTCAACTCGGCATTTAAGAGTGGCGACGAGAATAAAGAAAACGGCGCTGACAAGCCTGAGCCGTAGTCTGCTGATCGCGCGGCTACGCCGCGCCGGCGCGTTAGGCGCGCCGTGAGAGTATTGATCGTGGGGAGCGGCGCGCGTGAACACGCGTTAGCGTGGAAGCTCAAGCGCGACGACCCCACGATCACTTTGCTCGCCGCCCCCGGGAACCCGGGTCTTGCAGCGCTGGGCAAGTGCTTTCCAATCAACGCAACTGATCTCACCGGCATTGCAGCTCTGGCGCGTGATCAGCGCGTGGACCTTACAATCGTCGGGCCCGAGGCGCCGCTGGCGGCGGGAATCGTCGACCTTTTTCGCAGCGAGCAACTGACGATCTTCGGACCCACGCAGAAAGCTGCGCAGATTGAATCATCCAAGCGCTTTGCCAAGGAGTTGATGCTGCAAGCCGGAGTGCCTACGGCGTACGCCTCGTGGCACCGCGATTCCGCGTCTGCAAAGCGCGCGGCCCACTCGTTAGGTGCGCCCGTCGTGATCAAGGCTTCGGGACTCGCGGCCGGAAAGGGGGTTGTTGTCTGTACATCGCGCGCCGAAGCGGAACAGGCGATCGATCAAATGCTCGAGCAGGGCTCACATGGTGAAGCCGGAGCCGAGATCCTCGTCGAAGAGTTCATGGAAGGTGAGGAGCTATCGATCTTCGCAGTCACCGACGGCGAGGCTTTCATCACCCTCCTCCCCATGCAGGATCACAAGCGTTTGGGCGAGGGCGACGTCGGCCCGAACACAGGCGGCATGGGAGCGTACGCGCCGGTCAGCATCGCCTCGCCAGCGATCATTCAGGGCGCGCGACACACGATTTTCGCCCCAACTCTGAACGCGCTGCAGGAGCGCGGGGCCAAGTTCACCGGCCTTCTTTACGCCGGGTTGATGCTCACGCGCGATGGAGCGAAAGTCGTGGAGTTCAACTGCCGATTCGGTGATCCTGAGACTGAAGCGATCCTTCCGCTCCTGCAGTCCGACCTTCTGGAGCTGATGCTGGCAAGCGCGCGCAGCGATCGCGGTCTACCGCAGGATACCGTGGACTGGAGCGACGCTTTCGCGGTTACCACCGTCGTCGCGTCACCGGGGTACCCTGACGCCCCGCGAACCGGCGACAAGATCACCCTTCCGCAGTCCGACGATGACGTGTTGGTCTTTCACGCCGGAACCGCGCTCGATGCGCACGGCAAGCTCGTAACCGCCGGTGGACGCGTGGTCGCCGTTACCGCGCTCGATCCTGATTTCGAAACGGCTGCGCAGCGAAGTGCGGCAAGTGCCGCTGCTGTGGATTTTCCCGGCCGCCAGTACCGTCGCGACATCGGATGGCGCGAGCTTTCTCGGCGTGCCCGAACTACCTGAAACCGAAACGTACGCCCGCGACCTGACCAAGTTGGTCGGCGGCGCCACGATACGCGGCGTTAGGGTCCGCCGTCCGAATGTGCTGCGCCGTGCCGGACCAACGAAGCTGGCCAAGCGCCTAACGGGAACGCGGATCGTGCGCGTGTGGCGTCGCGCGAAGCACATTATCTTCGAGATGGCCAGCGGCGATCGGCTGATCGTGCAGCCGCGCTTCACGGGCGTGCTGTTCGT
This sequence comes from Gemmatimonadaceae bacterium, assembly GCA_052388395.1. GTDB lineage: Bacteria > Gemmatimonadota > Gemmatimonadetes > Gemmatimonadales > Gemmatimonadaceae > DASYRX01. Next base: position 2,573 of record JBQTIF010000245.1, on the reverse strand, counting down.
CACACAGGGATATCCGAAAGACGCCAAAGAGCAATACGTGACCGTGTCGTTGGAGCTCGGAGATAAGCGCTTTCTGCACTACGCCGATGTGCGGCGCCTGGGTACGGTGTCACTGTTTTCCGCAAAGGAGTTCGCCGCGTTCGTCGCGCGCCTTGGTCTCGAACCGCTGGAGACCGATTTCACCAACGCACGCCTGGCGGGCGTGCTGCGTGGCTCACGCCAAGCGATCAAGAAGGTCGTGATGGACCAGTCGCGTGTCGCCGGCGTAGGCAACATCTACGCGGCGGAAGCGCTCTGGCGTGCGCAGATCGACCCCTCGCGGGCAGCATCGACGATCAAACCAGGCGAAGTCGACCGCCTGCGCGAAGCGATCGTTGAAGTACTGGCTGAAGCCGTCGAAGCGCGCGGGACAAGCATTCGCGACTACCGCGACGCCAATGGCGCCGAAGGAAAATACGCGCATCACTTGCGCGCGTATGGACGCGGCTCGCAGCCGTGTTTGCGCTGCGGAACGCGACTGGCCAGCACCACGGCGATCGACGGTCGGGCCACTGTATTCTGCTGGCGCTGTCAACGCTGAGCTGAGATGGCCGCTAAGCGCATGCATCGCTCGTTAGGCGCCGGCGCGCCGGCGCTGCGCGCATACGTGCGCGACAATGCGGCGCCGCGCCCTGCCGTCTATTGGATGTCAGCCGTCGATGGCGAGGTCCTCTACGTCGGCAAATCCAAGAAGCTGCGCGCGCGTCTCTTGAGCTACTTCCGCGGCAACTTCTCAGCGGATAAAGGGGCCCGCATTCTCAGCGTGACGAATCGCATCGAGTGGACGTACGTGCCGAGCGAGTTCGCGGCGCTGCTGGAAGAAATGCGCCGGATCAAACAGCTGCGTCCGCGGTTCAACGTCGCGCTTAAACGCGACGACAGGCACTACGCATTCATCCGGTTGACCGACGGCCGTGCCCCGCGCCTAACGGTTGTACGCGGGCCGGGCCGCGATGCGCACGGTCTGTTTTATGGGCCGTTCATGGGCGCTGTAAGCCTGCGCGATGCCGTGCGCGAGCTAAGCGACGTCCTCGGCCTGCGCGACTGCACGCTGGACAGTCGTATGCGTTTCGCCGATCAGCGCGAGCTGTTCGTGTTGACGCCCCGCACGCCAGGCTGCCTGCGCTACGAGATCGGCCGCTGTCTCGGACCGTGCGTCGCGGCGACGACCGCGGACACGTACATGGCGCGCGTGCGTGATGCGCGGGCGTTTCTCGAGGGGACCGGCGACGTTCCCATCCAGCAATTGACGCAAGCGATGGAGCAGGCGAGTGATCGGCTGGAGTTCGAACGCGCCGCGTCGCTGCGTGACAAGCTCGGCCGCCTAACGGGCCTCCGCGCGCGCTTCGACTACTTGCGTTTCGCTGTCGAGTCGCTGTCGTTCACATATGCCGTCCCGGGCGTGGACGGGGACGACCGGGCCTATGTCATCCATCGCGGACGCGTGCTGCGCGAATGCCCGGCGCCGCGGGACGACGCCGAGCGCAAAGCACTAGCGGACATTGCGGCTTTAGCGGCCGGCGCGTCACCGTCGCGGAAGGCGGCTTTCGCGCTGCCGGCGCACGAAGTCGACGAACTGCTGCTCATCTCGGCGTGGTTTGCGAAGCACCCGGGGGAGTCGGCCCGGACAACGCCCTTGTGCTGACGTTAGGCGTCGAGCTCTACGATACGGACGTCGCTCGCTCCGTCTTCAAGCGTTAGGCGCGCCACGCTGGGCCGCAGGTCGAAGCGACGCTGCCCAGCGGCGCCGGGATTCACCGCCAAGCGCGTGCCGCGCCGCTCGACGAGTGGCCGGTGCGTATGGCCGTAGATGATCACGTCAGCAGGGTACTTCTCGAAGAGCCGCGCCGGCCGCGGGACGCCGAGCTCATGCCCGTGGCTGACATGCACCTGCACGCCATCGAGGTCGATGTCGAGCGCTAGAGGGATGCCGAGCGCGGTCGGGTCGTCGCAGTTGCCGGCGACGGCGCGGACGGGCGCGATGACACCGAGCTCCATCAAGATCTCCTCACCGCCGACGTCGCCGGCGTGGAGGATCAGCTCCACACCCGCGAGCGCTTTGTGCACTTGCGGACGGAGCAAGCCGTGGGTGTCGCTGATGAGACCGATAATCACGAGGCGTCAACTGCGGTATAAGTGAAAACGGGAGTGCGTTAAACTGTCCCTAACGCGCGAGCGTTAAAGAGTCAACGGCGTTAAACGGTATAGACCCTTAACGCCGTTGACCGTTTAACGAAGTTGCGGACGTACGTTTTAACGCTCTTATCGTTTACCTATACCGCGGTCGACGCTGTTAGCGCTCGTTAGGCTTCCCCGCCCATCGCTTGCCCAGGCGATGCGGCACGTCGGCATGATCCAGAACTCTGGCAACAACAAAGTCCACGAGGTCGCCGATCGACTTTGGGCTGTTGTAGTACCCCGGCGCCGCCGGCAGCACCGTCGCCCCGGCGCGTGACAGCCGCAGCAGATTCTCCAGGTGGATGTCGCTCAGCGGCGTTTCGCGCGGCACCACGATCAACCGTCGGCGTTCCTTG
>JBQTIF010000244.1:0-2223 GCA_052388395.1 Gemmatimonadaceae bacterium | reverse complement strand
CCGTTGATAGAGAACCAGTCCCCCGCGTTCATGAGCGGCGTCGTGCGCCTGTAAATGCCGCCATCATCGGTCTCGATCAGATTGCCATTCGCGTCGATCGCCATGTCGCGCGAATCGGCGTGCGGCGAGCTGTTACTCGTCGTGTTGCTATGCGTTAGGTGCGTCGCCTGCGTTCCGGCGGCGAGACTCGCGTCAACTCGGAACAGCCGACCGGAATAGTCATTCGCGCCGATCGAGTTTGGAAAGCACGGGCAATTCCCTGTCGTGAACTCATTGAGGAACGGCTGCCGGTCGCCTCCAACGTAAACGACGTTGTCATTCGTTAGGTCCGCAGCGATCGACAGGTGCGTCGTCGCTTGCGTGCCTGGATGCATCCCGACGGCGACTCCGCTTTCCGTCGTAGTCGGCAGATCGAGTGCCGTCCACATGCCGCCGCCGTCGCCGGAGCGAAACAGTCCAAGGATCTGAGTGTTTGGCGCACCCGCAGCCATGACGACGTACACGTTGTTGGCATCACCGACAGCGATCTTCACGTTCGTCGCGCCGACAAGCGCCGCGTCGACGGCAGCATCACTCACTTTCGTCCACGTCGCGCCGGTGTCGTCGCTGCGGTATATCCCCGCGGTCCCCGAGTTGGTGAAGAGTCGCGCGTTGTTGGACGGATCGCTCGCAAGGTCGTGTGACGCTCCGGCCGGCAGGCCCGTGCCGGCTGCACCTGATATCTGCGTCCATGCCGCTCCTGTGTTGATGCTGCGCCAGACACCGCGGTTGGCCAGCGGCGATGCCGTGTTGGACGAGAGAACCAGAGTGGCACCACGCGGCACTACGCCGGAGATGTTGATGTTCGTTAGGGTCCCGCCACCGTTGAGGAGAGTCCATGTCGCGCCGTCGTTCGTCGTGTGCCAGACACCCACGCGATCGTTACCGCGACCGGCGAAGCTGCTGAATCGTCCCGCGCCGGCCATTAACGTCTGATTCGTCGCGTCAGTCGGATCGAACGCGATCGCGCCGATGTTGAGTGCTTGATCGAGGCCAAGCTGTGGCACCCAGTTAGGCGCTGCCGCTGTCGCGTTACCCGTGCGCCAGATGCCGCCGTTGACCGCGCCGACAAAGAGGACGTCGGCGTTTGTTGGGTGAGCGGCGACTGTTTTGATGGCTCCGACAACTTCGCCATCGGTGATCCCTTCGACCTGGCCAGCCGTGTTAGGCCCGGGGCCTTGTTGCAGCCACACGCGTTGAGCTTCCACCGTCGCGGGTACCAAAACGGCTACCCCGACGAAGGCGCGCAGCGCCTGCAGTTTCAATCGGCCCAGAATTGCTCGCCTCGGCGTTGTCATCTTCCTCCCTCCAATCCGGGCGGCGACCTGTGCAAGAACCGTCGCAATTGATCGGCCCGGCGCGAAGAGTCCGCTCGCGGCGACGTATCTCTTGCACGGCCGCTGAGGTTTGTTTTATTCTAGAGAACAAATGCGCTTCGCTTCGTGGATCCTCAGCCGCCTGCTCGCGGAGCCGGACAAGGAAGCCGTGCTCGGCGATCTCGCCGAGGAGCGCGCACTGCGATTGCGCCGCGCGGCATCGCCTAACGATGCGCTCTGGTATTGGAGCCAGATCTCGCGGTCCGTACCGCCGTTGGCGTGGGCCGCACTTCGCCGCCGCGGCTGGATCAACATCATCGGCGCTGGGATTGCCGCGTACGCGCTCATGACTGTCGTCCAGTCAGCGGGACAGTTCGCGCTGACGAAGCTGCTCGCTGCAGTCCCCGGGCCGCATATGGTTTTCAGCCTGGCGTTCACAATCGCCGCAATGATTCTCGGCGGCTATGTCGCTGTCTATATCCGCCGCGGTGCGGCAGCGATCGTGGCCATCATTTCGACATTGTCGGTGGTCGATTTCATTATCCGCACAGCGGGACAGACGCCACTGTGGCTCTCGGTGATGTGGCTCCTCGTCTGTCCGCTGACAGCGCTCGCCGGCGGCGCCCTGGTGCGCGTACGGCGGACCGACCCAAGTTCGACCTAACAACCTGGAGTGCAGTGCATGGCTTGCCAGACATCTCTATTTGTTTTATTGTAGAGAACAAATGCCGCGCGGCGACCTTCTCGGCTCACTCGAGCAAATCGTCCTCATCGCCCTTGTACGGCTCGGCGCGAACGCGTACGGAATGACCGTCCGGCGCGAGATCGAAGAACGAACCGGACGCGACCTGTCAATCGGTGCCGTGTA
>JBQTIF010000243.1:0-7488 GCA_052388395.1 Gemmatimonadaceae bacterium | reverse complement strand
GAGCAGCAACGTGCGAGCCACCAGCGCGTCGTGAGCGCGACCGGTGCGCGAGCGGACGCGCGCCTCCAGTTCGGCTCGTTCTGTCTTAGTCAGGAGCAACGATTGGTTAGGCATGCCTGCCAATATATAGCTAAACACTTCATTGTTACAGTCCACTAGTGCGTCGTGACTCGCTACGCGCGCTGACACAATCGTCGGCGCGCGGATCGCTGTCCGCCGGGCTGGTCGCCGCGCACCGCGCGGTCGCCGATCGCGCCGTTGGGCACAGCGGCACCGAGCTCGTGATCGTCTCACCGCTCGCGCGCGAATCACACGATTCGGCGACGGCTCATCTCATCGCACTTTGGGAAGGACCCGTGCGTGTCGTGCAAGTCGCCGCAGCGCCGGAGCCGCCATCGCCGACGTGGGAGGTCCGCACAAGCGGTGACGATCCCGTAGTGGCTGCCCTGGGCGCGGCCAGCGCCGGACCTCCAACCGTACGTGTCATCCGCTCCGCGCCCGCCGTACAAGATTCGATATGGGCGCACGGTGGTGGCGCGCTTGTTATTTGGCCACGCGATGGGGCGGGGCTAGTAGCGCGTGCGGCCGCAGACACGCAGGGCGCCATAGCGACATCGCGTGACGTGGTGGTCTCCAGCTTCTTGCGCTCCGCGCAGCCGCACGGCGGCAGCGCTCTCGTTAGGTGGGGTGACGGCGAGCCCGCAGCGACGGAACGTGTCGTCGGCAGCGGCTGTATTCGAGACGTCGCCATACTGGTCGATCCCGTCGGCGACGTGGCACTCGGTAGCGGCTTCCGCGGCATCGCGCGCACGCTCGTTGAGCCGTGCGGTGGCGCGCGTGACTATCAAGCCGTGGCCATTGCAAGCCGACCGGCGCTAACCGCGCCGCCGCGGCGCGCTCCAGCTGATCCAGGTGCGGGGAAGTTGCCGCTGTGGCTCGCGTTAGGCGCCGCAACGCTGCTCCTGATGGAGCAGCTCGTGCGCAACCGTGATCGGCCGGCAGCGTGACGATCAGCCGACGGGTCGGTGCCATCCGTATCGCACTGTCAGTGGCGGTGGTCGCCGGTGCGGCCGTTGTGTTTCTTGGGTTTGCGAACCTGCACCGTACCTACGGCGTTATCGTCGGAGTAGCCGCCGCGCTAGCACTTCTATGGGGTTTTCGTGGTGTCTTTTCGCGACGGCGCGTGATTCTCTGGCTGGAAGAGCGGCTGCCGGATCTGCGTTACGCCCTCGTCGCGCTCAGCGAGCAACCGGAGACGCGCTTTCACGATGTCCTCGAGGCACGCGTACGCGCCACATCCACGCGCCGGCCATTGACGATCGCGCTCGTTAGGCTCGCCGCGCTGCCGCTCGCTGTCGTCATCGTGCTCCAGCTCATCGCGAAACCGCTCATCGCGCGCACGGTCCTCAGCGGTTCCGCTGCAGGTGTGCCGGGCGCTCCAGGCCGGCGTGCTACTGCCGGCGATCAGTCGTTTGTCGCCATTGTAACGCCGCCTAACTACTCGCGCATTGCGGCGGACACAATCGACAATCCAATGAGTGTCAGCGCCCTCGTTGGCAGCGATATCCGCTTCGCCGGCGCCTGGTCAGCGCAAGTGGCCATGCCGCGAGTGCCAACGGTCCTGCGCCTCGCGGGGCCACGAGAACGAATAGTCGCGCTCGAGCCGCGCGCCGATTCAGCGCCCACCGTCGTGATAGAGCTCCCCGCGCGCGATACAGCGCTTCCGGCCGCGAGTGGTGTGATCACACTCGCAGCGTCGGTGCGCGACGACATCGGGATCACAGCAAGTTGGTTCGAAATGATCGTCAGTTCGGGCGACGGCGAGTTGTTCAACTTCCGATCTATTATGATCGGCCGCCTCGCAAGTGAAGGCGCTCAGCAACTTCGACTCAACGCGGCCTTGCGCCTCGACACGCTTGGCTTAAAGCCCGGTGACATCGTGCACCTGCGCGCCGTGGCGCGCGACGCCAATCCGTCGCGCGACGCGGAGCCAGGCAGCTCCGAGACCCGCACATTGCGCGTCTTCCGCCGTGGCGAGGGTGACTCGGTCGCCGTGGAAGCGGCACCGCCTCCGGAAGTCGGCCGCTCGGAGCTTAGTCAGCGCATGCTGATCAACATGCCGGAGAAGCTCGTCGCCGAGATGCGCCGGTTGTCGCGCCCGGACGTCACGCGCGAGGCGAACAACATCGCGCGCGAGCAAGCACGGCTGCGCCGCCGAGTGGGCGCGATCATTTTTACGCGCCTAACGGGAGATGAGCCGGAGCCTGACGACACTGCCGGCATCGACGTGGATACGTTACCGCCGGGCGAGGCCTTGTTGCGCGCCGCGTCAGAAGCGACCAACGCAGCGGACCACGTCCACTCTGAAGAGCAGGGCGGCGACGGCACCGTCATCGGCATCAACGCGCCGCTGCTCGAGGCGTTCAACGCGATGTGGGAAGCGGAACGCCGCCTGGGCGTTGTGGAGCCGCGTCAGGCATTGCCGCACATGCGCGCCGCGCTCGCGGCGATTCAGCGGGCACGCGCGGCGGAACGACTGTATCTGCGCGGCCGGCCGCCGAAGATCGTGATCGATCTCGCGCGTATCCGCTTGAGCGGCAAGCGCGACGCTATCGATCCGGGCGCGCGAAGTCCGCGCGCCAGCGCTATCGCTGCTACAACCGAGCGGCGCGCGCGCTTCTACGCCGCGCTCGACCGACTCGTAGCCGAACCGGCTGCCGGCATCGATAGCCTAACGCTTTTGCGGGTCGACGCTCTCACTACTGCGCCCGCGTTCGCGGCCTCGCTAGGCGTGGCGATCGACGATCTGCGCGCCGGGCGCGATGCGACTACGTCAATTCTTGCGGCGCGACGCGCATTGTCAGGCGCTCCGACGTCAGGCGGAAATCCACGCTGGAGTGGTTTCTGATGCTTGCGCGCGAGTTCGTCTGGGCCACCGCGCAGTACGAATCCGGCGACTGGGACAGCGCACCGCTCGCGGGTCTCAACGTCACCGATTCGGTTGCACGCTACACGTCGATCAAAGTCTCGCCCACACCGGTGATCGTCTCGCTTTCCTCGGCGGACGTGTTGCGCTTCCCCTTTCTCTTTCTCACAGGTCATCTGCCTGTGCGCTTCACAGAAAGCGAACGGCGCAACGTGCGCGAGTTCGTCGACCGTGGTGGCTTTCTCTTCGTCGATGATCACAACCACGACATCGACGGCGGCCGTTGGACGCGCACAGACCCGGCGCAGATGCTTCACGTTAGGCTCGATACAGTCCCGGACGCAACGCACTCGGCGTGGCTCGCCGCCTTACGCGGTACCGGCGCACGCGTCTCCTGGTCTGCGTCAGACATTCCAGTTACGGCGGTCGCCGCGTTCAGATCACCGGAGCCGTCCGGCGATGTCGTCGTGCTGTCTACTGCACTTGGCGACGGCGATCGCGTCCTCAGTGACGACCTTGGACCGATCGACACGCTGAGCGAAGCGCGCCTAACGCACGTGTCCCGAGTTCCTGGCGCTGAAGGTGCGCTCGTGCTCACAGCGCATGGCCAGCCCGCCCGTGCATATGTCGATTCCGCCGGCCCATGGCGTCGCGTGTTGGTGATCGGCACGCCAGGTTGGGAATCCAAGTTTGTCATTGCCGCGCTCGAGGAGCGCGGCTGGCTCGTCGATTCGCGCATGCGGATCTCACCGGAGCATGTAGTCACGCAGGGTTCTCGCGCCGCGCTCGACACGAGTCGCTGGTCGGCGGTTGTGCTGCTCGACTCGACTGCGGCCGAATCCACGCCGGGAGTGGAACGTTTTGCGCGCGAGGGTGGGGGAGTGGTCCTCGCCGCGGACGCGAGCAGCGCGCGAAATGTTGCCGCGCTGTTATCCTGGCGCGCTGCAGCACGCGAGGTAGCGCCGCTCGGCACCGCAGCAGGCGATACAACGTGGCGCGGCATGTCGCGCGTCCCGCTTGACGTTCGTGCGAGCCCGGGTGCGATCGTTGTCGAAAGCCATCGCGGCCGCCCGGCTGTAGTTGTTAGGCGCCACTATGCGGGCCGCGTCGCCGCCGTTGGATATGACCAGACGTGGCGCTGGCGCATGGCCGGCGGTGACAACAGCGTCGCGGCGCACAGCGCCTGGTGGTCGCGCATCGTCGCGAGCGTCGCGCTGCCCGACGGCAGCGCACCTAACGCGAACACCGGATCGGCACCGCTCGCATCGCTGCACGACAAACTCGGTGCGCCGGCGCCGGTCCCCAGCGCGCTCGCCGGCGTCGCCGCATCACGCACGCTCCCGCACATATTCGGCGCGTTCTTGTTAGGCGCTTTACTCGCCGAGTGGGTGTTGCGCAGGAGGCGCGGGGCCGCCTAACCTCATTGCGTATTCGGTGCTGCCGTTACACCAGAAAGTTCGCTCAGGATGTGACTCCAGCCCTCGTGATGCCTGCTTCGAATCTCCGCGTCAGGCAGACCGACATGTTCGAGCGTCAGCTTTGTCTGCCCGCGCGGACCGTCAGCGAAGTGTAGCGTCACGCGGCTGCCTTCGCCGGCCAAGTGCGACCGCCACGTGAAGACGATGCGCTTGTAGCGCTCGATCTCGAGATAAACCCCGCGGTGCGGCAGGTCATGTCCCTCAACGTTCATGACGATCAGGAATTCGCCACCGACGCGTGGATCACATTCGGCACGCGTCACCCGCACGCCCGGCCCTCCACACATGAAACGTTGAAGCGCCTCACGATCCAGCCATGCCTCGAACACCACCCGTGCCGACGCCGGAATCACTCGCTCGATCACAACGCTCGGTGCGCCGTCAGTCATCGTGCGCTCCCTTTTTTCGAGCGAGTCTTACTCCGCGTGTAATCCACCAGCGCATCGAGGCGCGTGCTCCAGAAGTGGTGATGGGCGTGCAGGAACTCATATGCAACCTGCAACGCGTTCCAGTCGACCGAGATCCAGTGCATCCGACCTTCGATGCGACGGCGTACGACGCCGGCGCGTTCCAGCACCTTTACGTGTTTGGACACGCCGTTGAGCGTCATCGCGAATGCTTCTGCGACGACGCCCACCGGTAGCTCGCCAGACTCGCGCAGCAACGCGATGATCCGGCGTCGAGCGGGATCGGCGAGCGCGTGAAACACGCGGCTGAGCTGCTGCTCCTCGGCGGCCTTGCCGCGTTGCGCGGTCAAATCCATGCCTTCGCATCGTACCGCGCAGGCCGATGTCTAATTCCAGTTGTCGATCTTGATGTCATTGGGCGACGGTTTGCCTCGACCGGTTTCCACCAGGTCTTTGAGGCTCAACATGAACGACGCCCACTTCATGCTGCAATGGGCCATGAACTCGACCGGCTCGCGCCAATTTCGATGACCGAAGAGGACGATGGTGTATTCGCCGTCCTGCGCCAAGTCGAAGATCGCGTCGGTTCCGATCCATTCCTCCGGTCCCTTTTTGAAGCGCCACTGCACCTTCTTGTTAGGCTCCAGCGCCAACACATCCATGGTCATGCCTCCGATTTCTTCGCCCGTCGGCCTAAGAAATCGGAGGTCGATCGTTCCGCCTGGCTTTGACACGCCCGTCGTTTCCCGTGTCCACCAACCTGCCACGCCTTCGGTCGTAGCTAGCGCCGCATAGACTTTTGCCACGGGCGCCTTGATCCCGACCCGATGAATGATGTCCACCATAACTCCTCCGGATGATATTCAACCGTTAAGTTGATCAACTATTCGGTTGAATGATAGCGGACAGGCCGCCCTTGTCAAGCAGCCGCATCCGCGATGTGCGGCTGAGCTCAGCGCTGCGCCCTGGGCTGCCTAACGCGCGAGCTTAAGCTGCATGTCAGCCTGCGTGTTTTCACGCCTCGAACATTTCTCCCAGCACCTTCAGCACCGCGGTGATGGTCGTAGCCGTCACAGTGCCGAGTCGTTTCCGGAGCCGCTCGCGGTCCACTGTCCGCAACTGGTCAAGGACGACGTGTCCGCGCTTGCCTGCGAACGTGCAGCTGACTCGAAACGGATAGGCCTGGCCTGCCGTGGTCATCGGCGCGACAATCGCGGTTCGCAGATAGTGATTGAGTTCGTCGGGCGAGACCACCAAGCACGGGCGCGTCTTGCGAATCTCGCTTCCGCGCGTCGGATCGAGCTCGACGAGATAGACCTCGCCGCGACTCGGCACGCGGCTTGGGCGGGCTATCGCCATTCCCACTCGGCGTTGTCGAAGGCAGTCGAACCGGTGGATTCGAGGACATCGTTGCCGGCCGCGTGCAGGGCTCGGGCCGCGTCCGCCCAGCCGTCCCGCGCGCGCCGAGCGGTTGCAATGACGATGCGCCCCCGTTCGGCATGCAACTCGACTTCATCCTCGAGCCCGGCCTGTTCCAGGAGCGGTTTGGGAATGCGAATGCCTTGAGAATTCCCAATCCGCACGATGCGCGAGCGCATGAGTACACCGTGGTTACGTCGGACTTACAATGTAATCACGCCTAGGCTCGAGAGCAAGACAACCGGTTTCTAGACCGCGTCCGAAAGCGACGCGAAGTTGAAGTCCTTGGCGCGCAGCGACGGCATCACCTGACCCGCACTCGTCAACTCCGCACGGCCGATCTCTTCGATCTTGCTGAGCAAAAAGATGCGCGCCGGCGTCCGATTTTCGACGTTACCGTGACCGTCGTGTTCGTTGTGCCGCCGCTCGTCGTGATCTCGTTTCCAGCGAAGCGTGTGTTCCCCGACCAGCCACTATTTATGACTACGCGCGTTTGATCCGCTTTCGCAAAAGACAACACACGGTCCGCGAGCGCCTTGGCTTGTTCCCGCGTTAGGAACTCCGCCTCCGGGGCAAAGAGGGACTTGGGCATCAGCCTTCCCTCCCTGTGTTGACGATGTTGACGTTGCGGAAGCGCGCCGGCGGACAGCCGTGGCTCTCCGAATTCGATTGCGAGGGCTGACCTTTGCCGTCGCCAAAGGAACCGCCGAGCCAGTAGGAGCCGCCGATCATATCCATCGAGTTCCAGAAGACCGGCGTGTTGGCCTGGTACGCAACGTGTTTGAGCATGCCAGTGATTTTCCCGCCGCGCACTTCATAGAAGACCTGTCCCGAGAACTGGAAGTTGCAGCGCTGGTGGTCGATGGACCACGAGCCGCGGTTCTTGATGACGATGCCGCGATCCGTGGCGGCGATGATGTCGTCGAGGCCGATGTCGCGCTCGCCGGGGAGCAGCGACACGTTAGGCATCCGCTGAAATTGAATAGAGTCCCACGAATCGGCAAAAGAAAGCCTAACGAGCGGTTGACGCTCGTCAGCTTGCTGATCCACGCGGCCTGTTCCCGCGTCGTCTGATAATTCTTAAAGATCCCCTTTTCGATGATCAGCCAATCTGTTGACGCGACCCCTTCATCGTCCCACGCGACGCGCGCGAGCGACCCTTGTGCCGTGCGATCGCCGCGCACGTTCATGAGCGGCATGCCGTACTTGAGCTTGTTGATCTGCGCTTCGGGCGGTGCGATGAAACTCGTCCCCGCGA
>JBQTIF010000242.1:0-2328 GCA_052388395.1 Gemmatimonadaceae bacterium | reverse complement strand
GGGCCCGACCCGGCGCTGTGGTGGGGCGGGGTTTTCTGGCTGGTGCCGGTGCCGCCCGCGGCCGCGCGGAGGGCCAAGATCGCCACGTTAGGCGGTCGCTATTTCGGAATGGATCGTGACAAGCGCTGGGAGCGCGTCAAGAAGTGGTACGACGCCATTGTGCGCGGCGAAGGGCTCGTTGCCGCTGACCCTGTCGCCGCGATTCGCGCGGCTTATGCTCGCGGCGAGACTGACGAATTCATCAGGCCCACTGTCTTGCACGAAGATGGGAAGCCTGTCAGCCTGCTGCGCGACGGTGATGCGCTCTTTTGCTTCAACTTCAGGTCCGATCGGATGCGCCAGATTCTCCGGGCGCTCACGGATGCGACCTTCTCGGGATTCGCCGTGCAGGATCGCCCGCGCCTTACGAGCGCCACCATGACACAGTACGACGAGACGTTCACATTCCCGCTCGCGTTCGCGCCATTTTCGCTCGCGTGTGGCGTGTCCGAAGTCGTTTCGCAGGCTGACATGCCGCAATTTCACACGTCCGAGACGGAGAAATACCCGCACGTGACCTTCTTCTTCAACGGGGGCGTCGAACAGGCGTATCCTGGCGAGGAGCGCTTGCTCGTGCCCAGTCCCAAGGTCGCGACGTACAATCTCAAGCCCGAGATGTCAGCGATCGAGGTGACCGATGGCCTCTGCCGGGCTATCGAGAGTGAAACGTACGATTTCATTCTGTGTAATTACGCGAATGGCGATATGGTGGGACACACCGGCGTGCTCGAGGCAGCGATTCGCGCCATGGAGTGCGTGGACAAGTGCCTAACGCGCGTGCTCGCATCCGCCGAACAGGCTGGCGCGCGCGTCATCCTGACGGCCGACCACGGGAACTGCGAATTGATGGTGGATCCGGTTACGGGAGGACCGCACACGGCGCACACAACCAATCCCGTCCCATTTACGATCGTCGATCCCGACGGCAATCGGCCGCTGCGTTCGGGCGGCGCTCTGTGCGACGTCGGACCGACCGTGCTCGCCATGCTGGGGTTGCCGCAGCCAACTAATATGACCGGGCGCGATCTGCGCCTCACCTAACGACACATGACTTTGCGTTATACCGCTCTCGCCATTGTTGCCGCCCTCGCGGGCGCGACGAATCTTGCTGCGCAGGTCGGCCACTTACCGCAGCGTAGCCCGTATCGCGACATCTTCGTCAAACACGCGCTCACCTACTTCGCGGGCTATTACAGCGGAGGGGACGATCCCGGGCGCGTGGCCCCGAACGACGGACCCATGATCGGCGCGCGGTACGCCATCCGTCTCGGGGGGCCCATCTATTTCACCGGTCGCCTGGCCGGGGTGTTCACCGATCGCCTGGTTGTCGACCCCTCGCTCCCGCCGGCGCAGCGCCTCGTGGGAACGACCAATGTGCCACTGCTGTTTAGCGATGCCGGCTTCGATCTCGTGCTCACAGGATCAAAGAGCTGGCACTCGCTTGCGCCAGCGCTGAACGCCAGTGTTGGCGTCGCGGCCGACCTCTCCGGGAAAATCGACAAGAGTCAGTTCCGCGTCGGCGTCCCGTTCATGCTGTCGTACGGACCATCGCTCCGTTTCGTCCCCGGCGACGGCAAATGGAGTTGGCGGCTCGACCTGACCGACCAGTATTTCCGCATACGCTATCCGGAGTCGTTCTTCCTGAAAACCGGCCCGGACTCGACGTATCTGCCGCCGGACGGGAAGCGGACACTGTGGCGGCACAATTGGGCAATGACGTTAGGCGTGTCCGTTGCGCTGTTTCGTTAGGCAATAGGCCGATGCCTTCGGCGGAGCTCACTCGGCGCGTTCGTTTCGCTGCCGCGCACCGCTACCGCCGCCCCGAGTGGGACGACGCGAAGAATCAGGCTGTCTTTGGGCTCTGCGCCAGGTCATCGTTTCACGGACATTCCTACACGTGCGATATCACGGTAGCCGGTGAGATCGATCCGACCACCGGTTTCGCCGTGGACCTTGCGACGCTGGACGCGATTCTTATACGCGAAGTCGTTGAGCGTTTCGATCACCGCAACATCAATCTGGAAGTGCCCGACTTCGCTGACGGTGCGCTGGTACCCACTGGCGAGAATCTCGCGCGTTTCATTTTCGATCGCGTGCAGGCAGGGATCGACGGCAAAGGCCGTGTCGTCGAGGTGCGTGTGGCCGAGGACGAAACGCTCAGCGCTACCTACCGAGGCTAGATCAATGGGGTCAGACTCGATTGAAGGATCAAAGGGGTCAGAGTCGATTGGAAAAATGGAATCCCCCGCCCCGGCGCCCACCCTGGTTCAATCGACTCTGACCCCTTTG
>JBQTIF010000241.1:0-2364 GCA_052388395.1 Gemmatimonadaceae bacterium | reverse complement strand
GAAGCCTGACGAGACATTCGAATGGCTGCAGAAGGCGCGGGATGAGCGCTCGAGTTTTGTGGTTTTTGCCACGTGGGATCCGCGTTTCGCGGGACTGCGCGGGGATGCGCGCTTCAGCCGCTGGTTGCAAGAGCTGAAGCTGCCGGCACCAGCCGTGAACGTCGCGGTTCGAAACTGAGCCGACTGCAGCGCGCCTGGTCGGCGCCGATCTCGAGCGAACAATTGGCGCGTACGCTCACGCCAAGACTTTTAGAAGATTATCTCCAATAGCACCTAGATAACCGACACACCAGAGCGAGTGCCTGGGGAGGGACGCGATCACAGCGCGCAGCGGTGCGTTGGCGCTTTCAGGCACCCCTCTGCCCAAGAGCCACGCGGCGGCTGCGATCAGGACAAGCCTTGACAGGGCATTTGCTCGTGACCAGTTTAGTCATAATGAAAACCGCTTCCATTTCGGCGCTCAAGGCGCGCCTCAGCGAGTTTCTCGACGCTGTCCGCGATGGGCAGGATGTCCTGGTTACCGATCGCGGGCGACCGATCGCGCGCATTACCGCAGTCCGCGATCGGCAACAGAGGGACGCTCGCCGCGATCTGCTGATCCGGACGGGGCGGCTTCGTCCACCACAGCGGCGCATGCCAAGAGATTTCTATTCCCGCGAGCTACCTGCCGATCCAAAGGGACGAACGCTCGCGGCGTTGCTCGAGGAGCGGCGTGAAGGGCGATGAGGTTCTGGGACTCGTCGGCGCTCGTCCCACTTTGTCTCGGGCAGGCTGAGACGGCGCGCTCGCGCGAGTGGCATCGCGAAGATCCCGAAGTCGCGGTCTGGTGGGGGTCCTACGTCGAGTGCGCCTCCGCGATTGCGCGCGTTCAGCGCGCTGGTGCTATCGCTAGTTCAGACGCTGCTCGAGCGCTAGAAACGCTCGCGTCTGTTCTGGACATCTCGTTTGAGGTCACGCCGGCCGAAGTCGTTCGCGCCCAGGCGTTGCGTCTTTTGCGCATCCATCCGCTTCGTGCCGGCGACGCGTTGCAGCTGGCCGCTGCGATCGAATGGAGCGGCTCTCCTCCGACGGGCGAGTTCGTGACGTTCGACGAACGGCTTGCCGACGCCGCCACGCGAGAGGGCTTTAGCGTACTCTCGTGACGTGAGGGTCACGCTCGAGGCCGCACCATGCTTGGCGTGCTACTGCGCGAAACGCGGCATGAGCGAGTGGCGCTCGCTCGTGTGGCCGCTTGGACGTGAATTCGAAATACGCGGGCTGGATGCGACTCACTCGCTCGTTGCGGTTGGCTGGCGCGCACTCGCGCCGCCCCGCAGCATCGGAAAGACTCGCCTTGGCAGAGGGTCCCACCACCCTGCAGCTCGGCGTGCCGCATAAGTTTGTCGGGCGGACGCGGTTGATCGATGGGCGACCTTAACGAGTCTCCGTGGTTGCGCTGGCGCTCCAGTGATCCAAGGGTACTCGACGTCCACCCTACGAGCGGCGTAGCCTTTCCACGCGCTGAGGGTAGCATCGAAATCCCTGCCGATGCCGGCGGACGTCTGCGATGCCGTGCTCCGAGCTAGGGTAGTGAAGGCAACAGTCGCCACCTTGATCGCGTAACCGTGGGCCTCGGCACTTCTGGATCGTGATTCGCTCGTGCTCCGTACTCCACGACCTTACGTCGATACGATCGGCGGCCATCCAGTACTCAAGCCGAACGGTGACGGATCACATGGAAGCGGTGTTGTCTCTCGACACACGTTGTCGTTCTCCGAGGGCCTCGCTGTCGATGCGGACCTGTCACTGCGCGCGACGTCGGCGCAATGCTAAAATGTGGGCGTTGAAGTTGCCCAATTCGACACCGCCGCATTGTCAGCGGACGACCGCGTTAGTGGGAACTACTCCCAACACGGCGCTGGCTGTGGTGTCTCGTATCCGGCTGGGGAAAATCACGTTTCATGTGCGGATTCAAGTTTCTCTCGGACGGCTGCTGTGGCGTCGCGCTGAACGGAGTACCGGTCTTTCTGTCGCGCCATTCATGGGATTAGGAAACCAGACTCGATTGCACCTGAACGGTCACTCGGTGGACACTGACGCCCGTATCGGCCGACTCGCGGTGCGACGGGGCGTGCCTAACGATGTCAACTGGAGCCAGGTCCGCCACGATGGCGGCGATCCAGGCTAAGTCAACGGCGCGGTCAATAGTTGCCAGTCAGTCGGGACTGTCTGCGGGGATGTCGGTCGAGTCCACGCTAGCTGATACGTGACCGCCGCGCGCTCGCGATTACCCACATAACGCTATCGAACTGATCGCGCCCAACTAGTTCTTGCGAATCCTAACTCTATATGAAGCCCCTTCTGCTCGGATCACGTCGATCGCAT
>JBQTIF010000240.1:0-3135 GCA_052388395.1 Gemmatimonadaceae bacterium | reverse complement strand
CGAGCGCCACAGCGCGCTCCAAGCGACGCACGTTGATGCGATCCGGGAGCGCCGCGGCGAGGAGGACGACGTCGACGTTCGCCGCCAGCACCTGAGGGCGTACGCTGCGGTGTGGTTCGCCGCGGATCAGCGCAGTTGTACGCTGCAAAACATGCTCGACTAGCACTACGGATTCGCCGTTAGGCTCCCCGACTATTCCTACCCAGTCCCCAACGGCGGGGAACTCACCTGTTTGCGCACGATGACGGAGCCGGCCGCTCAGCTTCGCGCGCCGCTCGCCTACGGCGTCGTGCACGATGTACACGCCGCGGTGAATGGCGATGACGCGCGCAGGACGCAACTCGGTTGTGATGTAACCGTCAAACTGCAGCGCGCGCTGCTCGGTCCATCCGAGACCGCGTAGGCGTTCGAATTCAATGTTGGCCACTTGCGTGTCCGACGCCGCGCCGAGAACGGCGCGAACAGATCGGTCCTTTATGAGGGTCGTTAGGAATCAGCGGCCGATCGGTCGATCAGCCGGATACTGGTGCCGCGCTTTACGCGCGCACTACAACGACCATCAAAACCCTGCGCACAGGCGCCTCGAGGTGGGAACGCCGACGAAAGCCGGCGTTCGGCAATAATCGGCTGCTCTGGCCGGAACGTCAAGCTCGGTGCTAGACCTCCCGGCGCGCGCCGGCGTCAGTCATCTTGATTGGCCGGAGGATATCTCTATGACAATCCGCAGACTCGCCCGCGTCGCCGTACTGCTCCTTCCGTTCGTCGCGCTCGATGCGCAGACGATTGCCAATCATGACCGGGTGCGCCAAGCGACCGAGCTGCTCAAGACGTGGCTCGAGGCGCAACGCGCCTGCGATCAGATCCCGGGAATGTCGGTTGGCGTCGTGCATGACCAGGAGCTGGTCTGGTCGGGCGGCTACGGTTACGCCGACATCACTCGTCAGGTACCGGCAACTGCGACCACCATTTATAGCATCTGCTCGATATCCAAGCTCTTCACGAGCATCGCCGTTATGCAGCAGCGCGATGCTGGAAAGCTTCGTTTGGATGATCCCGTCAGCAGACACCTATCGTGGATGACGATCAAGCGCTCGGCGCCGGAGTCAGGTGAGATCACGATCGAAGGGCTGCTGACGCACGCATCGGGACTCCCGCGCGAGTCCGATCATCCGTACTGGACCGGTCCTGATTTTCCTTTCCCGACGCGCGAGCAGATCATGGAGCGCGTTGCTGCGCAACAGACGCTGTATCCCGCCGAAACATATTTTCAGTACTCGAACCTCGGCCTAACGCTGGCGGGCGAGGTCGCCGCCACGACCGCGGGATTGTCGTACGACGACCTGATCAGACGCAACATCCTCACCCCGTTAGGCATGTCCAGCACCACGACGGAGATTCCGGTCGCTGAGCGTGGCAAGCGCTTCGCGGCCGGCTACAGCGCGATCATGCGTGACGGCGGGCGCAAGCCCGTGCCGTTCTTCCAGACTCGGGGTATCGCGCCGGCCGCTGGGTTCGCGTCGACGGTGGAAGATCTCGCCCGTTTCGCCAGCTGGCAGTTCCGCTTGTTAGGCAAGGGCGGGACGGAAATTCTCAATGTCAACACGCTGCGCGAGATGCAGCGCGTGCATTGGGTCGACCCCGACTTCGAGACGACCTGGGGCTTGGGCTTTTCCGTCTGGCGCAGCGAAAACAAGACATTCGTTGGCCACGGCGGATCCTGTCCAGGCTTTCGCACACAACTGCTCCTCAAGCCTGACGAGAAGATCGCAACAATCGTTATGGCCAACGCGCTCGGTGTGAACCCCAATGTGTGGGCACAGGTCGCCTACAACATCATGGCGCCCGCGCTCCGTGCGGCGGCCAAGCCCGTCGGCACCGCAGCGGCTGTCGCAACCGGATCTTCGCCCGCACCGGTTGTCACGTACGACGCGTCGCTCGATCGCTATGTCGGCACGTACGGCTCATCGTTCGGCGGCGAGCTCGCCGTGGTGCGCTGGGAGGACGGCCTGAGCATCCTCGGGCTCCCGACAATGAATCCGCTTCAGTCGCTCACCAAATTGCGTAAGACCGGTGAGCACACATTCCGGCGCGTGCGCCGCGACGAAGCGTTAGGCGAGGAGTACGCATTCGAGATGGGGCCCGACGGGAAGCCGACACGCTTCCGTTGGCACAACAATTACTATGCTCGAGTAACTAGGCCTTAGCTCTTAGCTCTTAGCTCGTAACAAGCTGTTACTTAGAGCTACGATCTAATGACTGAGAGCTAGTCACGGATCCAACGGAATGAACGTGCCGTCATCGACCCGCCGGTCGCTGACGCGGTAGAGCGTGATGCCGGAGCGGATCCCGAGCGGCCCGTCACCGCGCACCGGGCCAACGATAGCCGCCGTCTGCGCAAAGCGCCGCATGCCCTTGGCCGTTTCATAGCGCAGAAACTCACGGCGGTGCATGTGCCCGCCTAACGCGATATCCAGGCGGTCGCCCAGCACATTGAGCACGTCCGCTGTGTTCTGCACCGTATGGCGGTACGCCGGCGGCCGGCCGCGCAACTTGATGATCGTCGGCGCAATACTCTCCTCGTCGTACCCATCGATGACCTGCGCGGCCGAGACCATTGGGATGTGGTTGAAACTGACGACTGGTGTTCCCGCCGCAAGTCGCGCGACATCGCGCTGCATCCACGCGAGCTGCAAAGAATCGACGCGGCCGAAGTACCAAAGATCTTCGTAGTCGACGGTATTCAACCCCATGAAGTGCACACCGCCGTACTGAAACGAGTAGTAGTCAGGACCGCGGACCGATCGATAGAAGCGCCGGCCGTAGAGAGAGTGCGCCGGGCTTACCAGGGAGCGGTGGCGCTCGATGCCGAAAATTTCGTGATTCCCAGGAACCGTATAGACGGGGACAGAAAAACTCGCCAGCTCGCGTTGCAGGAGATCGTAATATTCGCGCGCCTCGAATTCAGGAGTTCGCAGAGCGTCGCGCACCAAGTCACCCGAAATAAGTAGGGGTCTTCGGGATTTCGTGTGGGTGATTTTGAGGCGCAATCAGCTTCGCGGAAGCGGTGGAAGTGTGCAGGTCAGAATTTTCAGATGCAGGTAGTCTTCGTCGCGTAGGCCGTAGCAGCGTCGCTGA
>JBQTIF010000239.1:0-3226 GCA_052388395.1 Gemmatimonadaceae bacterium | reverse complement strand
CTAGTCCTGCACACGACGCTGGACGGACCGTCGTCTGTGCTGGTACCCGCGCTCGGCACGGGCTCGGGAGCGGTCGTCACAACGACTCCTGCCAATGACTTCGTCAGTGCGCGAATCGGCGCTGGTCTCCGCACTGATGCGATCGGAGAGCGCATCCTTCTGCCGCAGACGGATGGAAATACCGCGAATGTGGAGCTGCAGCAGGGGACGATTGAATTCTGGTATCAGCCGAACTACAACCACAACAACAACCGCAAGTACAGCATTGTGGGGACCGGCAACTGGCCCGGTTCAGCGGGGCACGGCTCGTTGCACCTCGGCAAGCATAACGATACGAACTCCAACATGCTGTTCTTGATTTTTTTCGATGCGAGTGGTGTGCGTTGGGAACACAACGTTTCGGCGTCGGATTATAGTTGGAACGCGGGCGACTGGCTGTTGATGCGCGTAACGTGGGATTTCAACGTACCCGCCGGCGAGCAGAACCTGCACCTCTATGTGAATGGGCGGGAGCTGCCGCTGAAGGGACAGGTCTCGCGCGGGCGGCAGCCCGTTCCTGCCGAACGTTCCGACGAGAAGATCTACATTGGCTCGCGCGACGTCACGGGAAACATCATCGCGCACGGCATTTACGACGAAGTGCGGATCTGGAAGCAGGTCATTCGGCCGCAGTAAGCAAACGTCAGCCCTTAGCACATCCCATGTAGCCCGCGGTCCGAAAGGAACCGCGGGCTATTTCGCGAGCTTATGGTGGCCCACAAGCCTCTGCCTTGCCGGGTTCGGATGGTCAATGCGCCCGTCCAGCCACTTGGTACAGAGGGCGCGAAGTAACGAATGCGCTATCGCGGCAGTGCCTGGATCGCACGGACGATGTCCCAGCGACGAGCGGCGTCGATCGAGCTATACAACGCAGTAATGAACAGCGCATCCCCGTTAGGCATGCGCTTGACAGCCGCCGTACCAAATCCAGGGGCGTTACCGTCGTCCGGCGCTCTCTTCACCCGAAAGTCGAGCGCAAAGGTGGCGTCCGACAGATGCTCCCACCGTTCCAAGGTCAGCGCTTCGACGTCCGCGACACCTGTTTGTGCGATGGCTTCGCGCAGAAGCCCCAACTCAGTCGAATCGGCTGTGCCGCGGCGCAGCTGGGTCGCCAACGTGGCCGCCGTTCCAGACCACGAGGGATGCGAGAAGCGCCGCTCGCCGCGCGCCGAATCAGAAACGCTTGGCACCCACCTGACGGGGAGCCGCAATGCCATCTGCGTTCCCGCGATGGTCACATCCTTTCCTCGACCGGCGACGATCCGGGTCACCGCCAAGCTGCCCAGGAGTACACCGCACACGACGACGGCAGCGCGCAGCTCGGGCCACAATACGAGCGGTGCTGCCGTATGCGAGGAATTTTCAGTCGCCACGCCAGCCGAACCTTCCGACTCGAGCACATCGCGCACAGCGAGTGCCAACGCCAGCAGCGCGATGAACGCTATGGCGATCGTGCTGAATGCAGCTCCGGTCGAGCGAAGCCACGGTTCCCGCGCCGGCCACAATAGGCCGAGTCCAACGTGCGTGACAAAAGCCAGTGCCAACCAGGCGAAGCGCCTAACGCCGGCTGCATTCTGACCTAACGCGAGCCCTAGCATCATGGCGGGCAAGAGGATGGCCAGCTGTCGCATCATGAGCGACGCGTCGACCATCGCGCCCGTATGTACCGGCGCGATGAAGCTCGTCAACGACTGCGGAAGTAGCGGCAGCTCGATCCCACGATTTGAGAAACATGCGAGCCCAGCCGCCACTCCAACAATAGCAAAAACGCTTGCTGCGCGCGCTGCGCGCGCTGCCTTGCCATCCAGTTGCTGGCGTCGCGCCACGAGTCCCACAATCAGCAACGTGCTAATGACGACGAGACCTCGCAACACGACCCACGTGCCCGGCAGCAATACGCTGGTCGTGATTTGACGCCGTTCGTCAAGCAGCGCTTGCGCCTGCCCCGTTGCCGTTGCCCACGCCGCAGGAAGCGACCAGTCCGCAGTGGCCACTTTATCGCCAACGGTAAGCGCAACAGACAACGCTGCCCCGATAAGCACCCACCCTAACGCGGTCGCGGCGCTGAGGGTATCAGTCAGGTGCTTGAAGCGCCGGTTCGCGTAGAGATACAAATAGTAGGGAAGCCCAAAATTGAGAGCGCCATAGAATAGGTAGAGGAAGATCTCGTTGGTCACGCTGCGGTCGTGCAGGGCGGCGCGGGCATGAATCGGCAGGAGGACGAACATGAGAACGGCGCCGTGCAGCGCGATTCGTCCATGCGCGGACCACCATCGTGACTCCTGCATCAAGTACGGCACCGCCGTGCGATGTACCAGCCAGAGCACGAAGGCGGTAAAGATGAAGAGACTCAACGCTGAGGTGCGCGGCGTGCGCGTGACGCCGAATGCCTGGAAGTAGTATTCGGTCACCGCGAAGGTAATGAGAATGACGGCGAATAGAATGCGCGCCATCGCGGCGCTCGTTAGGCGCCGTTGGATCAGGGCCCACGTTGCTACGGCCAATGCTAAGAGGAAGACCCACTTCAATGGGTCGAGCGTCAGACGCAGCAGAGAGCTCTGCCACACCCAGCCTGACATGCGGTAGAGCCAGTCGGCGACAGCCAGAATCCACCGCGGCCATGGAAACGCTGGCAGCAGAAGTACGGGCTTGATCCACGCGATCGCCGCAGCGCCGAACAGCAGCGTTAGGCTCAGCGGGACGAAGAAGCGCGCGGGGAGTGTGACCTCGGCGACCCGTTGCACCGTGGTCGTTTTCCGCAGGATCTTGAACACCACGCCGGCCCCGATGAAGAAGTAGAGGGGCCAAAGGAACCCGGTCACCTGGATCGCCAGGGCGTAAATGCTCCCCGCTGGAACTGTGAGTCCACCTCGTAGCGCCAGAGCAAGGAGTAAAATCAGGTTCAGCGCAGCGAGTATCGCCGCGACGGCGTCCATGCGCAGCGCCGGCTCGGGAGCGGTTCGCCGCGCGAGTCGTGTCGCGAGCATCTTGAGACCGATGCCTAACGGCACGCCGAGGACGATGGAGGCGAGCATGAGACGCCCGCGGAACCACGGCGCCGTGGGAATGACAACGATTGTAAGAGCGGCAATCATAGAGCCGCTGAGAAGGGCGGCGCTGAGCGACTGAAGCGGCTGCCACCTCCTTTCTTCAAACGTGCGAGCCTCGCTGTAGACGAGCGCGAGCA
>JBQTIF010000238.1:0-13406 GCA_052388395.1 Gemmatimonadaceae bacterium | reverse complement strand
GTTCGACTTCGCGCGACGTTGGCAGGCAGGTGATAACGACGTCGGCGTCGCGTGCTGCGTCGCGCGGCGTCGCCGCGGCGCGCGACCCCGTTTGCTGCGCGAGTGCCGTGGCTTTAGCCGCGCTGCGGTTCCAAACCGCGGTGGGAAAGCGCGAGGCAACGTGGCGAGCCATAGGCATACCGATGGCGCCGAGCCCGAGAAAGGCGACGTTCATGGGCGACTAGTCTAGAAAGCCGCGGCTCCCCCCGCTAGCCGCAACTACTGTCGCTATTTGCGCTTGCGCTCGTACGTGCCGATGAGCTCAGCTTGCGCGAGGACATGGCCTTTGATCGCGCCAAGAAGCTCCGTCTTGGAGCGCGGGGCACGATCGCCTAACGAAGTATCAAGTGCGTAGAGTTTGTGGAAATAGCGATGGCGACCGATCGGCGGACACGGGCCACCATAATCAACCTTGCTAAAATCATTTATCCCTTGGCGCGCGCCGTTGGGAAGCGTCTTCGCCGTCGTCCCTTCCGGCAACGCGCGAGTCGACGCTGGCAGATCGTACAGCACCCAATGGACATAGACCATCTTTGGTGCGGCCGGGTCCGGCGCATCGGGATCGTCCACGATGAGCACAAACGATTTCGTCTCGTTAGGAACATCATCCCACGCGAGGGGTGGGCTGACATCGTCGCCGTCGCAGGTAAATCGCGAAGGAATCTGGCCTTGGTGTTGAAATGCGGAGGAGGAGAGGCGCATCGGCTATGCAATTGTTCGGTCATTGGAAATGCGCCAAACGCAAGATCAAAACAAGGAGCTTTGAGTGCGGAGCTTCCGGTGCCGGGTTTGCCAGAGTATCAAACTCTCAAAAACTCGGCACTGGAGGCTCTCAACTCAAAGCTCCTTGTTTAGCCCTACGTGAATTCTCACCCTACAGACTCAGCCAGTACGGCTATTTGGTGTGGATGAGAGTTTCATTTGGCTGCTCCCAGCTCCTCGTGCGAAAAAACAAGGAGCTTTGAGTGACGAGCTTCCGGTTCCGAGTGGCGAGAATATCAACTCTCACAACTGGGCACTGGAAGCTCCTAACTCAAAGCTCCCTGTTTAGCCTTATCGCGATCTCACCCTACAGGCTCAGCCAGTACGACCCCTTGATAAGGAACGTATTCTGCGGATGCGCGCCGAACAGGGTCCGATAATCTCGTCTGAAATTGAACGTCCCCGGATAAGTGTTGTCCTCGGTACGCCCCTGCTGCCATACGAAGAAGAGCGTGGAGCCGGGGCGATATTCCCAACGCACAACAGAGTTCGAGCGGAACTGCTTGAAGTTGAAGCCCTGCAAGTTCCCCTGGTTCGTGAACGACTTGTAACGGCCATCGTACCTCTCCGCTCGCCCCTCGTTGAGCTCGCGCCAATCGGTGTAGTCGCCGGCACTCACGAACGGCTGGCCATAGAACTGGACTGACAGTGTCGGTGTGACCGTATAGTTCAGGCGGCCTGTCATCGACACAGTCTTCTGATCGAGCCTCGCGAACGTGTAGTGTGTCGTGTCGCTCAGTGCAGCGCCAAAGTTCCCGTACCACTGGTTGTCATCGATATTGCGATTGTAGCCGGCGCCTAACGATGCCGAGAAGCGGCTCGCGACGCGCATATTGATGCGTCCGCCGACCGCGGCAAATGACGAGCGACCATCGTCACTCCTACCGAAGTTCGCGTTAAAGCCGGGGAAGATGCGCTTGCGACTATCGCCTTCGACCCACCACCAACCGAATGCCGATTTCGAGTCACGCACGAATGGTCCGCCGCGCGTGCAAGCACCGCAGACGCCGTGGCCCTCGACTCCGATTCCCGAACCCATGTGCCACATGTTCTTGAGCTGCGTGTTCCAGTTGATGTTTCCACCCGGTCCGGTGCTCAGACCTTCAGTCGTCCACGAATGCGACGCGTTCAGATTGACCTGGAAGCGGCGGTAGAATGCCTTGGGCGTGTTGAGCATCAGTGCATGCCAGATCGAAACGCCCATGTTGTTCACGTTCGTCATGAAGCCGAGGTCGTTGATCTCGAGCCCTGCTGAGCGGTACCACCCGCCCATCCAGAAGCGCCACGGCCCGCCACCGCGCTTGTTCAAGCTGACTTGCCCGGTGTATCCGGAGAGCGCCGTGCGCGTGGAATCAAATTCGAGGTCGTCATCAGGACGCTGATAGTAGTGCACAGATGACATCTGAGTGCGCGCGATCGCTTGCTCAGATCCTTGTACCACACTCGCCGCCGCATAGCCGGCGAGCTCGTAATTCTGTTTCGCGAACTGATGCCGGAAGTCCACGCCGCCTGCGTACGCCGACCGCCTCAGGAACGGCTCCGATTCGGGGGCGAGATCACGATTTACCGTGGTGAGCATACCACCTAACGCGGTTTGGCCCCCGCGCATCTCGTGATTGAGCCGGGCCGCGAAGTAGTTGGTGCGCGGCTCCAACTCGGCGCCACCGCCGAATTCGCGGTCCGTGACCGCGTCGAGAACTCCTAACGACAACCCGTTGCTCAGCCGGCCCGTGATTTTCGTGGCGCCGAGTATCGTCGTCGCAGGTGGCACCGCGTTGGGATCATCGGACATGAAGCCGAGCTGCGGCGACCGTCCGATACGGCGCGAGTAGAAGAGTCCCGTGCACCTCCCGTCGTTGCACTGCATGTCGTAGCGGAAGATCCCGGAACCTTCCAGGAAAAACGGCCGTCGCTCTTCGAAGAACTGCTCGAACGCCGACAAGTTCAGCACCGACGGATCCGCCTCCACCTGACCGAAATCAGGATTGACGGTGGCGTCGAGAGTCAGATTCGACGTTAGGCCATATTTGATGTCCGCGCCGGCGGTGATGCGATTGTCGCGTCCCCAGCCGTTGCTCTTCAAGAGCGTCTCATTGGACGTGACAGCGTAAGGAAGGACCTCGAGGCGGCGCGGACTGGAGATCCCCTGAATCCCGTGCAGATCGCCGAGCTGTGACGCAATGCCGGACTTGGAGCGCGAGAAAAGGGGCCAGGCTTGCCGCTCGTTAAGTCGCCCGATCTCGCGCTGGATCCCAAAGCCAAACGTGTGTGAATCGCGCTTCGGATAACGCAGCTGATTCAGCGGGATGCGGAACTCGGCGAGCCAACCGAACGAATCAATCGACGTCTTGACATCCCACACGGCATCCCAGCCGAGATCTTCGTTCCCGTCATTATACAGCAGCATGTCGCGCTTCACGCCAGCCGGATTCACCATGAACTCGAAGCCCGATCGCTTGTCGTGATACGAATCGATGATCACGCGTATCCAGTCCGATTGTGTGCGCTCGTCGCGGCGGCTCAACAACGCCATGATCTTGCTTGGCTCAGGATCGAACGAACGCACGAGCACATACACGTTGTTTTCGTCAAACGCGACGCGCGCCTCTGTGCGCATCGTTGGCTCGCCATTCTCGACCGGATCGAAGACGCGGAAGCCTTCGATCACTTGCGCCGATTGCCATACGTCGTCTTGCGCTCGACCGTCGATATCGATCGGTGCTGTCGCGCGTGATGCCTGCGCAGTAGTTGTCGCGCTGGTCGATAAGGCGCCGTTAGCTGCGCGTTGTTGAAGCTGCTGTGCGTGAGCCGATGCAGCAGCAACACCGATACAAGCGACAAGCGTTGAGAAACGATGCATGCCTTTTTGAACTCGCGTTTGAAATGAGCGCTGCGGGACATAGCTCTTCGTTGCAGCGCGAGCTTGACGACAGGGCGTCAGACATCGGCACGCCCGAATAGGTTTGCCGCGTCACGCCACTTGACCTAAGCTTGACTTGTTGCATTCAGACGACACCCGTAACTTCCGCGCTCTTTTTTTCTCGGTGATTTCCAATCACTAGATGAAGTCGCGCCCAAACCCTGATCGACCGATTGCGGCGCTGCTCGGTCCGGACATCCTCGTGATGCTGCGCGAATCGCCAGCCGACATCGCGGTGGAAACGGAAGAGCTGCACCCGCACGATCTCGCGGACATCGCCGAGGCGTTGCCTGATGTAAAGGTCGCGGCGTTTTTGAGCGCGCTCTCCGCGCTGCGCGCGGCCGACGTTCTCGAGTATCTCGACGAACAACTGCGAACGCGCGTGCTCGAGGAGATGAGCACGGCGCAAGCTGCGCAGCTCGTCTCAGCGATGACTCCTGACGATCGCGTCGACGTCCTGGAGGAGCTCGAGGAAGAAACAGCCGAAGAGATCCTTTCCGAGATCTCCGCCGACGCACGGCGCGAGACAGAAGAACTGCTCGCGTTCGACCCGGACACTGCGGGCGGACTGATGACGACGCAGTTCGTCTCGGTCGGGAGAAACCTAACGATTGCCGCGGCACTGAGCGCTGTTCGCGAGAGCGCGCGCGCCGACCAGAAGGACCAGATCTACGCGGTGTATGTGCTGGAGCCCGACTTCAAGCTCGCCGGTGTTATGTCCTTGCGCGAGCTGCTCGTCGAGTCCGACGACGCCGTCGTGGGCGACGTGGCGCGCAGCGACGTCGTGAGCGTGGCCACGACGGCTGACCGCGGCGAAGTCGCGCGCATCACTTCAGAATACGACCTTGTCGCCGTGCCTGTTGTCGACCCCAATGGTCGCATGGTCGGCGTGATCACTGTCGACGACGTCATTGACGCAATCGTCGAGGAACAGACCGAGGATGTGCAGAAGTTAGGCGCCGTACAACCGCTGGATGAGCCGTATTTCCAGGCGTCGTTCTGGGACGTCGCGCGCAAGCGCGCCGGTTGGCTGGTCGTCTTGTTTCTGGGCGAGCTGTTTACGGCGACGGCGATGCGCGGCTATGAGCATGCGTTGCAACAAGCTGTTGTGCTGACCCTTTTCATTCCGTTGATCATCAGCTCGGGAGGCAACTCGGGCTCGCAGTCGGCGACGCTCATCACACGTGCGCTCGCGGTCGGCCACGTCGCACTCGGCGACGTGCTGCGCGTGCTCCGGCGCGAGGTGGGGCACGGCCTCATGTTAGGCGCTTTGCTTGGCGTCATCGGGTTTGTAAGCGCGCTTGTCGCTGGTCACGATCCATCCATCGGCGGCGTCGTCGCTGTAACGCTGTTGCTGGTCGTGACAGCCGGTACCACGGTCGGATCGATGCTGCCGTTGCTGCTCACGCGGGTCGGCGTCGATCCGGCTATCGCGTCGTCGCCGTTCGTCGCGTCGATTGTCGACGTCACCGGGATCGTCATCTACTTCAACGTCGCCATTCAGCTGCTCGGCTTGACGTGATGCCTAACGGCGACGCAGGCCGGACGCGTCTCCTCCGCGCGACGCTTCTGGTCGTCGCGTCCGCCGCGTGCTTCTCGACGATCGCGATCTTCGTGACGCTCGCGTTGCGATCCGGTGCACCGCTGCTCACGGTGCTCACGGGGCGTTTCGTTTTCGGTGTCCTTGCCATCGCGCCCATCGCCGGCGTCGCCGCGTTAGGCCGCACGCCGAAACATGTGCGCCGGTCCCTCGTGTATCGCGCCGGTGTGCTGCAGGCTGCACTGGTCTTTTGCAGCGGTGCATCACTGCGATGGTTGACGGCGGCGACGCTCGTTTTCCTCTTTTACACGTATCCCGCGTGGGTCACGCTCATCGTCGCGCTGGAGAGGAACGAACGCATCACACTGCGCCGTGGAGTGGCCCTGCTGCTCTCTCTTGTCGGCGTCACGATCGTCGTCGGAGCGCCCGGGGCTTCTGGCATGCATCCGGCGGGCGTTGCCTTCGCACTTGCGTCAGCGGTGATCTTTGCCGTCTATCTCGTGTATACGGATCGCCTTCAGACAGCGATCACGCCGGGCGTCACTTCGTTTTGGATCGCGGTGGGAGCGTGCGGTACGTTTGTGATCAGCGCCGCCCTAACGAGACAGCTCACAATCTTCGTTGCTCCGCCGGTGTGGTTCTACATGATCGCGCTCGGCGTGCTTTCGACGGCAATCGGCTATGGCCTCTTCTTCAAAGGGCTGCAGGAGCTCGGTCCCGTACGCACCGCGATCATCTCGACAGTGGAACCGATTTGGGCGGCCATTTTGGGTTGGATGATACTGGCGCAGCCGGTGACGGTCGGAACGGCGCTCGGAGGCATGTGTATCGCGATCGCAGTCGTGATGCTCCAGTGGCCGCCAAAGAAGATGGAAGTTCCCTGCCAGCCGGCCGCTACCTAACGAGCGCACGCAGCGGCCAGATCGCCACATCCTGGCGCTCGGCGTAGTGCACGATCGGAGCGCCGCTAACACTCAAGCCGTTGACGGCGAGCAGATCGTTCTGTTCGATACTGGCGCGAGCCGGCTGTAGTGGCCACGGCAGGTGGTGAATCTCTGCGCGGTAGAGTCCTCCGCCGCGCGATTGTGCATACAGACAGTAGCGCTCCGTGAGGAAGTGCTCGAGTGATCCCGGCAACGCGCGTTGACCAGGACCAGTCGGCTCGTATGATGCCGCGAAGCGCTCGCCGGTTGACCGACGCGAGACGTAGTCGATCCGCGTACCTGTTCGTCGCGCACGCATTTCTGCGTAGACGTACGGAAGGTCGAAGAGCCAGCGACCGCCGAGAACACTGAGGTGACTATCGGCGTCGAGGCTGAAGAACCAGGCGCCGGGGCGATCGCCGTGCCTAACGTATGTGCGAACGTTCGTTTCCGGAAACGTGGAAAGACCTGGGAGTGGAGGCACTAGTCGCAGCGTCGCGCCGGTGACTGCGAATGGAACGACCGCCACCCACGCTGAGCCGTCGAATTCTTCAACGATCAGATCGTCAGGCACGAGAGGACGGATTTGCGCCTGCGGGACGGGCCAGTGAAGGAACGCGAGCTGATTCCATGACTGGCTCCAGACCCACGGATCGTCTGGGATCGGCCACGGACGATGGCCGACTTCACGAAACGCCGGGTGGCTCACGCGCGAAGGGGGCCGCGCCTAACGCGGCTAGTGACCGAATTCGCTGAGTGACCGGCTTGAACCCGCAACTTCCGCCAGCTCGCGCGACGCGGGGATGTGCTCACTCGCCGGCCGCGACTCATCGGCTTCATGCGGTTCGTAAGGCAGCGACATCCAGTCGATCGCCCCGGCCTCGAGCCACTGATGCTCACCCTTGAGCACGCGTTGCGCCAAGCGATAGATCGCGCCGTCGTTCGGTCCAAAAAGCGTGCGGAAGTTCGTGCGGATGCGCTCGCGCGCCTCACGGCAGAAGACGTCCGCGAGCTCCACGGCGTTCGTGTTGCCACGCTGCTGCAACATGCGAGCGCGCACACACGCGGCTGCGATCGCATACAGCTCTGCTCCGATCTCCACCGCTCGGAAGAGCACCATCTGGCGCCGTTCGAGCTTGGGCCCGAAGCGCACCATCGCGTGAAAGAGCGATCTGCCGAGTTTGTTCGCGGCGCGATCCGCGTAGCGGAGATGTCGCGCGAGCCGGCCGAACTCGCCGTACGATCGCGGCTTGACTTCGCTGAGCCAGCGCGCCGGATACCAGGCCGCATAAAAAGGCGCCGACTTGCCTAACGCGGATAGACGCTCGCCGAGCGTTGCCTTGGGCTTGACGATGTTAAACGCGAGTTGGAAGTGCTTGTCAACTGCCTCGCGCGCGATGAAGAGTCGCATGATCTCCGAGGACCCTTCGAAGATCAGATTGATGCGGAAGTCGCGCATCGCGCGTTCGATGCCGATCGGTCGCTCGCCGCGTCGCGCGAGGGATTCGGCCGTTTCGTATCCCCGCCCGCCACGGATCTGCAGCGCGTCGTCGACGATGCGCCAGCCGATCTCGGTGTTCCACATTTTGGCGATGGCTGCCTCGAGCCGGATGTCGTAACGCCCGCGTTGGTACAGCGCTGTCGACAGCTCGGCCACGGCTTCCATTGCAAACGTATCTGCGGCCATGCGACCGATCTTGCGAGCGATGGCGTCGTGCTTGCCGATGGGCTGCCCCCATTGCACACGTTCATTGGCCCACGCGCGGATCGTGCCCAGCAGCGCCTTTCCCACACCAGCACAGCCAGCTGGCAGCGTTAGGCGGCCGGTATTGAGCGTGATGAGCGCGAGCTTGAGCCCCTTGCCGACATCCCAGAGGATATTTTCCGCAGGGACCTTCACGTTGTCGAACCGGATGACGCCGTTCTCGATCGCCTTGAGGCCCATGAAGCGGAGGCGGTGCTTTACTTCCACACCTGGTGTCGCCGCGTCAACGATGAAGGCTGTAATCTGCTTCAGCGATTTCCCGTTAGGCAGCACCTTATCAGGCGTGCGCGCCATGACGACAAACAGCTCCGCACGCGTACCATTAGTGATCCAGAGCTTTTCGCCGCTAATGATGTAGTGCGATCCATCCTCGCTCGGCGTGGCCGTCGTCGACATGTTCGCCGGATCGCTGCCAGCGTGCGTCTCAGTAAGCGCGAATGCCGAAATCGCGCCGGCGGCGAGTCGCGGGAAGAAGCGACGCTTCTGTGCTTCTGATCCGAACAAGCGCAGCGGCTGCGGTACACCGATCGACTGTGAAGCGGATAACAGCGCGACGAGGTTGCCGTCTTTCGACGTCACCAGTTCCATCGCGCGGATGTACGTCATTTGTGAGAGGCCGAGTCCCCCGTACTCGCGCGGGATTTTGATTCCGAACGCGCCCATGTCGCGCAGCTCTTGCACGTACGGCTCGGGAATGTCGCCCGACTGGTCCACTTCCTCGGTTGGAAATCGCTCGACGAAAGCACGCAACTTGTCGAGGAATGGCTTCGCGCGCGCCTCTTCTTCGGGATCGAAGACCTGCGGGTGCGGATGGATCAGGTCGAGCCGAAAGCGACCGAGGAACAGCTCGCGCACAAAGCTGGGATACTCCCACTCTGTTTCGCGGGCGGCTTCGGCGACGTCGCGGGCTTCACCTTCGGAGGCCAGCGTGGATTTGGCTTCAGTCATGGACGCATACCTGCCTGGCTAAGTCTTACCCCGCAACGACAGACGGCGCCACAGCATTCTCGCGCCGCTCCGTCACACCGCGTCGCAATGATAGGACCATACCAACGATTGCAATCACTCCCAGGGCGGCCCATTGGATTGCGTAGCTCAGATGTGACCCCTCGCTAAGCGATGGAGGTGCGATTCGTGCCGGCGCGCTGGCGGGGGCCGGCTGCGTGACGACGACGACATAGGGAAACAACGCCGTTGTGGTTGTGCGCGGAGTCAGTGAATCCCGCACGAGACGTCGTACGAGTTTCGGACGGTCATCCATGCTGACTCGCCCACGCGGCGCGACGAACGTTTCCAAGAAACCATCGACGGCGACCGTGTCCTGTTCGCGCCAGCGTGCGTGGTCGAATGTCATCCCATCGGGCGCGTACACCCAACCGCGGTTGACCAGTACCACGCGACTATCCGACGTGCGCAGCGGCGTTAGGATGTATACACCAGGCGAGCCATCACGCGACCGAAGCGCGAGCGCTACCTCGCGTTCGTAGTCGAGCACTCCGCTTAGCGCAACGCGGCGATAGTGACCTTGCGACGTATCAGCCGGGATCTCGCTCAAGGGCACGGTGGGAGCGGCAAGACGCTGGGCGACTACAGCGATCCGGGCGCGACGTTGCGCGCGCCGATCGACTTGCCACTTGCTCAAGCGGAAGCAGCCTAACGCAACTGCTAAAGCAATAATAGAAAGCACGATGTGAGATTTTCGTACGGGTGCCATCATCCATCCGTCACGGTGTTTGGCAGGACGAAACATGCATGTAGTGCGGGCCGAAGTGGATTGCCGACCGCGCCCCTATCGCAGCTGGCCCGGGTTGCAGCGCCTTGTGATAGAGAGCGTTAGGCGGGCGCATCTTACTGAATCCTCTACAAGAGCGTGAGCTGCTCCCCCATCTGTGACGGCTCTACCACGCGGAGGCCGAGCTTGCGTTGGAATTGACGCGTCGTCTCCGGGGCGTGGCCCGAGAAATGGTTGTTCACATAGCCGTAGATCGCCTGCGTCTTGGCAGCCAAGTGCTGCACCGCCGTTACCCACGCATCGACTTCACGCGAACGGTCGACCTGAATTCGCGAATAGTCCACGAGGTCGCGGTTTGGTCCCAGCCAACGGATGTATGCAAAGTCTGCTGTTGGGCGCTCTGCGAGTGCCAGCATCGTCTTGCGCGGAATCCAACGGCCGTCGCTCAACACCAGCGCCACCGCGTGATCCGCCAGCAGTGCGATCACTCCGTCGTGAATCCAGCCACGGTGACGGAACTCCACGGCAAAGCGAAGGTCGCGTGGCAGGTGGCGAAAGAACGCGGCGAGCGCTGGCAGCTCGTTAGGCCCGAAGTCAGGGCCGAGCTGGATGAGAATCGGACCGAGTCCGCGACCCAGCTCACGCGCGCTGTCTGCAAATGCCGCGAGGACGTCGGTCGCTTGGCGAAAGCGGCGCTCATGGGTGATCTCCTGCGGCAGCTTGAGCGCAAAGACGAAGTCAAGTGGCACGCGATCGGCCCACGACCGCACCGTCTTGACGGGCGGGACGGCGTAGAACGTCGAGTCGACTTCGACGGTATCGAACGCGCGAGCATACACCGACAGGAAGTCCGCCGCGCGGGTCCCTTGCGGATAAAAGGCGCCAACCCAGGCGTCGTAGTTCCACCCCATACAACCCAAGCGGATGCGGTCCGGCATGTCGTGAATCTGTGCCAAATGCAGGCCCAGCAACACCTTCGCCGAACTCTTGCATATGTGATATCTATATGATATCATTACGCTATGACATACCTGGCGCAGCCGATCGTGAATACCGGGACGATTTACCAGTAGGAGCAGTGCCCGACCGCAAAGCGTTCCTCGTTAGGCTCGACCCAGCGCTGCTGGCCGCCCTGCAGCGTTGGGCCGACGACGATCTGAGATCGTTGAACGGACAGATCGAGTTTCTGCTGCGCGAGGCTGTACGCAAATCGGGCCGTCTAAGAGCAGATGATCAGTAGCCGGTGCGCGCACGGTCTTTACGCGCGCAGTAAGAGCGATATGCCGTGTTTGCCGTCGACGCGGGACGCCCGCGACCAAACGGGCAGCTAGCCGAGCGCTTCGACGCGAATCAGCGCAGCGATGGTGGCTCCAACTTGGACGGGCTCCGACGCCGGTGCGACGCGCAAGGAGATCGGTCCGTCGAATGGCGCTTGTTCAATCAATTCGATCTGCGCGCCAGGCTGCAGCCCTAACTTCGCCACATAGCGCAGCAGATCCGCATCCTCGTCCGCCACACTCACGACACGCAAGCGCTGACCGGGACGCGCCTCCAGCAACGTGCGCAGCGGCGTCTCGTCCACGTCGCCTTCGCGCGTTGGGATGGGGGCGCCATGCGGATCGATGGCTGGCTCCCCAATCGCGCGTGCCATGCGATCGACGAGCTCGTCGCTCGCTGCGTGCTCCAGACGCTCGGCTTCTTCGTGCACGCGATCCCACGGATAGCCTAACGCCTTGGCGAGATAGGCCTCGATGACACGATGACGGCGGATGGTGCGCAGCGCGGCCTTGCGACCGGCCGCCGTTAGGCGCGTCCCTTTGTAACGCTCGTGCGAGATCAGCCCCTGATCCGCCAGACGGCGGATCATGCCACTCACGCTGGCCGCCGCGATCCCGAGGCGAGCCGCGATGTCGTTGGTGGCAGCAGCTTCACCGCCACGTTCGATGTCATAGATCGCCTTGAGGTAGTCCTCAGCCGGCGCGGTGATGCCCGACGGATCGCTCACGTCGCCACCGGCCGGCGCAACAGGAGCACGGGAACCGCCGTCGCGTGCCTAACGGCGTTCGCCACACTTCCGTAGACAACGTCGGCGATGAACTTGTGCCCGTGCGTTGCCATCGCGATCAGGTCGCACTGTTCGCGCTCCGCGGCCGCGGTGATCTCGCGGGCCGGATCCCCCACGGCAAGCAACGCCTCGACACGGAGACCTTGGCGCTCAAACTCGCTCGCGGTCCGTTCCAGATACGCGCGATCGTCACGCATCTCCTCGGACTCGCGCAGATCGAGCTGACGGATATTGCGCGCGGCCCAGCCATCAGCGACGTGAATCAGCACGACCGACGCGCCGCAAAAGCGTGCGAGCTGCTTCACGTGCTCGAGGATGTACGTATCCGTGGGCGAGTTCTCCACAGGCACCATGATGTGCTTGTACATCAGCTGATCCACACGCGGACGATCTGCATCAGCAGCCACGCGTTCAGCGATGCGATGACCACGGCCACGAGATACGCCAGGAATTTGAGCCACCGCGGATTCACGAACTGCCCCATCTTGACCTTGTCGGACGTGAACATCACCAGCGGGAATACAGCGAAGGACAGCTGCATGCTCAGGATTACCTGGCTAAGCACGAGGAGCTGCGCCGTCCCGCTTTCCCCCCACACGATTGCGGTAATCGCTGCCGGAATTATCGCGATGGCGCGCGTAATCAGGCGGCGCATCCACGGTCGCAGTCGAATGTTGAGAAAGCCCTCCATGACGATCTGACCCGCCAGCGTGCCTGTCAATGTCGAATTCTGACCCGAGGCGAGGAGCGCCAGCGCGAAGACCGTCGATGCCGCACCGACGCCTAACAGCGGTGTGAGCAACTGGTATGCGTCCTGAATCTCGGCGACCTCTGTGTTGCCGGTTGTGTGGAATGTCGCCGCGGCTACGATGAGAATGGCCGCGTTGATGAAAAGCGCGAACGACAGCGCGATCGTCGAATCGATGAACGCATAGCGTACCGCTTCGCGTTTGCCAGCTGTGGTTTCGTCGTACATCCGCGTCTGCACGATCGACGAGTGCAAGTAGAGGTTGTGCGGCATCACCGTCGCGCCAAGTATTCCAATCGCGATGTACAGCATGGCGGGGTTCCGCAGGATCTCAGGATTAGGAACAAACCCCCGCGCGACGCCGCCAAGATCCGGCTTCGCGATCCACAGTTCGAAGAAGAAGCAGAGCCCCACCGTCGCGACGAGCGCGATAACGAGCGCTTCCAGTAGACGAAACCCTTTGTTTGCCAGATAGAGCACGAGCAGGACGTCGAAGGCGGTGATGAACACCCCCCACGCGAGCGGAATGCCGAACAACAAGTTGAGGGCGATCGCCGTGCCGATGATCTCGGCTAGGTCGCACGCGGCGATTGCGATCTCACAGAGGAACCACAGGCCCATCGCGACCGGCTTGCTGTAGTGATCGCGGCAAGCCTGCGCGAGGTCTCGGCCTGTTACGATGCCGAGTTTTGATGCGAGTCCCTGAAGCAGTACAGCCATCAGGTTCGACATAAGGATGACTGTGAGCAGCGTATAGCCGAACGCTGAACCCCCGGCCAGATCCGTCGCCCAATTGCCGGGATCCATGTAGCCGACTGCGACGAGATAGCCGGGCCCCGCGAACGCCAGGATCTTACGCCACCAGGTCAGGTTGCTGACCGGAATGGTGCGATAAACCTCAGCGAGACTTGG
>JBQTIF010000237.1:0-1913 GCA_052388395.1 Gemmatimonadaceae bacterium | reverse complement strand
ACTCGCCTCGGGGTCCCACGCCTTGCTCCGTAACCTCAACTTTCTGAACCGCCGGATGCGGACCCGCACGTCCGGTGGTGTGGGAGGGAGGTAGGAGAGTCAACCTCTCCTACTCCCTATCCCGATTCCTATGCGGCGCAGCAGAATTGCACGCCGGTTAGGCAGCGGGAAACTGGGTCACGGATGCGGCGATGTGACGAACCGCGATCTGGCAGGGTCGGTTCTCCTGTATGATGCGATGTACCGTCGGACGCGTTGCGGTCGTACTGTTGGGGCTTGCTTGTAACGACGGTCCCAGTGTGCCTGCCGATCGGCTCGTGTCCCTCTCGATTTCTCCTCCCAGACTGGCGCTGCGTGTCGGTCAGTCGGCTCAACTGAGCCTCAGCGGCGTGACAGCATCCGGCGATACACTGAGGACCTTGCGAGCTACGTGGACCTCTGCGAGTACTGCTGCAGTCATCGTCGATTCCACGGGTCGGGTGACCGCAGTCGGTTCAGGCTCAGTACGCATAAAAGCGGCACTCGCCGAGTTCACAGCATCCGTTGAAGCCACTACAATGGGTTCGGCCTGTTCGAGTCTCACCATATCTCCTGCCAGCGCAACTATGCGCGTCGGCGAGTCGCTCGAGTGAATAGGGGTGCGTCGACTCAGCTACGGCTCTTTCCGGAATGAGGGAGAACGCCTGACGCAAGACGGCAGTCCGTGCGCCCGCCGTCTAACGTGGCGTTGCAGCAGACGGGCGATCGTCTGATTGCTCGCTTCGCTCGCTCTTTGGATTCGCCCGCAGCTGAACTCAGGCGTTAGGCAGCGGCGCAACGCTTGGCTGACTGATCGGCGGTCTCCGCTACTTGACTAGCAAGTTATAGCTTGCTAGTTTGCGGTGGTCCTTTAAACGCGAGCCTAATGGACTCGAAAACGGTCATCAGGCTCTTGAAGGCGGACGGATGGTACCTCGCGCGCACGAAAGGATCGCATCAGCATTTCAAACACCAGCGTCGTTCAGGCGTCGTCACCGTTCCTCACCCTGTGCGCGACATTCCACCCGGCACACTTCGGAGCATCGAACGCCAGGCTGGCACGCGGTTACGTGATGCCTAGCCTTGCAGACGACCGGGGCTCCGCTTCTGCGAGCCCTCTAGATAACCGGAATGCGGCGCAGTAGAACGGTGAGCCGTTAGGCAGCTTGAATCGTCGGAGTCCCACATGCGGTATCTGGCAGCACTGATCAAGGAAGGTCCGAACATTCTAGTCAGCTTTCCCGATTGTCCGGGTTGTCAGACCTTCGGGCGTACGCGGGCACAGGCGCAGGAGCGGGCACGCGAAGCGCTTGAAGGCTGGCTGGAGACGCATTTGGCCACTGGCGCTGCTCCTCCAGAACCCCGCACCACGCGCGTCGCTCGGAGCAAAGCTGAAGGAGTCTGGGTTCCAGTCAGTGCTATCCTCGCCGTACGCCTCCAGCTCCGATGGGCACGCCAAGCGCTCGGTCTGAGCCAAGGTGGACTTGCGAAGCGCATCGGAGTCACGCGACAGCAGATCGCACTCCTTGAGTCGCCTGACTCGAATGTCACACTCCGAACGCTTGAGCGGGTTGCAAAAGCAATGCATCTCGAGCTTGATATTCGCCTGCTGAAATCGCGCGGTGCCGCTGCCTAACACTCCTAACGAGGCAGTTGTCAAGCGGACGTAATCCAGCCTCGTGGGCCGACTTGCGGCCGCGAGTGCGCGCTCCACGCGGCTTGCACGAGCACATGGCGACAGTGCGCATTGCCGGCCTTGGTGAGCGATCCGCGACGCTCGTGATCGCCGCTCGAGGCTTCTTGCGGCACGAGGCCGAGGTACGCCGAGAGGTGTCGCGGATGCGCGAAGCGTCGCCAATCAATGATCTCGCTAGCGAGCACCATCGCCGCGTGCA
>JBQTIF010000236.1:0-3224 GCA_052388395.1 Gemmatimonadaceae bacterium | reverse complement strand
GTATTTGACCGTCACGATCAGCGTGAGCGACCACAGAATCAGCGAGAGGATGCCGTAGACGTTGTCTTCCGTCGGTAGCAACCCGCGCTCGCGCGACATCAGAAATGATTCACTGAGCGCGTAGAGCGGACTCGTGCCAATGTCACCAAACACAACGCCGAGCGCGGTAATCGTTAGGACGGCAAGGCGACCGCCGCGCGGATCGGCTTCCGGGTGCGAGCTTTGCGATGATGGAGGTGGGACGGCGCTCTCGGTCGTCGCCTGATCCGCAATGGACTCGGAGTCATCCGGGTCTTCGTCCGGACGCTCCTTCGAAGCTTGGGTTTTCATTCAGTACACAACAATACAGGTCGAAGGTCAAACGTCTAAGGTCAAAGGCAGAGCGCCCACAGCGCGTGGCGCTGGACTAACGGGCTGGCCCCTCTGCCTTGGCCTTCGACCTTAGCCCTTACCCCTAGCCCTTAGACCACGCAGTCAAGATATATCTTGCGATATATCGCTGCGACGATATATCGTATAGTCCAGCCTTAGCCGCACAGAGGATCTAAGATGCCCGGCTTCTTCTCGTTTGACTGCGACGAAACTCACCGCTGCCGCCCGCGCTGGAGTTTCGACCGCGACTTCGCTGCGTGGTTCATGGGAGGCGCCGGTCCCAAAGGAGGTGGGTGGCGCTATCGTGGCGGGAGGTTCTTCGAGCAGGGTGAGCTCAAATACGTGATCCTGCAGCTGCTCGACGAGAAGCCGCGGCACGGATACGAAATCATCAAGGAGCTGGAGGAGCGCGCAGGGGGCGCCTACGCGCCGAGTGCTGGCACCGTCTACCCGACCTTGCAGCTACTCGAGGACCTCGGGTACGCGTCCGTGGCCACGGAAGAGGGTGGGAAGAAGGTCTACTCGATCACGGAAGAAGGGCGTAAGCACCTCGCCGATCGTCGCGGTCACGTCGACGACATCTTCGAGCGCCTAACGCAATTCGGCACGACCATCCTCAGCGACGCGATGGGGGAAGTCCATCGCGCGTTCAAGGACGTCGCTCGCGCGACGTACGCCAGCGGCTCGCGCCATTACGGCGACCGTGACGTGATCGCAAAAGTCGCGGAGATACTTGGCAAGGCGGCCCGCGACGTTGAAGCTGTCTTCCGTGACGCGCCGGAGCGAGGGAAGACGAAGGAGGGGGAGTGAAACACCTCCCTCCCACCTTCAACCTGCAGCTATTCGTACCGCAGAGCGAGAATCGGGTCGAGCCGCGCCGCTCGGCGGGCAGGCCACACGCCGAAGATCACGCCCACCGCCGCCGAAAACCCGAAGGCGAGCAGCACCGACGCCGGGGCAATCTGCGTGTTCCACTGCAGCGAGCTGCGAAATATGTTCGCGACGGCGGCGCCTAGTAATACACCCAGCAGGCCACCTAACAAACACAGCACGACGGCCTCGATCAGAAACTGCAGCAGGATGTTAAGCTTGGTGGCGCCTAACGCTTTGCGCACGCCGATCTCGCGCGTTCGCTCGGTGACCGAAACGAGCATGATATTCATGATGCCGATACCGCCGACGAGGAGCGACACGGCGGCGATGCCGGCGAGCAAGTACGTAAAGACCTGAGTTGTCTCGGAGAAAATGTTGAGAAAATCGGCCTGATTGCGGATCTGAAAATCGTCGGGCCGTCCCTGGCGCAGCCGATGCTCGCGGCGTAGCACTCGTTGAATGTCCGCCATCGCTTCGGGGATGCGCTCCTCGTTCATGGCCAAGACGCTGATGGAGCGGAGGCGATCGGAACCGATCACGCGATAGCGTGCAGTTTGCAGCGGAATGAGCAGCTGGTCGTCCGGATTTGAGAAGGGCGAGGACTGTCCTTTCGACTTGAGGACACCGACGACGGTGAACTGAATACCGCGTATACGAATAGGCTCTCCAAGAAGCGCTTCCGGCGCCGTAAGTCCGAGGTTTTTGGGGACCTCGGGACCGAGGACGGCAACTCGAGCTTTGGAGTTATCCTCTCCGGAAGTGAACATGCGTCCGACTTGCAGCTCGTACTTTCTGACCTGCAGGAAGTTCGCTGTCGTTCCGACGATCTGCGTGACGGTGTTCATGTTCTGATACTGCACTTGCAGCTGGCGGTTCATCTCCGGCTGCACGGCTGCCAGGGACGATGATCTCTCTTCCAGCGCGCGTGCGTCTTTCATCGTGAGCCGCGCGCGATCGTCAAAGGAAGTGAATCCTCCCACGCCGCGCTGCTGTCCAGGCATGACAGTCAACAGGGTGGTGCCTAACGACTGAATCCGCTCGTTCACGGCCGACTGTGCCCCCGTTCCGAGAGCGATCATGGCGATGACAGCCGCGACCCCGATGACGATACCGAGCATCGTCAGCACGGAGCGTAGTTTGTTCGCCCGAAGCGCCTGAAGGGCTACCGCGAAGACTTCGAAGAGCAGCATAGGTCGTCCTAACGGCGTGGCTGCCCGCCGGCACCACCAGGTGCCATCCCTGGCATGCCGCCACTCCCTTGCGTCATTGAACGCATCCGGTCGTTTGCTTGCTCGCGCGCTGCAGCAGCCTGCGCTACCGCGAGCAGCGCGACGCGCTCTCCTTCTTTCAAGCCGCTCACGATTTCGGTGTAGTCGAGGTTCGCCGAGCCGACGCGAACGACGCGCGGCTTAAATCCGGTGCTATCGGCAACGAAGACAAGCGCCGGCCGTGCGCGCGTGCGCATGCTGGAAAACTCGCCGGCAGGCACCGGCGTCGAGCGCTGGCCACCTTCAGAGCGTTGCGACTGTGCTGCGCCCATCCGTTGCGCGTTAGGCGCCGTTGCTGTCTGCGCGCCACGTTCCGCCGCGCTGCCGGTCGTAGCTCCGCGGCCCGGGCCGCCCTGGCCACCGCGATCACGCATCTGACACGCTCGCGCGACGCGACTCTCAACACCTAACGATTTGTAAATCGAGTCCGTCGCCGCGCGCATCTGTTGCATGTCCACTTCGCCAGCGCGCATGCGTTGGAAGAGGCCCTGCAGCTTTCCTTGCGCCTCCGGCTGTTTGGCGAACGCGTCGCGCACCTTCGCGCACTGCTCGTCCGTGACCTCGGGCATCTGCTGACCCTGCTGTTGCGTCGCAAGCACAACCTCACCGCGCGATTCACGCGCCGTCGTGTTCTGACGCGTCGCGCCAGCGCCCCCCCCGCCCCCCCCGCCCCCCCGGCCGCCGCCCATCATCGCGCCGTTGCCGCCGCCC
>JBQTIF010000235.1:0-20123 GCA_052388395.1 Gemmatimonadaceae bacterium | reverse complement strand
GGCCCCCGTTCCCGCGCAGCGAAGTGATTTTGAGCGGGTTCGGAATGCAGTTGAGCGGAGCCAACCGGAAGAGAAATCGCATGCTCAGTTAGGAGCGAGTATGACGCTCTGATGGGGGGTGACGCGTTATGGTCAGCTGGATTATTGCGCTATTAAGCAGCTGGACAAGTTGGATTTAGAGCGCGGATCGGGGGCCTACTCGGATTTTGGAGGTTGGCGTTGTCCGTTTGTGCCCAACGTTTGTGGCCGGCAAGAGATGCTTGACGTGAAGCCACTATCGCTTAACAAAACTCAGGATACTTCCGCGACATCGTCCGGCACGAAGGACGAACGCGGGATTCTTGAGCCGCGGCCGTGGACACGAATGGGTTTGAGCGCCGAGAAGGACACGGCGGTTGGGCCGGCAGCGATCCGTCGCGTGCTGCCTCTGCTCATCCTCGTTCTCGTGCTCGCAGGCGCTGCCTTGGTTGGACTTGCAGCGAGCCAGGACGTGCCCCTGTCGCACCAATTCGGTCTCGTATTAGTGCTAGCAACGTTAGGCGCGGTCGCCGAAATGGTTGGCTTCAGCAAGGGTAGGTCGGCGGCCGGTTCAGTCAGCCTCGTACCAATGACAGCTGCGCTGTTGATTGCACCATCTTGGAGTACAGTGGTGCTCGTGGTAGTAGGGCAGTCCGCTGCATTTGCGATTCAAAGGCGTGACACGATCAAGATCCTCTACAACGCCGCGCAGGCATGTTTGAGCCTGTCCCTGGGCGCGCTGACCTTCCTAGCCCTAAGCAACACGACGACGCGAGAGCTCCAAGGAGTGAGTTTCACCGATGCCGGGACATTAGTAGCAATCCCGACTCTTTTGCTGGTGATTGTCACTTGGGCCGTAAACTCGATACTAATCGCAGCCGCGGTCAGCGTGACAACCGCTACGCAGTTTCGTGCAGTTATTAGGCGAGTGGCACAGTCAACTACGCTGCTGACTGTCCTGCTCGCAATACTCGCCTACTATCTCGCTTGGCTCTCGGTCAACCTCGGCATTGTCGGAGCCGCGGGAATGGTGATGCCGCTCGTTGCCGTTAGGCAGCTGTATCGAAGCACAATAGAGTTGAGCAGTGTAACCGAGGAGCTTTTGGATTTGATGGTAGCGGCCATCGAGGCGCGCGATCCATACACTTCAGGCCACTCGCGGCGAGTCGCAAACACGTCGACGATTCTGGCGCGCGCAGTTGGACTCCCGAGCGCGCAGGTTGAGCGCGTTACCGTTGCCGCACTTCTGCATGATGTCGGAAAGATCGACGAGGCATTTGCGCCCATTCTCGCGAAGGAAGGCCGCCTAACGCCGGAAGAATGGTCCAGAATGAAGCGCCATCCCGTGCGCAGCGCGGAGTTGGTGGGCATGCTAACAAGTCTGCGCGATGTGGTGGCCCCGGTGCGCCACCACCATGAGAACTGGGACGGCACAGGATATCCGGATGGCCTCAAGGGTGAGAATATCCCTCTGACGTCGCGGATCATAATGTTTGCAGACACTCTCGACGCCATCACGACAGATAGGCCCTACCGCCGCGCTCTCGGCATGGAAGACGCCCGCTCCGAGTTCTTGAAGTTCAAGGGCAAGCAATTTGATCCCGGTCTCTGTGAGATCGTTCTTAGGCCTGACGTTTGGACTCAGCTTTATCTATCAATTCAGGAACACGAAACCAAGATAGCTGAACGCAAGGCGTCTTAGCTCCGAGTCTTCCCTCGCTGGTGCGGTCGGATCTTCATGCAACTCCGGCAAGAGCGCCTAACTACAAGTCGCAGAGGATCGGGCGAGGAAATTCCGGACTTCGCCAGGAATCTCGATCCCTCTTTCGACAGTTGCCGCTGTAAGGATTGAAACAATCGACGACGGAAGTGCAAATCGTTCGCGCCTAACAGTTTTGTACTCACTAGTGATGTCCGCTGCGAGCGTGGTACGACCACCAAGAAGTAAAGCGGCCGCTAAAGCCAGGTAGGGTATGTCGGCCGACCCTGAAGACCGCATCGCACGCCAAAGCGTAGAGAGCCGCGCGAGGCGACTTGGCTCTGGCTCCTCTCGTTGAATTACACTAGCAAGCACTCTAAACGCATCGAGCATCGCTTGGACTCTTGGAATTGGCCCTGGCCTCGCAAGTGTCTCTACAGAGTTGATGGCTGCATTTAGTCTTATCGGGTCTCGATCAACGATGGCGAAGTACGCGCGACCAACGTACACATTGAAACGTAGGATCGCAGGGTCAGACGCGAGGCACTGCTCTTCGACGCAAGCGAATACCTTGGCGCTTTCGGTAAGTCGATCGGCGATGAAGAGGAGTTCGGCCCAGTAGCACTCCGCAACCAGCTCGTCAATCAGTGAGCCGTGTCGTCGAGCTAGCGTTATGGATTGACGTAGCGCGTCAATCGCCTCGTCTATGCGTCCACCGAGCGCAAACGGGCGGTGACACCACCGCAGGGACCTGGTGGCCACCGTTGGGTCTAATTTCCGATAGCCGCCATGCTGCGAAACTATCCTTCGCGCACATTCTATCGCGGTATCCAGTCTTCCGTAGTTTGAGTGATACACAAGCTCAAAGAGGGTCCTCACATGTCGCGACGCCCGGTGCAGCGTACCACGTTCCGTTAGGCATTGGAGGCACCGATATGCGGCAGGTGCGTCAAGTTGATCGTCCGCGGCCATGACAAATCGAAGAGCCAGTTCCGTAAGTACATCTGGCGACTCTTCTGAAACTTGGAGACGGTGCAAGTCAAGCGGTATTGCCGATCGACCAAGCTTCAGTAATCGAACAGCGTCGAATTCTGCAAACTCGGCGAGTCTTGCCTCCGGCAGCACTTCCCCTGACGACGTCGTTAGGCGTTGGCACTCAATGGCGATTTGCAAATAGCGCTCAAAGTCACCGACGGCTCGCACCGCGGCCAATTGTAGTGGAAGGAGTGATGTTTCGGCGGCAGAATCGTGGAGCACATCCCGCGCCGTTTGCAGGAACGCATCAGCATCCCTGGCCAAGCCGAAGC
The DNA here is from genome assembly GCA_052388395.1 of Gemmatimonadaceae bacterium. Classification (GTDB taxonomy): domain Bacteria; phylum Gemmatimonadota; class Gemmatimonadetes; order Gemmatimonadales; family Gemmatimonadaceae; genus DASYRX01. The sequence goes on along the minus strand of JBQTIF010000235.1, from coordinate 17,099 downwards.
TGAGAAGCTTTTGCGCCATCGCAACCACAAGGCGTAGCGCGCGTCTCGACTCTTTGGCGACGAGCCACAGGTGTACGGCATGCCAGCAGATCGCTGCGTTCCTCTCTCGTAGTGCCGGCCCCTGACGGACTGTCGCTGCCCTCTGGTAAAGCGCCTGATATGCGATCGTAGCGAGGCGGCGCATCGCTTCAGTGCTCATCAGATTGTGCCGACAAAGGATACAGCCTGCTTCAGTCTTAAGCAGTGATGCGCGCTCCGCCTCTGCGAGCGACCGCAAGAGCCTGTGCATCGGACTCTCTAGAACGCGCGACAGCCTTTCGACGGTCGCATGTTCTCCTAAAACCGCACACGCCTGAAATACCAGGAGCGCATCTGGACTCAACGCATCCAAGCGTTTCTCAAGCAACGTCTGTAGGTTGTGCGGCAAATCATCCCGCACGCCGTTCCAGCCATAGTGTGTTGCCAGTTCGGACACGAACAATGGATTGCCGGCACTCGCATCCACCGTTCGCCGAACGAAGTCCGGCGTTAGCGTGTAGCTACGTTGCTCAGCAATTGAAGCCAGCAAAGTTTCGATCTCGGCCGCGCTAAGACCCTCCAGGCGCCGCACCGTCGCCCTCGCACAAAGGATATCCAAAGCCGCACGCCTATGTACTGCGATGGCCTCTCGCGAGGTAAACACGAACATCACAGGTCGTCCGCGAGAGCGTTCAACTAGCTCAATCAGTATCTCTACTGACCGGGCGTCAATCCAATGCGCATCATCGACAAGCACGCCTAACGGCCGCTCGTCGGCTAAGGCGTCGATCAACTCGCAAATAGCTGCCTTGAGTATTCCAAAGACCTGACCAGCCTCCTCTGCAGCGCTCGGCGGCCTGGTTTCCTCCCAAGCGGCTGGATCCACGAACCGCTGAATCGCCGCATACGCTTCAGGTGAAATGCCCACCGCGCCTTGTAATGTCATTAGTCGAGGCAACAGGGCAGAAAACAGCGCAAGGGGTCGTTCAGAGTCGTTAGGCGACACCTCATACCTCTCCACACGTACGCCCTGAACGTGTGCGACCATCGCAAGCTCATCCAGCAGTCGCGTTTTCCCGATGCCCGGATCGCCCCACAAGTAAACAATTGAACTTCGCCCTGCAATTGCTTCCTGCATCTTCTCCACGAGCAACTGCAAGACATCCTCACGGCCGACGAATGGTGTTTCCGGCGGTGGAGCATAACGCTGCTCAACGAACTTCTCGCTGATGCGACGACGAAGAATGGACGCCGACAGAGTGAGCCGCTTGTCTCGGGAACTTCCGATCTCATCCGTGTAGCGATCGAGTATCGCCATTGCTTCTGCGCGGTTACCGCTTAACACCGCCGTTGCCTCCGCAAGGGCGAGGGTCACAACTTCGTTAAACGGATCCGCCGTTAGGCATGCGCGCGCCAGTGGCTCGACTTCCCGGTAACGACCCTTCGATCGCAAATCGATGATCGTCCGGACTAGTCCTTGGCGGATACGCAGTCCAATACGAGACCGCAACTCCTCAACCCAACCTGAGAACGGTATCGAAAATGTAGGGTGGTAAGCAGGTAGGATGTCGGCAACGGCCAGACCTCGAAAGGCGCTCGACGGTACATCGTCCCTCGTCAACGGTGCATAGTCGGAACTGACATCGCCTAACGCGACTCCAACAGAACCGTTGTCGGCGCGCAAAGGCACACCGAGCTGCCGCAATCGGTACAGCGCTTGGCGCAAACAGTGTCGCCCTCGAGTATGCGACAGGTCTGGCCAGAAAAGAGCCTGCGCTTCCTCGCGACGCACCGCGTCCCCGGCGCGCGCTGCGAGGTACAACAACATCCCAAAAACGATCTCGGACTCCGTAGTCAGCCGTTTCCCATCGAGCTCAATGCTCGACTGGCCCACGGTGAGTAGTCGGATCATACGCCGTCGATATGTCCGTCTGCGCTGCATCGCGCAAGCCAAATACGGACCCGTCACACAAGCGTCATTCGATGCCCCGACCCTCCTATAGAGTCACTCCTTTAGGCCTCGACGCCTACCTTGGACGGTCTAGCCGATGCTCGCGACCCACCTCCTGCCGCCCCTGAGCGATGTCACACCCCCTGCACGTCGCCAAGGTCACTCATTTGATCGACCCACTTCGGCTCGCCGTGACGGTGTCGCGGGCGATCGGCATCCTCAAGCTGGCGATGCGCCCACCCAGGCCGGCGACAAAGGTCACGTGCGCAGCTAACGTCTCGCCAAAAAACCGGTCGCGCCAAAGCACGAAGAGTGAGTCTCCACCATGCGGCGTTAGATCCGCGATCGGGCCGCGCGCCATCTGCATCGCGAGACGCCCCTGCTCCAACCACACACGAATCGGTCCATACAAACTGGCTTCGTACACTCCCACGTACGCCGTCAGTGGATGCGCGGGCTCTCGCCGCGTCGCGATCTGCTCAGCCAACCACTGCCGCCCCGTCTCTTCACGCGCACGTCGCGACCTAACGCCGGCCAACGCCTCCGCGCTGTGATCACGCGGCTCCACGCCGAGGTACGTGTCGAGCACTCGCGCGGCAATCGCACCATGCAGCGTCGCCGCGCTCCACGAATTGAGTAACACAACTACGCCAATCTTCTGATCCGGCAGAATCGCCATGTACGACGGCATCCCGTCCGCATTCCCACTATGCGACAACATCTTCTTCCCACGAAAATCCATCACCTGCCACCCCAAACCGTACGCCGCCGCACCCCACTCAACCATCCGCGCGCGCCGCATCGCCGCCCTTGTAGGAATGATGATCTGGGGCGAATGCATCTCGTCCATGGAGCGCTCGCTGACGCGCCGCTTCCCATCCAGCTCACCACGGTTGATCTGAAAGCGCAGCCAGCGCGACATGTCGCTCGCCGTGGAACGCACGCCACCCGACGGACCGTCCTGCTCACCGCTCGACGTGCGGATCGCCTGCTGCCTCCCGCCTAACGCAAAGTGCGGCCGCGCGACGTTCCCCGACGCCGGAACGTCACCATTCACTTACGAGCTAGACATGCCTAACGGTTTGAGAAGCCGCTCCTCGACGACTGTGTTCCACGGCATCTTTGCCGCCGCCTCAATCACAGCGCCGGCGATCGTATACCCAATGTTCGAATACACCAGAGTCGTCCTGAACTCGGCGCTTGTCTTGAGATGTGGAACCCGGTGCAACGCGTCGAGGTCGCGTCCCTCGCGCACAAGGCGCATGATCCAGTTGCTCGGATTTAGGCCCGTGCGATGTGACAGCACGTCGCGCAGCGTCACATGCGCATCGAGATACGGATCCGGAAAGCGCAGGCTCGGCAAATAAGTGCGCACATAGTCGTCCCAGCGCAGCTTCCCCTCATCCACAAGGATCGCTGCTGCCGCCGCGGTGAACGACTTGGAGAGCGACGCAACGTCAAAGAGCTTGTTCCGGCGACGAGATCTGGCTTCCCCAGCTCACGCACACCGTACGCCTTGGCCACAATCAGCGAATCGTTGCGCACGATCGCGAGTGCCAGTCCCGGTACCTCCCAGTCGCGCACAACCTTGGCGATGTACGCATCCAGCTCGGCGGGAATCCGGATACGATAGGCCGCTTCGTTAGGCTGTCGCTCTGAGCAGCGACAGGCACTGCGGCCAGTGCAACTAGCAGTGTCAGTTTTTTGACATTAATGCGGTGATTCATGGCTATGGTCAGCAGGGAAGGGTTTACCGACTGCGCGAGGTGAGCGCGGCCAGCGCGTCCGCCGCCGCGTTGCGCACAGCGATGTGACGATCGTTCAGGCGCGCAGCCAACAAACGCGTCGCGATGCTCGGCGCAGCGCGCGCGCCAACGAATAGCACGACGGGCCAGCGCACCTGCCACGCCTCGTCGTCCAGCATCCTAACGAGCGCCGGGAGCGCCGCCGCGTCGCCGATCGCATGCAGCGACCACGCAGCCATCGCGCGCAGGCGCCAGACTCGGTGCGCAAGTTGATCGACAAGTGCCGGGACCGCGCGGCGATCGCGCGCTACACCAAGCGGCCATGCCGCATACGCGCGCACGCGCCAGTCGCTGTCGCCGAGCGCGTCGATCAGTGGCTGCACGAGCACTCCGTCGCGTGCTCGCGTGAGCGCCCAGAGCGAACGATCGCGCCCCAGCTCTTGCGGCCCGGTCGGAACGTCCGCGAGGTTGCTCAGCAGGCGCCGAAGGAGGAGCGAGTCCGCACCATTCAGAGCGGCGAGCACCTCGGGGCGAGTGGCGACGGCACGAGCGTCATCGCTCGCCGGGAGACGCTCGCTGCGCGGACTTAGCTAAGGAGTCGCCACGCGTGTCAGGCTCGCCGCGCGGAGGCTGCTCACCCGGTGGCGGCGCGGCGCGCCCTGCTGCCGCTGTGCCTAACAACGCTGTCAGCACGACAACCACTGCGAGCGCACGGCGCGAAACAATTCCACGGTCGATGGGCGCCGGTCTAACGATCGCCAACAGGCGTGACTCCAGCTCGCGCGGACGCGCCATCATCAAGACGCTCGCCGGCAATGACTCGCGGCCGAACGCCGCACGTGCGACGTGAGCAACAACAAGGCGTACTGCGTCGCGTCGACGCCGCTCGCCAACGCCCTGTCATCACACGCCCGCTCACGCTCGGCGCGCATGCGCCGTTCGGCGAGCCAGACGAGTGGATTGTACCACTGCACGGCGCAGACGACCTGTGCCAGCATGCTCGTTAGGCAGTCGTGCCGCTTGACGTGCGCGAGCTCGTGCGCCAGCACCGCGCGCGTCTGCTCGGCTGTCCACTCGCCAAATGACGCCGGCATGAGGACAACAGGGCGCCAGCACCCGATCGTCGCCGGCGCAACTATTATATGGCTCACCCGCAGCGCGGGCGTCCCGGCCGATCCCCAGGTTGGTTGCGATCCGCGCAGCCAGCGCCAGCAGCGGCGCGTCGCTCAGCGGCTGGGCCGACGGCACATGCGCCGCGCTAGCACGATTCCCGCGGCGACGCGTGCAGCGAGAAGCGCTGCCCCGATGAGCCAGACGAGCGGCAGCAGCGTCCACACAGCGTTCATGCGATTGCTGAATCCATGGTCTCGCACTGGCGCGGGCAGCAACCCGTCAGCGGTGGGAGCCGCGTTAGGCAGTTGCGGCAACTCACTGCCGTCACTCGTTTCACTCGCAAGCAGGCGTCGTGGCACGAACTCGGTGATGCGCGGCGCGGCGAGTGCCGGCGCGATGCACGAAGCGACGATGCCTGCTGTCAACGCGAGCGAACAGTCCAGTCAGAATGCAGCGAGGGTCATTTGCGCGGCGTGCGTTTGCCTGGCTTGGCTGCCGCTGTGTCGACGATGGAGCGCAGGTGCTGCAACTCCTCGTCGCTCAACTTGCCGCGTGTGGAACCAAGAAAGGCTGCCATCGCTTTGGCTGCCGAGCCGTCGAAGAAGGTGCGCACGACGTGCTGCAGCTGTGAGGCGCCTGCGTCTTCGCGAGGCGTCGACGGGGAGTACACATAGCGGCCACCGTCGTCCTCGTGCCTAACGTGGCCTTTTTCCTCCAGGATGCGCAGCAGCCCGCGCACCGTCGTATACGTCGGCGCATCGGGCAGCTCGGCGGTCACGTCGGCCGCCGTCGCACGACCGCGCGCGTAGATGACGTCGAGGATCTGCCGCTCGCGGCGGCTCAGACTGGGAACGGGAGCTTTTGCCATCGGTGTCAATAATTTGACACCTAGCCAGGGCACGTCAGGTGAATGGCGCAGATTCGGTCAGGGGACGACGACCGTCGTGCCGAACCCGGGCATCAATCTCCCCATGAGCCCCCATCCGGCGAAGCTGTCCGACAGATGGATGAGCACCTCGTTCTCTCCCTGGCGCAAAGGCAAGTAGATCGTCGCCTGCGACAAACCGATCAACCCCTCCTGCCGCGGGTTGTCGAAACTGTACCGCGCATCTGCCGATATCAGGGAACGATCCGTTAGGTACACGGTCACAATGTCGCTGAACCCGAGCTGCAGCGGCACGACGGTATCCCGCTCTGCGCGCAAGACGAGCCGGGCGACGATCGCGGAGTTGGGCGCAGGCCGCTTGACGTGTCTGCCGATTACAAGTACGCCGTTAGGCTCGGCGTTGTACGTCTTCCAGGACACGCGTTCAGTTGCAGTACTTGCCGTCAGGGCGGCCGCCGGATCACGCGGCGGGGCGTAGGGCGCCGACAGCTGCCAGTGTGTGATCATCCCTTCCGGCAGTTTGATCTCAGGCTCGGGGAGCGAGGCGAAGTCGAACGGCATGACATCCGGCCGCACGACAACGTTCGCGAATGCCGTGAACGGCTCCTTGTCCGGTTGCGTCCCCGCCGGCACAAACGAGCCTAACGCGACATAGCCGGCCGCTGCGTCGCGCTGCAGCCGCACGACAAGCGCAGGCTTCAGCGTATCGCCGATGAAAAGGGCCGCGCGCTGTCCGCGCAGCACCACGCGTATGTGCGTCCACTCGTTATGGGGCAGCCGAACGGCCGCCGTCATCCCGGGACCGTGATACAATTGCCAGTTGCTGTCCCCGTTCCAGACAGGCGAATACTGCACAGCATCCGGCAGCTCCGACTTGTGCGCGCGGATGTACATCTCCTCGTGGTCGTCCTCGCTCTGCATCCGCGTGTAGATGTACACGAAGGAGCGCTGCGGTGAGAGGATCACATCAAAGTCGATCGTTCCGTCGCGCAAGCGCACGGCCTCGCGCACCGCGAGCCCGGTACGCATGCGCAACGCGCGGCGGCCGCGAAACTCCTCGACCCGCGTTGCCTGACCGGTGAGGCGCCATCCGGCGTCAAACGGGAGTGCCTGCGCGCCCAACGCGCGCGTGCCTTCAACTACAAGCGCAAACGCAAAGACGACGTTTCGTAACATTCAGCTGGCCTCGAAGTGTCGTGAGCATCCAGTCAGAGTGTGGTGCGAATTCGCTGCGCGACATGACTGAATCGCTGAGATGCTGGCACTTTTCAACGGTGCCACAGCCCAAGCGTCCGCGCCCCACGCGCATCGATTTCCACCGTACCAAATACGGCCCCGAGGTCCTCGTCGACTCGGCGTGGATCCATGACATGCCGACGTTCATGCGCCCCGAGGCGCACTACCTAACGTTTTACGACCTCCTGCTCGTGACACGCGGGCGCGGCTGGTACTGGCTCGACGAGCAACGCTATCGCGTGGCGCCCAGCAGCGTGCTGTGCACGACGCCAGGTCAGGTACGGCGCTGGGAGGTCACTGGCCTCGATGGTCTCTGTCTCTTCTTCCCCGCCGAGTTTCTCGAGGAGTTCTTCAGCGACCCGTTTTTCCTGCACCGGCTCTCGTTCTTCCATGCACGCGAGGGGACGGCGTCGGTGCGCATCGGCATCCAGCGCCCGCGGTTGCAGCGCCTGCTCATTGCAATGCGCCGAGAGCTGCACGCACTGCGCAAGGACAGCGAGCACCTGCTGCGCGCGCGGCTGTACGAATTCCTCATTACGCTCGCGCGGCTTCACGCGCGGCAATATCCCGCCGACGAGCGGGCGCCTAACCGCGTCGCGTTGCGCTATCGCGAGCTGGTGGCGCTCAGGGCTCGGCGCGAGCACGAAGTCGCACCGTATGCGCGCGAGCTGGCGCTGACGCCCAACCACCTCAACGCGGTGTGCCGCAGGCATCTGGGGCTGACCGCCAAAGGTGTCATTCAAGAGCGACTCGGCGTCGAAGCTAAACGGCTCCTCATGTATTCGGATGACAGCGTGGCGCGCATCGGGTTCGCGTTAGGCTTCGAGGATCCGTCGTACTTCACACGCTTCTTTCGCCGTCAAACCGGACGCAGCCCGGCCGCCTTCCGCCGGCGCCACGCCTGAGCGCCAAAAGACAGAAACCCTGCCGCAGGTAGCATGTCATAGTGGTGACGCAGTTTGCTCTAGCGCAGGACGTCGCGCACGTCATTGAGCTGGACCACGCGGCTGCTTTGGAAGAGGTGCTGCAGGATCGGCATATGCCCGGCGCCGAGGATCACCAGCACGCGCTCCTCTGGCGAGCGGATCAGCCTAACGACGTTGCTGTAAATCCGAATATTCCTGTTGTGCCATGCGCTCACGAAGCCATCGGCGCCGAAGTACTCACCCGGCGTGCCGTGGAGCAGGTTGTTCACGAGATAGGCGCCGTGTCCAACGCGGATACGTTCGGGATCACCCTCGGCGATGAGCGTCTCTCGCAGCGTGCGTACTGTTTTGAGCGAGTCTTCCGAGCGATACAAAACCCTGTAATTCGCGTCCCAATTCGTCGCAGACAACGGCCCACGCGCGAGCGCGCGCTGCTGGCGATTCCACTCTTCTTGCGTCATTGCGGAGTCGAGCCGGCGCGGCGCTGCGTCGACGGCATTCACTCCGGGGAGACCGAGCCGCTTTGCGAGGCGAAAACCGATCTGGTAGATCTCGTTGCGCAGCGTGTCGATGCCGCCGCCGGGGTACAGCGCGAACATCGAATCGAGCGCCTGCTGACGCTCCGGGCGCCGCTCGATGGCGATGCGCGTCGGCTTCCACGCGGCCAGGCGGCTGATGACTTCCTCCAGCTCGCGCTGCCGCTTTTCATCGCGGATGTCCAATGGAAACTGCGGCCTGTACGAATCGAGCCCGGCATCCTGAAAGTGAAAAACGCCGAGCAGGAGAACTTGTGCGCGAGGACGCGTGCAAAAGGGGGCCATCGGATCCTGCGCGGCCGCAGGGAGCGCCGACGCGAAGAGCGCCGCAGCGAGGAGAGCTCTCATTGATGTCTCGTGATGGCGAACACGGGTTGAGACCTTGCTCGGCACCGAAAGGTTTGAGAGGTGGCTAACGCCGCCGACCGCAGCTCGGCTGTGAGCGAAGCCATACGACAGCGCGATCCAACGCTGCGTCCTTTGCGGAGTCTGTCGCCGGCTGGACGAGCTCGTCCGGCGTTAGGCGCAGGCCGTATTGCCGCCCTGACCGGTCTTTGCTGTAGCCGATTGTAATGACCATGTTGGCGCCATCGCGCAGCTTGTAGCCGTTATTAGTAGATGCGAATCCGGCTGTGCTGTCACCGAACGAGCGCACGTTAGGCCGGCCGAGAAAGGCAATCGCGGTCGCTTCCCCGGAGCTAGCGGTCTCGCGGCCCAAGAGCAGCGCGACGGGTGGATAACGAGCACGCATCACGTACGCGGGCTGTGTGCCGCGCGCCGCCCAATTAGGCACGCTATCGTCACCGGACCACGCATGCCCGCGCAGGTAGCGCCAGGGCTGGTCGCTCTGGCCCGAAACCACGAAGGATCCGAAGATCGAGTCTCCAAGCAGCGGTCCGATGCCGGCAAGCATCGGCCACATGTTGCCACCTTGATTCAGCCGCAGATCGACAACCCAGCCACACGCCCCTGCGCTGTCGTACTCGCGGATGAGTCCCTGCAAAGAGTCGACGAAGCTCGGCCGGTTACGCCCGGGAAACCACGGAACGAGTACGTAGCCGACGTGACCGTCGATCAAGCGCCCGGCGACGGCGGGTGGGCGCTGGCGCGGCGGAGCAATCTCGTTAGGCTTTGGGGCTGCAGCTGCCACGGGCTCCGGCGTCTGCAAGAAGCTGTGCCGATCGACGCGCCTGAGCGCCCACTGCAGCGCGGGCCACGTTTCTCGAGTGGTCTGCGCACCAGAGGTGCGCGCGAAGAGCGAGTCCTTGAGCGCGGGCCAGTCCACGCTATCCCGGCGTAAGGCGACTCGACGCAGCGTATCGAGCGCCTCGTCCATGTAACGCAGCACGGAGTCGGCCGTGCGCTTGGACTGCGCCTGCGCGCCGGACGCGACGCAGAGCCACGCGACAATCAACCAAAGGATGCGGCCAACACCCGTGCGTCGCACCATGAGAAGCTCTCCGGATTTGTCCTCGGGCATGCTGCCGTGAGATATCGTTTTTGCGGGCGATCAAAGGACAGAACCACAGCTTTCTGACAAAGCCGAGCAGTAGGAGGTTGCGTGGCTTCGCTGGCCCAAATCCATCCAGATTACGACGCTCGCACAGCCGCTGGAAAGCTCGCCCAACGCGACTCGCGGTGGCACCATAGTGTTGTGAGCGACGCGCAGAGCGCCAAAGCAGCAGCCGACACAATCCGAAAAGAGCTTGCGGCTCTACCTGACCATAGCGCCGCACCGCTGCGCGCAGTGCGCCGACGCTGGAGCAAAGAGCTGCGCCAGCATAACGCGTCAACTGTTCTCGCGATCGCAAACTCGCTTGTCGCGCGCGGAGGCTTCGCCAACCGGTTCGTGGCATGCGAGCTTCTTGAAAAGCATGCGACTGCCCGCGCGCTCCTCACGGCCAGCCGACTCAAACGGCTCGGTCGAGGGATGAGTAGCTGGGGTGAAGTCGACGTCTTTGCGTGCTATGTAAGCGGACCAGCATGGCGCAACGGGCAGGTGAGTGACGCGGAGATGGAAAGGTGGGCGCGATCACGCGACCGTTGGTGGCGTCGCGCGGCGCTCGTGAGCACCGTGCCCTTGAACCAGAAGGCGCGCGGGGGCAGTGGTGACGTTAGGCGAACATTGCGCATCTGCCGCGTCTTGATGCAGGACCGCGATCAGCTGGTAGTGCAGGCGATGTCGTGGGCACTAAGGGCTCTCGCAACGCGCGAGCCGCACCAGGTCCGTCGTTTCCTCGAGCGGCACGGCGACGACCTATCGACGCGAGTTATCCGGGAGACGATGAATAAGATCACGACGGGGCGGAAGTCGGGGCGCACCTAGTATCACCAGGCCGAGGGCTGACGTGCTCGTCTGCTAGAACCGACGTGCCGCAACCTCCGCAGGCGCTCAGTCGACTTCGCGACCGGAGAAAAGCGTGGCGCTATCTACGTTCATTCGCCCAGCGTGGCGATCCCTTTGGCGCAACCCGGCGTTCACAGTCACTGCCACACTCACTCTTGTTATCGGAATCGGGCCGCCATTGCCATCTTCGCCCTGGTGAACGGCGTCCTCCTGCGCCCACTACCATATGGAGACCCGACCGGCTAGTCGGCGTATGGCACGACATCCCGGGGCTCAACATGCGCAAAGGCCCCAACAGGGTAGCCCGCATGCTGCTCAAACGGCGCGACACAGCATCATGTGAAGAGATCGGCCTCGTTCATCGCGGCGACACGCCTAACGCGATGTGGCGTTGCCTAACCAGAGCGCGAACTCTGGGCGCGATACCACTCAACGATGGCCGGCATGTTGCTCTCGAAACCACCGGGGATGAAAACGTTGAGTGTACCGGCGCGTTCTGCGGTTCTGTTCAAGAAGTCGTGCGTGACCCCCGCCGGGATGCGTAGGAATGTTCCAACGGTTGCGTCGACGTACTGCTCGCCAACGAGAAAAGTCATCGTGCCTTCAATCACATAGAAGAGCTCTTCGTTGGCCACGTGCGAATGCGCACCGGGTCCCGGCTGATGCGGATCGACCCACCAGATCGATACTGAATAGCGATCGCTCGTCTCTGCGCCATCCGCGAGGAACGCGCTGTGCATCGGCCCGCACGGATAGTGGCGGCCTTCACCGGGTGGGAGAACGATCGCGCCGGTCGGCAAGGGCTTCTGGATCGACGACATGCGAGGTCACGTTAGGCAGTCACTACGTCAGCTGCGCTCGCAGCTGATAGTGCGCGGATCGGTCGTCGCAGCGCGCGAGGACCGCTCGTGCACTCACTGGAACGTACGCCTTTTCGTAGTCGTCGCTAGCGAACGCGCGCACCGCATCCCAGGAGGCGACGTGATGGTCAGGAACTCCACTTGGCCATCGGGCAAGAACCGACGCAATGGCCGGATACCGACATAGCCTGCGACGTTCCGGGCTGCACTCCCGGGAAAGATCTCTCGGTCTGGAGCAGACGTTCATACTTGTCGGCGATTTCGGCTGTCGTCCAGCCGTGCCAGAGATGCTCGATCATTGCCAATCTCCTACAGATGCCTCGTGGTGGGCCGCGAGACGGCGAATCACTCCAGCACTCGTCAACTCCCGGAGTGCATCCTTGCCGACCCACCGCGCCGCCTCGTTTGGTGCTTGGGTCAGGCGTTGCGCTACCGCGACGGCGGCGACGTTGAGCCGCGGAGTTCCGGGGTCACCGCGGGCCCATGCCTCGACATTCGACACTAAACCCTTTTTCGGTTTATGTTGTCGGACGTCGAGGTATCAACGAATCCGGGGGCACCATGCGACAGTGGGAGATCCTCCTCCAGGACTTGCGCTTCACGGCGCGGACGCTCAACGGCTCGCGTGGCTTCGCGCTCGCCGCGGTGCTCGTGACGGCGCTCGGCGTTGGCGCCAACACCGCAACGTTCTCCGTCGCGGATTTCGTGCTGGTTCGGCCGCTCCCGTTCAAGGACCCGCACGAGCTGGTGCGTCTGTGCGAAGGCCCGCGCGAAGGTGGTGGCTGGGGGTGTATGAATGAGCTGTCGCCGGCGAACTATCGCGACGTCGCCACAGCCGCGCGCTCGTTTCAGTCGTGGGGCGCGTTTACAGGCGCTTCCGTGAATCTGGTGGGCACCGGCGAGCCGGTGAGGATCGAAGGGCAGCGTGTCACCGCACAGGTCCTGCCACTCCTCGGCGTCGCGCCACTCATGGGTCGTGTGTTCGATAGCACGCGCGTGGAAGACGCGGGGTCCGTCGTAATCAGCCACGCGCTCTGGCAGACCCAGTTTGGAGGCGACGATCGCATCCTAACGAGGACGTTGCAGCTCGACGGTGCGCCGTATTCGGTGATCGGCGTCATGCCCTCCAGTTTTCGGTTTCCCAGCGACAACGTTGTGCTGTGGCTCCCTCTCACGTTGCGCGAGGAAGACTTTGCTAACCGCACGAATACCTATCTGCAGGCTGTAGGACGTTTACAAAGCGGCGTGAGCTTCGATCAGGGGCGTGCCGAGTTGACGGCAGTGTTCACGCGTCTGGCGCGCGACTATAAAGAGACGAACGAGGAGACGGGGTTCAGCTACTTCCGCCAGCGCGACTATGTGTCGCCGCGCAACCGTCTCATGCTGTTGGCGCTGCTCGGCGCCAGCCTCTGCCTGCTGCTCCTCACGTGCGCGAACATGGCCAACCTGCTGCTCGTGCGCGCCGCGGGGCGCGAACGCGAGCTAGCGGTTCGCGCGGCGATTGGGGCCGGTCGTCACCGGCTCGTTAGGCAGATGTTGACCGAAAGTGTCGTGCTTGCCGCATTGGGTGGCGCGGCCGGTGTGTTGGCGGCGTCGCTGGCGATGCCGCTGCTGTCGCTGCTCGTCCCGACGACGCTGCCGATCGCGAGCAAGCCCGGTATCGACATGCGCGTGTTCACGATCGCGGCTGCGTTCTCCGCCATTACGGGGCTTGGTTTCGGGTTGCTCCCCGCGCTGCGTGTGGGCGGGGTGTCCGGCTTCAGCGCGCTGCGCGAAGGCGCGCGCAGCGGCGGTCGCAGGCAGCGGCTGCGCACGGTACTCGTGGCCATCGAGGTGGCGGTGTCTGTGATGCTGCTCATCTCATCCGGCTTGCTCATCCGCGCGATCGTTAGGGTCCAGCGAGTGGATCCCGGATTCGTGACAGATGGCGTTGTGACTTTACGGACTGCGCTGCCGAGTCCCAAGTACGACTCAGCTGCGCGCCGGGACGGATTTCTACGATCGGGTGCTGGCGGGTGTTCGTGCATTGCCGGGCGTGGAGCAGGCGGCGTATACAAGCGGTCTCCCCATGGTACTGACGGGAGGGATAGCCGGCGTCGTCGTTCCGGGGAGAGAGGTGCGCAGCGGGCGCCGCGAGGGCGTGAGTACCCGCTTCATCAGCGCGCAGTTCTTCGATGCGTTAGGCATTCCGTTGCGTCGCGGTCGCGATGTGGTCGACAACGATACCCCGGACCGCCCCCTCGTCGCCGTCGTGAGCCAGTCGTTCGTGGAACGGTACTGGCCTAACGCGGAGCCGCTCGGCAAGACGTTCGAGGTCCGTTCCCAAACTCGAATGGTCGTCGGTGTCGTTGGCGACATCCTCGTTAGGGGACTCGAACGCACAAGCGAGCCGCAGGTCTACATCCCGGCCAAACAACCACCCGAGGCCGGCCTTGGCGCTCTCTTCACGCCGAAAGACCTCGTGATTCGCGCTCCGCGTCAGGGTCTCGCGCTCGTCCCAGCGGTGCGAGAGATCGTTCGCCAGGTGGATGCGGCGCAGCCGCTCTCCGATGTGAGGATGATGGGCGACGTGATCGGCCGCCAAACCGCGACGCGCACAGCACAGCTTCGCGTCCTTGCCGCGCTGGCAATTCTCGCACTGCTGCTCGCTGGTGTTGGAATCCACGGACTCCTGGCATACACAGTTGCGCAGCGCCGTCGTGAGATCGGAGTTCGACTAGCGCTCGGTGCGCAACCGTCGGGTGTGCGTCGCATGATCGTGTCCGAAGCGGCATGGATGGCGATCATTGGCGTCGTGCCGGGACTTGTCGGCGGGTACGCTGCTGCGCGCGGCATGAGCGCATTGCTCTTTGGCGTGCCGCCGGCGGACCCACTGACGTTCAGTGCAACAGCCGGGCTCTGCCTAACGACTGCAATCGTGGGGGCTCTGGCGCCCGCCCTGCGCGCCGCACGCGTGAACCCGATATCCGCTCTCAGAGCGGAATGAGGACGCTATGACTCGCCTAACAGTGATCGGCCTGGCTCTCACAGTAGCGACAGCGACACCCACGTTTGCTCAAAGCGCCGCCGACAGTAGTGCCATCAGGCAGACTGCGCTCGACTATATCGAGGGGTGGTATGAGGGGAATGCGGAGCGGATGGAACGCGCCGTTCACCCGGACCTTGCCAAGCGTATCGTGAACACGGACCCACGCAACAGACGCAGCGTCCTCGGGCATCAGAGCGCCATGACACTGGTGCTCAACACCAGAAGGGGCGGCGGCAAGGAGGAGACGCCAGTCGCCGAGCAACGCAAGGACGTGCGCATCCTCGACATCTTCGGCAACACGGCGAGCGTGCGCGTCGATGCCGCCACATGGATCGACTACATGCACGTCGCGAAATGGAACGGCCGCTGGGTGATCGTGAACGTTTTGTGGGAGCTACGGCCGCAATAGGTCGGCAGCCTGATTGCTATTGGCGCCGCGGCACAACATCGCGCGCGTGTTCGAGGTGCGACATGCAACCGCGCAAATGAGGTCGTCGTGCAATCGCGTCACGCACGGTAGTGGCATCAAATACTTCGGCAACCACGGCGAACTCAGGCTGCAGCGCACAGACGGTAGTTCCATCGTCACATGACACGAAGACTGCAGCCATACCGACGACGGCGAGAGCGAACAAACGGCTTTGACGCACCGTCAACTCCGACTAATAGACAATCGTTCTTCTGAAGCAGAACTGCGTAAGATTGCAGACCCATTGGATGCCTGCACAGTCACAGAAACGAAAGAGGTCGGCACAATCTCAGGGTGCATCCTTATAGCAAACAAGCCCTTGGCACTCGCATGTCCGGCGGAGTCCCAGCGGCTTCGGATAACGCTCGTAATGGATCCAACGCGCCGGCCGCGATGGGTGTGACTCGGCTAGTCTTGCAAATGTTTCCCTCGTTAACGCCTGGCCAACTGCGCGCTCACCTCGCGCAATACTCGCGCGACTTGGGCAGCGATGGACGCGATAACGAGTTCGGCTATGGACTGCCCCATGCTTAGTGTAATGTTGTGCAGATTCAGCCGTGCCCGCCGTGAGACGATGGTTGGATTAATGATGTTCCGACGTTCTGTCAGGTTTGCCCTTCCGCTCGTGACGGCTGCCTGTTGCGACATTCGAGTGTGCACCTCGAATGACCGGCCCGTCTCAAACGGGCCCGTTGTCACCGGCGACCACCTGCGGCCAAGCGTCGTGCGTTTATTGGTCATCCTTCGAAGGGGACGTGGAAGGATGGCTCCCCCGTGCGGCAGACGCTGGACCGTGGCAGGTAACGAGAACGTCCACGCGAGTGCGTGATGGTGCATGGTCCATGCAGCTCTACGCTGACAACAGAACGGATTTCACGAAGCTGTGGTTGCAGCGGTCGTTTTTCGGAAAGCCTCAGCAAGCATACGAAGTGACGACGGAGTTTGCGATCTGTTGCATCGACTACGACCCCGCCTCGCCCAATCGCTTCTTCGTGATCGCTGATACGCGATCGATATTGCCTAACGAGGTTATGGCGCGCGACTTCACGGTTCACGCGCCCCCTGTAGGCGACGACAGCAGTGCTGCATCCCTTGGGAATGCGCTTTGGCGCCACAAACGATTCGTTGGGACTGTCCAGGCAAGTGACGCTGGCCAAATCGTAGTCAATATTGGAGTTAAGCTCGGGTTCGAAATTCCCTTCACGTTCTACATCGACAACGTCCGGGTTACCCTCAAGGAATCCCCAGCGCCGTAGCTGATGCCGGGGCTGGCCAACTCTTCTAGGCATGCGGGTCTTCGCCAGTCCGCGCGATTTCAGTGAGGTCGTGCCGCAAAGAAGTAACGGGTACGGCATACACAGCGCCTCAGCGCGCCGGCTGACTCGTTAGGCTATTCCTGCGATTTGATGGGCAGCATGTGAGTAATTCGCCACGGCGGGTCTCCAGACCGCGTTGGATTACATCGAAGGGTGGTAAGAAGGGACCGCGGGGCGGATGGAACGCGGAGTTCACCCCGACCTCGCGAACGCACGTGAACATAGACCCGCGCAACCGCCGCAGCACGCTCGGTCACCAGAGCGCCATGACTCTGGTACTGAACACCAGAAGGGGCGGCGGCAAGGAAGAGACGCCCGTCGCCCAGCAACGAAAGGACGTGCGCATACCCGATAGCTTCAGCAAAACAGCCGGCGTGCGCGTCGATGCGTCGACCCGGATCGACTACATGCACATGGCGAAGCGGAACGGCCGCTGGGTGATCGTAAACGTGTTGTGGTATCTGCGACCGCAGTTGCACACCATGCAACGGGTAACCGTGTGAGAACAACGGCTGTGCATAGCGAGTCCGTCATGACGGAAGCTCACTAACCGCGGCGCCAACGGAATCGGTGTGCGCGCCGGCTTCTCAATCGGATGCTTGGGAGGGCCCCGTCATTCGGTGTACCTACGCGGCAGTTCGCAACTGACAGCGCGTGCTACCTGTTGT
>JBQTIF010000234.1:0-4147 GCA_052388395.1 Gemmatimonadaceae bacterium | reverse complement strand
GCGTTTCGCTCGCGCCACTCGTTAGGCGCCTGCATGGCGTTGCCGCCGGTGCTGCGAGCGACAAGCGCAGCTACATCGAACACTTCCATAGCAGGTACGCTGGGCGATAAGGCGTTGCGCATCGGCGCCGACTTCCTGGTTACGCGCAATGCGCGCGACTATCGAGGCGCTCCCGTTGACACACGAGCAGCTGGCGAGGTGGTGGTGATGCTGCGCCGACCGGCGGAATAGCCGGACACTAACCGAGCAGCAGCTCCAGCTCCGCGCGTCCGATCGCCGACAGGACACCCGCATCCGCTGAAAGGATTGCATCCGCGAGCGATCTCTTCGCGGCCTGTAACTCGAGGATCTTCTCCTCGATCGTGTTCCGCGCCACTAGCCGCGTCGCGATCACGCGCCGCGTCTGACCAATGCGATGCGTCCGGTCGATCGCCTGCGCCTCAACCGCGGGATTCCACCACGGATCGAGAATGAACACATAATCCGCCGCGGTTAGGTTGAGCCCGTGCCCTCCGGCCCTGAGACTGATCAGAAACACCGGACACTTCACATCACTCTGGAATCGGTCGACGCGCGACTGACGGTCGCGCACTTGCCCATCCAGATACTCGTAGGGAATGTCTTCCTTCTCCATCCGTTCCCTAACGAGCGCAAGGAAGCTAGTGAACTGTGAGAATACGAGCGCTTTGTGCCCCTCAGCTACGACTTCAGTGAGCGCCGGCAATAGGGCGTCGAGCTTGGCACTTGGCAAGCGAGCCTGACGACTATCCGCGAGCACCGGATGACACGCGGCCTGTCGCAGCCGCAGCAGAGCCTCGAGGATGTGCATGCGCGCTCGCTTGATGCCGAACCGATCGATGCGCGTGAAGACGCTCTGGCGATACGCTGCACGCAGCGCGTCGTAGAACTTGCGCTGCCGCGGCTCCAACTCGACCTCGAGTGTCTGCTCGACGCGCGGCGGAAGCTCACTGGCCACCTTCTCCTTGGTGCGGCGCAGGATGACCGGACGTAGCGCCCGTGCCAGGAGCTCGCGCCCGGCCGTCTCAGCGCCGTTGCCTAACGAATGCTCGGCGGTTGGCGCATCCGCCGCCGACAACGACGCCAGCCGGGCGAGCGACGTGAAATGTGATGCGGTGCCTAACATTCCCGGGTTGAGAAACTCGAACAGACTCCACAACTCATCGATCCGGTTCTCGATCGGCGTACCGCTCAGGGCCAATCGGTGCCGCGCGCGCAGCAGCCGAGCGGCCTTGGCCGATGCGGTGCCTGCGTTCTTGATCGCCTGTGCCTCGTCCAGAATCGCGTACTCGAACTCGATACCGCTGAGCACTGGCGCGTCGCGCCGCAACGTCCCGTATGTCGTGAGCACCACGTCAACAGCCGCTGGATCGATCGACTTGGCATCGCGTCCCGTGCCGCTGTAATCCACCACTCTGAGCGCGGGCGTGAATCGTTCAGCTTCGCGGATCCAATTGAAGACAAGTGAGCGCGGTACAACGACAATGGATGGCCCCGCCTTCTCGAGCCGCCGCGCATCCAGGAGCGCGAGCACCTGCACGGTCTTGCCGAGCCCCATGTCGTCAGCCAGACAACCGCCGAGTCCGAAGCGACGGAGGAAATGCAGCCATCCAAGTCCGTCACGTTGATACTCCCGCAGCTCTCCGGTGAATGTGCTCGGTGGTGCGGCTGCTTCAACGCTGTCGAATCGCTGGAGCTCGGCGCGAGCGCGCTCGAACGTGGCGTCGACGGACACGTCCGGCATCGTGCCAAGGATCGCATCGAGCAGTGCGACTTGTGATTTACGAAATCGCGTTAGGCCGTTATCGCTCCTGCCCGTCGCGGCTAGGGGTCCGAGCCGCGCCAGCCACTCCAGTGGTAAAAGGCCGAGGCTTCCATCCGCGAGCGAAATAGTCTCCTCGCCGCGGCGGCGCGCTTCGAGCAGCTCCGCGAGCGGGACGGCGATTTCGCCGTAACTCACCGACGCGTCCAGGTCGAACCAGTCGATGCCCGAGCGCACGACGGCTCGTGGCACACCGGCTACGCGATACGACGCGCCGTCCGCGTCGACATACCACCCCTCGTGTAGCAGCTGCTGGATAAGAACGGCGAGCTTTCCTCGCGGTACGATCAGGCGTTTGCGACCGGCCCGGTAGTCATACTCTTCGCCAATGCCTAACGCGGTAAGTCGCTGACGAGCGGCGGTCTCACGATCGGGTTGCCGGTGATACATGATCCCGGCTTCGGTATCGAAGAGCGTCTTGCGCGCCTCGCCGGCGACAGTTCTCAGCGCTCCATAACGGAAGCCTAACGACACCAGCGAGGAGCTGCCACGCGTTCGCCATGGCTCCGGGTCCGAGCCGATAGTGACGCAAGGCTGCGGCTCCACACTCGCGAGGCGGAACCCGGCGTCGGGCGGCAGCTCCACAGCAGGCGCGTGCGGAAGCGCGTGCACAGCCTCGAGCACTTCGGCCAGCGCGCTGTCCTCCACCGTGATGACCTTGGCGACACGTAATTCAGCGGCCAGCGGAAAGGCGCCGCCGTGATCGAAGCGCGCAAGCGCCGTCTGGGTGAAAAAGAATCCGTCGCGGTGTATTTGCAGCGGCTCGACCAGCGGAAGCTCTTCGGTATCTCGGCGCAGAACGCCGACAAGCGTGTAGGCGTTGGGATGATTCCGCACGACACGCAGGCGAAACTGCCACGGCGCGCCGGCGTCCCAGCGCAAGGCGTTCGGGAGAAACTCCCCGCCGCTGCGCACGCGGCAGCGACCGGTCTCGCAAATCAATCGCAACGTCGGATCGAGCGCGCGAGCGCGAACGACAAAGCCCGACGTTCGGGTCGAGCCATAGAAACTCGGCGCCGTCGCGCCGAGCAGCATCGGCGCGATCAGACGATCTTGTGGATCGGGATGCGCGAACCACCTAGCCGCGCCCAAGCCAAAGTTCTTCGGCAGGTCCCAAGTCCCATCCTTTCTGCGCTTTTCGGTGCCGAGGTGGACGACGACACCGTCAGCCTGCGACGTGGCGTCCAGGTCGACGATATAGACCAGCCGGCGCTCGTTAGGCCATGCGCTGCTCGCCTGCGCGTGCTCTGGATCGTAGTAGCGCATCTGCTGGCCGGCCGACTCGAAAATGCGCTTCCATTGCGGCGGCGCTGGCCGTTTGGGTGGTCGACGCGCAGGCTCGCGTGTGTGCACGCTCAGCAATGGCTGGTTGTCGTCCAGGCGTGCGCCGTCGTCATCCAGGTACGCGTCGTCGTCATCCAGGTGCGCGTCGTCGAGGGATCCTGGCTCGCAGTGGAACTTGGGTTTGCGTCCGGCGCTCGCGAGCACGACCTCGAGCGTGCCGTCGGCGTCTGACTGCTGCAGCACCGCCCAGGCGTGTTTGCAGGGGCCGTAATCCGACGCATACGGGCAGCTGCACTCGACGATGACTTCAGGAGGGTAAGCGGCAACCTCGACGGCGTAGTCGCGAGTGCCGCGTACGCGCGCTACGATCGCGAAATCGTCGACCGACACAATCCGGACACGATCGAGATACGCATCACCTCTGAATCGGACGTCTGCCGGGAAGAGTGCGGCGAGTTTGGGCGGGATCACGCAGAAAACGTATCACGTGGCGCCACGGAGTGCTGCACCCGAAACTGAGTCCGCGGACATGGCGATGGCGGACGCGTGACGCGGCATCGTTAGCGATAAATGCTGCGGCGGCGAAAATCAAAAGGCGGCCGCAGATTTCGCCGATTGCACCTGCGAGCAGTCGCGGATATATCTGCGGCTAAGCTCCTTCTTTTGAGGACTTGGCCCACTTGCCGAACTGCCCAAATGCAGACGATCCCGGCTCGTGCGGCGTACCGCGCGCCCTTAATGGAATTGCGCCGTCTCCGTCGATCCGCCTAACGCTAGCGTGCTTGCCGACCCGCCCGTAATCACCTGCATCACTTCATCAAAGTACCCGGTCCCTACCTCGCGCTGATGCTTTGTGGCGGTGTACCCGTACTCCTCCGCGGCGAACTCAGCCTCCTGTAGCTCAGCATACGCCGCCATCCCGCGCTCCTTGTAGTCCCGCGCGAGCTGGAACATCGTGTGATTGAGCGCGTGGAACCCCGCCAGGGTCACGAACTGGAATTTGTACCCCATCGCACCTAATTC
>JBQTIF010000233.1:0-8323 GCA_052388395.1 Gemmatimonadaceae bacterium | reverse complement strand
GTGTCCTGCAAATAACGGCCCAGGCTGGCTCGGCCGTTCAGTCGCGCATTATGTGATCGCAATCACTGTGCTTCGCAAGACGCGCCGCGCGCGCGTCTGCTAGAGCCCGCCAAGGCCTAACGCTGGCGCAGCTCTGCTATCGTCTGAACGGTGCTGAAGTTCTAAGGAAAGACGTGCACCGCGCGAAGGGCACCGTGCCGGAGCCTTGGCTGGTTGGCGCCGCCGGCCGCGCGGTAAGACGGGGCTCGACGGCGGGGCCCGGCCGAGGGACATCGGGAACCGAGCATCCTGGGATGAATGCCCCTACGGTTGCAGCGCCCGACGCCCGCAGCATGTTGCACCGGCTTAGGGCGGCGGATTCGTTAGGCTTTTGCACGATGAGACAGGGGCACGTGTAGTTCAGGCGATCCAAACAACCCTGCTCCGACGGGTGTTTTCATTCAAGCGGAGTGTTGAGCACGGATGCATCTTCTCGCACCATGATTTCCCATTGTAGCTCGCTCCTCTCCATCGCATCGGCGTTGGCCGTTTCAGGTTTCTCGATTGCGGAATCGCAGCCAACAACCGATCGCGGTGCGCTCCCGCCTGGTGTGACAGCAGTCACACACGTCGCCGTCATCCCAATGCGTGACGACGTGGTGCAGCTCGATGCGACGGTGATCGTGCGTGATGGTCGCATCGCCGCCGTCGGCCCCGCTGCGACGATCGCTGTGCCGCGCGGCGCTCGCGTTATCGACGGGCGCGGCAAGTACCTGATCCCTGGGCTCGCGGACATGCACGTGCACCTCCTATCGGACGGCGAGGAGGTGCACGATTCCGCGGGCGCCGCGGAAGTTGGCGTTATGCTTGCGAATGGCGTGACTGCGGCGCGTCTCATGATTGGAACGCCGGAGCATTTGGCGCTGCGTCGCGATGTGGCGCAGGGGCGCGTTGTTGGCCCGCAGCTGTGGGTCGCGAGTCCACAGCTCGCCGGACGAGCATCCGAGAATACATTTGTGGTGACAACGCCTAACGAGGCGCGTGACGCGGTGCGCCGCGCCGTGGACGGCGGCTACGACTTCGTGAAGATTACGCTGTTCATCACGCCCGAGGTCTACGACGCCATCATCGACGAGGCCAAGGCGCGCGGCATCCGGGCCGTAGGCCACGTCGATCCGCAGGTTGGCGTTAGGCGCGCTCTGGCGGCGAACGCGCAGATCGAGCACCTCGATAGCTACCTCGAGGCGGTGCTGGCAGATTCGGCACCGACGCGCACGGCGTTGACGCAGATGCTCGTCTTCGCGCCACGCAACTGGGCGAGCATGGACTACATCGGTGATCGCCGGGGAGACGGCGCGAGCCGGGGTGTTCGTCGGACCCACGCAGAATGTGTTCAATACGGCGTTTGGAGTCGGCGAAAGCGATTCGGCCATTCGAAACCGGCCGGACTGGGCGTTCTGGCCGCCGAAGATGCGGCAGGGTTACCTCAACGCGCACAAGAACTACTGGGACTCGACGACAGCCGGCGAGCGAACAGCCGCACGACGGCAACGCTACGTCGAAGTGCGCAACAGGCTCGTGAAGGCGATCCACGACTCGGGAGGGCAGATCGTCACGGGATCGGATACGCCCGAGTGGTTTCACATGTACGGCTGGGGGCTGCATCGTGAGCTGCACGCCCTCGTTAGGGCCGGCCTCACACCGTATGAGGCGCTGCGGGCGGCGACGAGAACTCCGGCAGAGTTCTTCGGCGCTACAGCGGTGTGGGGGACGATTGAACCCGGCAAACGCGCCGACTTCATTTTACTCTCTGCGAATCCGCTCACGGACATCCGCAACACGACGACGATCGAGGGCGTATCGATCGGAGGGCGTTGGCTCCCGCGCCCGCAGCTCGACGCCATGATTGCGCGCGGCGTGAAGGCCGTGCACGTGCAGCAGTAAGTTTCGACGACTCGGCGACAAACCCCGATTGGGTCAAACAGTCCACCGAGCTGCTGCGCAACGCGGTCGGCTTGTACAGCTTTACGTCCTCGACCGGTGTGTATTATCCGTATCTGCGGCGCGGACTCGATGAGTCGACGGCGCCGCATACCGAGATGCGCGACACGAACGATGGCTCCGAGCGTTACGGCGTGAACAAGGCGCTGTGCGAACGACAGGTGCAGCAGCTTTTCGGCGAGCGCGGTATAGTCGTTAGACCGACGTACATCGTCGGTCCCGGGGCGCCACGCGCTCAATGCCGACGTGCAGTTCACCTGGGTGGACGACTATGCGTTTCTCACGGAGCATAAAATTACGTACGCAGTGCCGTGGGTCATGCTCCAGGGGAACGACCTCGGCCACACGTCGGTGAGCAACGCGCGCGCCGTCGGCGCTGGGTCGGCCTTTCGCCCACTGGCCACGACGGTACGCGACACACTCGCGTGGTGGCCGGCGGTGCCGCAAGCGCGGCGCGATGCACCGCGCTTTGCGATCACACCGGAGCAGGAGAAGAGCGCGCTCGCGCGTGGAAGGCAGGGCGTTAGACGGTCATGCCTAACGCATGAGTCGGCTGCGGACAGGTCGTCACGTTGCGAGAGAGTCGCTCTGTTGCAGCGGCCCTTTTTGCTGGGCACTCTCAAGCGTATCGGCGTATTAGGGCGTGGATCACGTCGGCCGGACGCAGACGCACATCGACTGTCCGTGGGCTACCGCGTTAGGTGCGCGACAGTCGCAGGGGGAAAAGGGTGGCGTAACCGCGGCATCCTTCTCGTATCATCGGTCAAGGGACGGCGTGATGCGCGATGATCAAGCGCGTGAGTCGCTAATCGAGCACACGAAACCCCTCTCGTTCCGCCACCTCTCCCTGGCGCCCATCGAGCGTAACGAATTCCAGCGCGCTTGCGTGATAATCTGCGGCGACGATCGCCGCGGCGATCTGAATCGCGTCCGCGGCGCGCAGCTTATGCACGCGCAACAGACGCATCGCTTGGTCTCTGACGTCGGTGCTTGCCGGCACTTCAATCCAGCCAAGCATTGCTTGGCGCAAGCGCTCGATCGCGGCACGAACGTCGGCGGCGCCTAACGCGCCATCGCGCTCGAGTCGTGCGAGCGCAGACGTGCACTCGATCGCCGAGCCGCACCATGTGACCGCCGCCGGGTCCTCGCGCATCAGGTCTTCGAGACGCGCCGAGGTTGTTTCAGCTACGATGAGGGGGATGAGCGCCGACGCGTCCCAGTATCTCAACGCGATGCCTGCCGCTCCTCGAGGAGCGCGCGAACGGCAGACTGGTTTCCTTTGAGCTGTGGACGTCGGCTTTCAAGCCATTTCGTGTTAGGCGGTCGCTCTGGCAGGACAAGCCGGCCTTGCTGGGCGAGTTCAATCGCGGAGGCCGCGATCCCTTTGGTCGGCGCCGGCGGCAAGAGTCGCGCGACTGGTATACCACGGTCAGTGATGACGATGACCGTCCCTCCGCGAATTTCGCGGAGGAGGGCACTTAGGCCGTTCTTGGCTTCAGAAACGCTGACTGATCGCATATGGCTATTCTAGCCATATCAGCCGGCCTAAACAAGCGCTCACCCCCACGCGCGTCGCCGGTCTCTGTGTCCGCTGGGGTGAAAAACAAGCTGTCTTGTAAACGCGTGCAGAGTTATAACGCTTAACCCGTAACCCTTAACACTTTACGCTCTTATCTTTGCACCACTTTTCGGGGAACGCTTCGCCGCGCACCGGCGCTACTGGCTAGGCGGCCTGAAGCAACTTAGTAACTGCTCGTTAGGTTAGCTCATGCGGCGTGACGTCAGTTCCCAAGCGCAGTACAAAGTCCGGACAACGGTTTGGCTGTATCCCGGTACGGGAGGCTGGCATTTCGCCAACCTTTCAGCGAAACAGTCGGCAGAAATCAAAGTGCGCTTCGCGACATCGCGCCTCGGTTGGGGCGCCGTGCCCATTCGGGTTCGCATCGGACGGACCGAATGGGAGACATCGCTTTTCCCAGACAGGAAAACGAACTCCTACCTCTTCGCAATCAAAGCGGCTGTCCGAAAAGCCGAGCGTATCACATCAGGCGATAAGATTACAGCCTTTGTCACCATTCGATGAGCACGAGCGCGTTTGGCATTCTGCGGATGATGCTGTTGCTCGTTGCCATCGGCGGCTGCGCAACGCGCTCACAAGACGACAGCGATGAAGACGCGAGCCCCAAGCCGCGAGTTGTCGTGACCACGGATCCCGAGCTTGACGACTCGAATTCGCTCGTTAGGTACCTGCTTCACAGCACGGACTTTTCGACCGAAGGGCTCATCTACGCCAGCAGCGGCTTCCACTGGAAGGGTGACGGCACTGGAAAGACATGGTCCAGGCCAAACCGGGAGTACTCTCGCTTCGGGCTCAACCTGTGCCCCTGCGAGTCCTGGCGCTGGGCGCCTAACGAACGGTTCATCGACGACGCGGTGGAGATTTTACGAGAAGGTGTATCCGAATCTGCGCGTGCACGATCCGAGTTACCCCACGCCCGCGCACCTCAAGTCCAAGATCCGCTGGGGGAACGTCGAATTCGACGGCGATATCTCGAAAGACACGCCAGGGTCTGACCTGATCAAGGCCCTTCTGCTGGACGACGAACCGGGCCCGATCTATCTCCTCGCGTGGGGCGGACAAAGCACGATCGCGCGCGCGCTGAAATCGATCCAGGATCAATATTCGGGAACGTCCCAGTGGGACGCGATTTATGAGAAGGTGTCGCGCAAGGCGATCCTCTCCCCCTCCGGCGATCAGGACGACACATACGCGACATACATCAGCCCAAACTGGCCTGACATCAGGACCCTGCCGGCCGGCATCGGCGGAGTCGGACTGGCTTACGGCGCGAACATCGCGTCGAGCGCGGAGAACGCAGCACAGCGCCGACTGGACGCGCGAGCACATTTCCAGCCGTGGCCCGTTAGGTGCCCTCTACCGTGTGTGGGGCGACGGGAAGCAGATGGTCAAGAATGACATCTTCGACTACTTCGGCCTAACGGGTTATTCGGTCCCCCAGCTTCGAGCGATGGGATACATCGTATGGACGCCGCCGCGCCAAAAGGGCGAATTCATCGGCGAAGGCGACACGTTCACGTACCTGAACTTGATCGACAACGGACTGCTCGGACACAAGGAGGATACGCCTGGCGGCTGGGCCGGCCTTGGACCCGCCGCCGCAAGCTCCGCGCAGGGCGCTGGCGGGCCAACATCGTACGATGACTTCCTCAAATTCATGGAGCGAGCTGCGGCAGGTGACGTACCACGCCCGCCCTCGCCCGACCCCAATTTCACGGCGCCGGCGCAAAATGCGTTTGCCGCCCGCATGAAATGGTCGGTGACTCCGACATACGCCGGCGCTAAATCATGAGCCTAACGTGGCCATTCGCGGAAGCTCACGCAACGCCGCTCGCGCAGGTGAGTCGCTTCGACTCGAAGGCGTTGCGTCCGATCCAGACGGACACGCGGTGAACGTGAACTGCTGGCAATGGAAGGACGTTGATACATATCGCGGCCAGGTCACATTCGCGAACCACACGTCGCTCAGCACGAGTATGCAGGTCCCGGCCGACGCGACAGCAGGACACACGATCCACGTGGTTCTCGAAGCGACCGACAGCGGAACGCCGGCGCTGACGAGTTATCGGCGAGTCGTAATCACCGTTAGGCGCTGACCTGTCCGTTAGGTCGAACAGCCGACGTGTCGTACGCTAGTACAGTCGCGAGCCGAACGCGCGAGCGCTCGACGTGCCTCTTCACTGGATTGTGTGGGAGGCGCCAGCAGTACTGGGCAGCGGACGAGACTATTAAGTAAGCGGTGCGCGAACCCGAACTGCGGCTGCGTCAGGTCTTCCGTCGCCGGCGGATCTCCTCCAGCAACTCGATGTCGGCGCTGTCCTGGAGGCAACCGGGCTGCCGACTCGCTGTTTCGTCGGATGTTTCGACCCGTTCCAATACGCGCTCATGGAACGCCTGTGCGCCGCGCCTTGCGCACGTAAGCGGCCGAACGCGCGGCACTTGCACGCGACGGCATCGCACGCACGCTGTGTGCACTAGTAGGTCGCGCTCGCGCGTGCATGCAGCGCGCGAGACACGTCAACCGGAGGAAACTTTGATGAGCGCTCGGACGTTTGGCTGTGCACTGCTGAGTTGCGCTGTTCTGTCTGGCTGCTCCGACGATTCCACGGAGCCCGCTCGCGGTCGTCAACTCACGCTGGCGCTGCAAGGCCTTGAGCCATTGCTGAACGGGTTCCACTACGAGGCTTGGGCGATCGTCGGCGGACAACCGCTTCCCGCGGGGAAGTTCAATCTCGATGGGCAAGCGCGTTTGGTCGATCTGAACGGTGGCGTCATCGCGAACGGTACCATCACGCAGACGCGCGATATCAGTGCCTCGACGATGATCGTGCTCACCATCGAGCCCAGCGGCGATCGCGACGCCACACCGACGAACACGCACGTGCTGGCGGGAGCCGTGCAGAGCGGGACGGCCAACCTGTCCGTGGCCCCGGCAGCCGCGTTAGGCAGCGACTTCGCGACGGCGGCCGCGTCGTATATCCTCGCCACACCGACTGATGGCGGCAGTAACACTAACGAGCGCAGCGGCGTCTGGTTCTTGTCGCTGGCCTCCGGTTCGCCGGCAGCCGGGTTGACGCTCCCGACCCTCCCTGCCGGGTGGATATACGAGGGGTGGGCGGTCGTCGGCGGGAGGCCGCTCACCACGGGTCGCTTCCTCAACCCGCGCGCTGCTGATATGTCGGCGCCCTACAGCGGGACCACGGCCGGGCCGCCCTTTCCCGGCGAGGACTACCTACGCAACGCCCCGAGTGGGCTCACGTTTCCGCTCGACCTGCGAGGCGCTACCGTGGCCATCACCATCGAGCCGGAACCGGACGACAGCCCCGCACCGTTTGCCTTCAAGCCTCTCCTCGGAACGGTCGCGGCGACGTCGGTCGATCACGTGACGTATACCCTCCCGAACCGAGCGTCTACGCTGGCGACGGGGACGGCCACGATTCGCTGAGCGGGGGGGGGGAAGAAGCCTAACGCGCCGACGGGCCCGCGCACTCTCACCGCGGGCCGTCGGGACGCTGTCTCGATGGCCGCGACTTGGGTGAAAACTGGGGCGGCTGGATTCGAACCAGCGACTTCCTGATTTATAGTCCTACGCGCAGAGCCAAAACACAGGAGTGCTTTCAGCGGTTAGAACCATGAGACGCGCGAAGTGAGGTGCCCGTGCAGGAGTACGCGCGAAGCATGCTGGAGGCATAGCCCTTGAAATCTCTGCGGTAGACGCTGAGATTTCCAGGCGATGACAGGCATTGCGCGTAGTGGGCACGCTAGCGCCGTTCGCAAGTTGCTGAGCCAAGCGCCGGTCGTGGCTGTCCTCGGCGCTCGCCAAGTCGGCAAGACAACGCTCGCCCGCCACATCGCAGCTCGGTCGAGCACGGCAACGCGGTTTTTCGACCTCGAGGATGCACGTGATGTCGCGCAGCTGGCGGATCCCATGTTGGCGTTGAGAGACGTTAAAGGCTTGGTCGTGCTCGACGAGATCCAGCGACGTCCGGATCTCTTCCCGTCGCTGCGCGTCCTCGCTGATCGGCGGCCACTTCCCGCGCGTTTTCTTGTGCTTGGCAGCGCCTCACCGCATCTGCTGCAACAGAGTGCGGAATCGTTGGCCGGCCGGATCGCCTATTACGAGCTTACGCCGTTCACGCTGGGCGAAGTGCGGTCGAGCGACCTAACGCGACTCTGGCGCCGAGGCGGCTTTCCACGTTCGTATCTCACGCGAACGGAAGCCGATAGTAACGCCTGGCGACGCAACTTCATTGCGACGTTTCTCGAGCGCGATCTGCCACATTTCGGCTTCCGATTTCCGTCGGCCACGCTTCGGAGCTTCTGGACAATGCTTGCTCACTGGCACGGCCAGGTGTTCAATGCGTCGGAGTTTGGAAGGGCCTTCGGTGTCGCTGATACGACGATTCGCCGATACCTGGAGGCGTTGGAAGCGACGTTCGTAGTGCGGACGTTGCGGCCGTTCCACGCGAACCTGTCCAAGCGACAGCTCAAAGCGCCGAAGGTGTACGTGGCTGATTCAGGGCTTCTGCACGCGCTGCTAGACATCGGCACTCAGCGAGATCTGGAGCGGCATCCAAAGGTCGGGGCTTCGTGGGAGGGCTTTCTGCTCGAGAATGTGCTTGCTGCGAGCGGCGGCAGGCGGGATCAATGCTACTACTGGGCGACGCATGGCGGGGCTGAACTGGACCTGTTGATCGTCAACGGGTCGCGCCGTCGCGGATTCGAGTTCAAGCGCAGCACGTCACCGAGTGTGACGCCATCGAT
>JBQTIF010000232.1:0-4687 GCA_052388395.1 Gemmatimonadaceae bacterium | reverse complement strand
GATCTTCGCAAGAAACTCCTGCACTACATCAAACTGCATAACGCGACGTGCCAGCCCTTCGTGTGGCGGTATCGCTCCCCGCGGCGTCGCATCCGTGCTCCACATAAATCAATTACAGTCCACTAGTGCCGGAGCACTGGCAATCACGCGCGACGCAAGCAACGGTCGCATAACGAGCACTACGCTCGGCAACGTGACCACCAGTGTGACCTACGACGGCTATTCGATACCAAACCGCCTAACTGCGTCGTTCGCGGCGAATCCAATTTTCGACATGGAACATTTGCACGATTCGCTCGGACGCATCGTCAGCGTCACCGAAATAATCAGTGGCGTGACGACAGCATACGCCTACAGCTACGATGCTACAGGCCGGCTTGTGACAGTCACAAAGAACGGCGCGCCTGAAGCAAGTTACCAATACGATGTCAACGGCAACCGCACGAGCGTAACGAATACGTTAGGCAGCCAGAGCGTGACGACAGACGCGCAGGATCGGATTCTGACGCAGGGCACAGCGAGCTTCAGTTATACCAAGGATGGTGAACTACGCGAGTCCGTAACAGGAGTCGATACAACGCGCTATACGTACGGCGCGCGCGCCGAGCTGCGCAGCGTACGGTTGTTGAATGGCACATTAATCGAGTACGTGCTGGATCCCCACGGGCGACGTATCGGCAAGAAAATCAATGGAACGCTTGTGCGCGGATGGCTATACGGCACTGGACTAGGGCCGGTAGCGGAGCTCGATGCCAGCAACAATGTCGTCAGTCGCTTTGTGTACGCTGGCCGTCCGAATGTGCCGGAGTACATGGTCAAAGCCGGTGTCACATATCGATTTGTGCACGATCATCTCGGCAGCGTTAGGCTCGTTGTAAACACGAGCACGGGTGCCATCGCACAGCGACTGGACTACGATGCGTGGGGCGGCGTCCTGGCGAATTCGGCACCTGACTTCCAGCCGTTCGGATTCGCGGGTGGCTTGTTCGATGCGCAAACCGGTCTGGTGCGCTTTGGCGCGCGCGACTATGCAGCGACTCAAGGCCATTTCACGAGCCGCGATCCCGAAGGTTTCGCAGCGGGGGCTACGAACCAGCGTCGCTACGCGAATGCGGATCCAGTCAACCAAGCAGATCGCGGCGGGCAGCAGCCAACGTTTGTGTCTCTAGTACAGGGGCTTGCGTTTGCCGAGCTTCTTTGGTCGGCTGGCGCGTCATTCATTGCAGGATGCACGGTCAAGCTCAACGAAGCATCGGCAAATCTCGATGATGCGTCATCGGTTGACCAAGAATGCCTCAAGGGTGGACTGCCACAGGTGACAGCAACCGTCGCTGTGCACCTGTTACACATCGACGACATTCCAGTCTTTGGTCCGTGTCTCGCCAGCGCGGTGGAAAACGCCCTAGGTGTTAGTCTCGACAGAGGCTTCAACGACCCCAAAGAGCTGGGATCACGAGAATTCAGAAATGAGTTCTACACCGCCTTGGCCGCGGGATGCGCAGGGGGTGTGCTTGGACGGCTCGCAAGTAAGAGTGCATACTTCTATCCGGGACGGACAAAGTTGTCTTACGCGGAGCAAGTTGCGTTGAAGGCTGTCGCAGCCGTCGCCGAGAATGCGTTTACTACGGTGATTGGCCTCCTTGAAGCGTCGTCCCATCCCGTGGCGTCGAGGCCGTGATGCTGGTCGAGCAAGGAACGCACAGGCGCCAAGCGATCAATCGGATGCTAGCCGCGACTCTCGTCGCTTTGCCGTCCCTGAGCACCGGGTGCGTGGGACCGATTCCCGAGCGATCCGACATCGAGATCCGTACGGTCATGGTCGATTCAACAAGATGGAGCAGCAGCAAAGGTGGGACTTCACTCTGCATATTTGTTCGGGAGATGGAGCGGGAACTGAGGTGCGTGGGGCGCTACATGACTGACCTCGGCCGCCTTCGCCAAGTCCTCGATCAGCCGGTCACCGCTGAGATTGGTGTGTACAACCGCGAAATCTGGCAGCTCGCTGTCCGCGATTCGATGATCATTTCGTTCGAGCAAGCGGTAGCCGCGAGCCGAGCGTCGGATGCACGGTGGCGGCGGAATTGGATACTAACCTTCATAGGCCTCGCGGTTGCTTCCGCCATCGCTGTTTTCCAGAGTCCTCGTAAACGCCGGGACGACTGACGTTTCTCACGCACGGCGTCGCGCTGATGGGGGTCGTTAGGCGATGTATTCGCGCCGCATTTTTGCCAGCACCCTGCTCGGACAGAATGACATTGCCGAGGCTTAACGTCGCCGAGCGACTCGAATTCGACCACTCGATCAAGGAATGCGCAAGCGCCATACGATCGACACGATGCTGGCAACGGCTCTCGTCGCTTTGCTGACCCTGATGGCGGGTGGGTGCGTGGGACCGATTCCTGAGCGCGCCGACATCGAGATACGAACAGTCACGATCGACTCAACAAGGTGGTACAGCACCAAAGGCGGAAGCTCACTCTGTCTATTTGTTCGGAGCATGGAGCGCGAGCTGCAGAGTTGCTTGGGGCGGCGAAAAGCCAACCTGGGCCGGCTTCGCGAACTCATCAATCAGCCAGTGAAAGCTGAGATCGGTGTGTCCAACGGCGAAATCTGGCAGCTCGCGGTCCGAGACTCGATGAATCATGTCGTTCGAACAAGCAGTGGCCGCGAGACGAGCGTCTGATGCACGGTGGCGGCGCAATTGGATACTAACCTTCATAGGCCTCGCGGTTGCTGCCGGCTTTGCGGTCTGGCAGAGTCCGCGTAAGCGCCGCGACGACTGACCTTGCGAGCACTGCGCTGCCTCGTACGGATGAAGTCCCGTTAGGCGATGTATTCGCACTGTATCTTCTGCCAGCGACAGCTGGGACAGAACGAGGTGTTCCCTACATTTCGCGTCGGCAAGAGGCTGGCCTTCGACTCCAACACAGGACGGCTGTGGGTCATCTGTACCAAGTGTGGCGGCTGGTGCCTAACGCCGGTAGAGGAGCGCTGGGAAATCGTCCGCGAGTGCGAGCGGCTCGTTGCGGCAACGTCCAGCGGTGCTGCTGCGCATAGCATATCCATCCACCCGGTCGGCCGCTCGCTGGAGCTCGTTCGCATTGGCGGCGCTGAACGTGAGATCGCGCTGTGGCGCTATGGCCAACGATTGGTTACGCGTCGCGTGCACGCGGCCGTGCAGGAAAGTGGCCTGTGGTTACTCCGGGTCGTTCCGGGCCTCGCCGCGAGCATACCTCTCATTTCCGCTACTTCTGACCGCGAGCTCTTTGGATTTGGCCTGCTAACTGTAGCCGCCGCCGTAGCCGGGGGAATGCTCGCGAACCGCTTCGAGCGGTCCACACTGCGCCGCCTGATCGGCTTCTACCACGATGGCAAGAGTTGGCAACCACTGATCTTCGCCCATGCGTTGAGCGCGCGGCTCAATGTCCTCGGTGAGGCACCCGGATGGCGCGTCCAGCTGGATGCTTCGATCTACTATTACAACGATGCTGGTCACATCGTGCACGACGCGATCGTCGCCAACTTGGACAGCGCAACGAGCCTTACTACGCTGCGCGCGGTGATGCCGCGTATCAATCGGTATGGTGCTTCGACAAAGACTGTCGATCGAGCGCTGGCGTTGTGTGCGAGCCACAAGGATCTTCAACAGCTCTTCGTCTACGTGACCGAACAGCGAGGTCGCTGGCCAACAGCGCCGCGACTCCGAGAGCTTCCCGTAGAAGCCCGGCTGGCCATTGAAATGGCAGTCAACCGGGAGGTCGAGGAGTGCGCGCTTAGAGGTGAGCTCGAGCAACTGGCCGCCGAATGGCTGGTCGCGGAAGAGATAGCCAAGGTCGCAGACGACCTAACGATTCCACCGAGTGTGGTCCGTCGGCTTAATGAGCTCAAGCAACAGGCAGCATCCAGAGCACCCTGAGGCTCCGCACGCTACATCTAAAGCCGTAGCGTGACAGAGAAGGTATGCGTTCGACTTGGACGGGTTGCCTGGCGAGCGGCAGGATGCATTCGAGCGCGGCAACGGCAAGCCCAAGCCGGATACAGCGCTATTCACCCTGCCAGCAGCGCCGGGACGCCGTTCACCCTCTTCATCCGCAACGGCGAATACGACGGTACGCGGCGCTGACGTGACCCCCGAAAGCTGGTCCAGCTATTCTTGCCGATCCTCATCGGAGGATCGATGCGCAAGAGTCGCTTCACGGACGAACAAATCATAGGGATCCTGCAGGAGAGTGCAGCGGCTGCCAAGACCGCCGAGCTGATTCGACGCCCCGGCATCTCGCCGCGAAACGTTCTACAAATGGCGCCGCAAGGACGGTGGCTTGAAGGTCGGTGAAGCCAAGCGGCTGCGCACCCTCGAAGATGAGAATCGCCGCCTGAAGCGTGTGGTGGCTGATCAGGCGCTGAACATCCAGGTGTTGAAGGACCTCCTGGGAAAAGCATGCGGACCGCATCGGCGCGGCGGGCGGCGGTCCAGTTGGCGATGACCGCCGCGAGCCTCTCGGAGCGGCGAGCTTGTCGCTTCACCGGCTTTGCGCGCTCTACGGAGCGCTACCAAACCACGCGGGATGACCGCGCACTCCAGTCCGAGCTGGAGTCGCTCGCCACGCAGAAACCCCGGTGGGGCTATCGCCGCCTGCACTGGCTGCTCGTGCGCGCTGGGATGCGTATCAACCGAAAGCGAGTGCAG
>JBQTIF010000231.1:0-3802 GCA_052388395.1 Gemmatimonadaceae bacterium | reverse complement strand
TCGCAAATCGCGCGGCTGCGCGATCAGCTCCCGCTGGCACGGTGATCGAGGCGCTGGCAGACGTGAATGGCGATGGTCGCTCGGATGCAGTGATTACGCATAGCGATCGCAATATCCTCGGCGTCCTCTTGAATGAAAAAGGTGTTGCGTTTGCCTCAGCACCTGCGGCGCCAATTCCGCTGCCTGGCCAGAGTTTCGCTGTCGCCGTCGCGGACGTAAACGCAGATGGCAAAGCGGATCTAATCGCCTCGAGCGTGCGCAGCACATTCGCGCCGTATGATTCGCACGTCGCTGTTTTCCTGGGCGGGGCTTCAGGATTTGCGAAGGCCCCGGGCTCCCCCTTCCCTTCCGGGCGTGGTGCGTTCAACCTCGCGATCGGCGACATCAACAAAGACGGTCGGCCAGATGTGGTGTCGTCGAGCTTTGAAGGTGATGCTGTTTCGATTCTGTTAGGCAGTCCAAAGGCCGCATCACGTCAATGAAGAAGTTGCGTGCCTGGCAGGTTGTTTGGCTGTGGCTCGCCCTGCCTAACGTTGCGGCCGGGCAGCAGGCGACGCCTAAGCCGGCGGTTCCGGTAGAGCCGATCGCAGCGATTGCGGACGCATTTAAATCACACAGCCTCGTTGCACTTGGCGATGCGCACGGCAACGCGCAGGCGCAGGCCTTTCTCAAATTGCTTGTACGCGACCCGCGCTTTTCAGCAGCCGCAAACGATATCGTCATAGAGTTCGGCAACGCGCGATACCAGGACCTCGCCGACCGCTATGTTCGCGGTGAGAACGTTCCCCCCGACTCAATTCGTGTTATCTGGCAGAACACCACAATTGCCAATGAAATACCAGTCGACGAAGAGTTTTTCCGCGTAGTTCGCGAAACCAACGCCTCGCTCCCCAAGGATCGCCAGCTTCGCGTCCTCTTGGGCGACCCGCCCATCGACTGGGGCTCTGTGCGAAGCCGCGATGATCACTTTAAGTGGTTAGCGCTGCGCGACAGCTACCCCGCTGCGCTCATTCAGCTCGAAGTGCTGGCGAAGCAACGCCGCGCGCTCGTTGTCTACGGCCAACTGCACTTTCAGCGCAAGAACGTCATGTCGAATTTGGACATGTATGATTGGCGCATGCAGACGATTGTTAGTTTGCTCGAGAGCGCGACGCCGACGAAAGTTTTCACGGTGTGGAACGTCGACGACGCTCTGGCTACTGTGCAGCCAGACATTGCATCGTGGCGCGCGCCGAGCCTTGCCGTCGTTCGCGGCACCGCGTTAGGCGCTGCCGACATCACCGCCATCACGCCGACACCGATGCGCATGGCCCTTCGTGACGGTAACAGAGCACAGGTTCCACGCGAGGAGTGGCGTTCGCTGCGAACTGAGGATCAGCTCGATGCGGTGCTCTACCTCGGCCCGCGCTCGGCAATGACGGAGGTGCCACTCTCTCGCAAGGTCTGCGCTGACTCGAGTTACGTCACCGAGCGGCTACGGCGCATAACATTGACCGGCATTCCGCCGTTCGAGGCCGAGCGCGTAAAGCAGCTCTGTTCGCGACCGCCTAACTAGCCAACAGCGTGCGCGCACGACCATCTGCAACACCTGATGCGCAACTCGGCGCGAACGCTATCGAGTCCTGCGCGCGATCATCGCACGGTTGTTGGATCGATGATCGAGTCCCAGTTCGCACCCGGGTAGACGGCCGATGTAGCAACAGCAGTTGGAGCCGACTTCTGCCTGACGCGATGGCGCGCTGGCAAGAACTGCCAGCAGGCCGACAAGGAAAAATCGCTACAGATTCAGTCGCATGACGTGCCTCTGGGTGCGACACTTGTTAGGCGTCAGATGACGAACGCGCTTCCTGCTTCCGGATCACCCACGACGAAGTTCTTGTAGCCGAAGTTGTCACCAGTGTGCCAGAACTGACTACGACTCGCGTTGGCTTGGAGACCAACTCCTAGTCCCCAGCCGATGGCATCGTTGATCTTGATCTGCGAGGAGAGCATTCGCGTCAGAATCTGGCGTCCCGATCCGCTCAGCAGGTGCCGCAGAAATGTCGAATAGTCGCCCGCAGTTGTTAATAAGCTCCTTGCAGCGTTGGGAGTCATCTGGTTCGGATAGCGTGGCCTGTCTTTGTTGACGCTCGGCCATAGGCGCTCCGAGACTTCGTGCGTCCGTCTTCCGGGTCTTCTCCAGCCGCGTCGGCAGCGGCGCGAAAGGCGCGCGCGTTGCGCACACCAAAGCCTTCTATAAGGGACTGCGCGGGTTGTGTGCGGATCGGCGAAATTGGACGCGAAGGCGGGTGACCACATGAACGCCGTTCGGTTCATCGCCAGCGGCTGGAAGGCACGTTCCCGCGTTAGGCGCAGCAGTCCCTTGCCGGTCACCTTTTCAACGACCCGCGAAAGGTAGTAGTACTCTTCACCGGAGTATCGGAAGCGCGAACCCGGCTCGGCGTCGGGTCAGCGACGGCGTTGCTGCTGTGCGCCGGTTGCGCCAACCCGTCGTGTGACTGAGCGCGTGACGCGCCGTGAACGCTTTGCGATTTCTCTTTCCCAAATGATCGCAATTTAATTGACATCGTGTCAAGTGAATTGTAATGTGGCTCTGTGAACGCGACTCGCAGGGCGCGGCGGCAGTATGACATGGCGCGCCGCAGCGCCGATGCCGCCACGACGCGGGAAGAGATCATCGCCGCCGCCCATCGCTTGCTCGATGACCCCAAAGGGAGCGCCCTGGCCCTCGACGAGGTCGCGCGAGCCGCCGGCGTCACGCGGGCCACGCTCTATAACCACTTTGGGTCGCGCAGCGCGTTGCTCACCGCTGTCTTCGAGGACCAAGGACGCTTGATTGCCTACGACCGCGTGCGAGCAGCACAGCAAGAGGACGATCCGCGCGTAGCCCTAACGAGCACGCTTCGTGAGCTGGGCCGAGCATGGTCGTCCAAGCGTAGTGCGTTGCGCCGGACACTCGCCCTCGCCGTGATGGATCAGGAAATCGAGCAACTCGTTCTGCGCTACGAGCGCTATCGACGAGCGGACATCGGGATGTTCGCGCATCGGCTTGCCGCGGCCGGACTGTTCGGCAGAGGAATCACAACCGAGGATGCCGCGGTGCTCCTCGGGGCACTCACGAGCTTTCAGTTCTTCGACGTGTTATGCCTTGTGGATAGCCCGCGCGACGCGACGCGACGCCTAACGCACATCGTGCGAACATCACTCGCGATCAACCCTAACGAATAGGCCCCCCAATGGTCTCCCGATTCAGTCGCATGGCGCTGCTTGCCGCGTGCGCAGCCTTCCTAGCCGCGAACCTGATTCACAATAGCGGCGGCATCGACCCGGCCATCGCTCCGGGTGGGATCTTCACAGCACTGCTGTTCTGGAAACCGCGGCGCCTCTTTCTGACGCTTGCTACGATCGCGCTCGCCGTCCCTGCGCTTCTGTTTTTCAAACCTTCAGCGCTCACCGAGCTGTCGCGTCAGGGGTACTTCTTCAATCACCTGTTTCTTCTGCTGACAGCGGTCCTCGCGACCGGCGCACTCGCCAGTGGCCTCCTGCCTAACCGCGCTGCGTCAACGCGCATGACTGCGCAGGAGCACGCCTAGCATGTCCCACACTGTGCGTGCATTACCTATCGAGTCGTTATCGGTCGCCGCGCTGGCGCGAGACGATGCGTCTCCACTGCGACGTGCGAGTGCGATCCTCCATCGGATGCTGAACGCCATCGTGGCACTCGCTGTCGCTGGCCAGTTCTATACGATCGGTCTCGTTATGTTCGGCGTCACCGGCCTCGCTGGTCATCGCGTGTTGGGTT
>JBQTIF010000230.1:0-8325 GCA_052388395.1 Gemmatimonadaceae bacterium | reverse complement strand
AGCCACCGCAGCGCTACACGCGCATTCTTCTTGGCGGATACACGCTGGTCGTCGTCGTTCTACTTGTCCTCGGTCAAGCCAGCGTCGGCTTCCGCCCAATCCGGACAGGCGCACTCTTTACGCTCTTTCCAGGTATTCTGATCTTGGCCGCTGCGAACTCCACAGCCGAGGAGCTCGTGTTCCGTGGAGTGCTGCAACCGGCGTTTATCGGCGTCGGCGGAATCGCTGCTGGTCTCTGGGCGCAAGGTGCGTTATTCGGACTTGTACACTGGGGGACGAGCGTCGGCGCGCTTGCAGCGCTTCCGGTGTCCCTTGGCATCGGGCTTGGCTCGGTCATGTGGGGGAAGTCCGTGCTCGAAACCGGTGGGCTGGGCTGGGTGATCGTGGCGCACGCGCTGATCGACGTCGCCGTTATGTCTTCTTACTTCGTCTAGCGGGCTAGCTCGTCAGGCGGCCGGCGCGAGTCGATCGCGCGCAAGACGTCTTGCGTCCGTGGCGCCTAACGCGGCGCGGGGCCGTACGCCACACCATCCGGTGACACGCCGACCGGGAACTTCTTCACCACCTTGCGCGTGGCAAGATCAACGACGGCCACGGACTTATCGCCGTTCAGCGTGATAAAGGCCGTCGACGCGTCGGGCGAGATGCTGACACCGCGCGGCTGCCCTAACGCGTCCAGACTCCACAGAACTTTACGTTGCGCCACATCGGCCACGTGCACCTTATCTCCCTGCGGATCGCAGATGATCGCCAGCGCACCGTTCGCTGAAATTGCGATGCGATAAGGCAGCTGGAAACCTTGCAGCGTGGAAACAACCTTCCCTTCGGCGACGTCCACAACGCTTACAGTGCCATCGGTGTTGCTACCAGCCCAGACTGTCTTGCCGTCCGGCGACACGGCGATCCCTTCCGCGCGCGGACCCACGGGAATAGCCCGCACTAAACGCTTCGCTCGCAGATCGAGCTCGGAAACGGAACCGGAGCCGATGTTCGCCGTAAACGCGCGCTCGCCGTTCCCCGTCACACCGACCATGTGCGACACCTGCGCCAACGTGCCGATCGCCTCGTCGACGACACCACGCGCGACATCGACGAGCACGATGTTCTGACTGGCTTCCGACGTGACAACGACGCGGTCGTTGCTTCCCGGTACGAAGACGACCCCGTGCGGCCGCGTGTACGCGCCGAGCGAAATCTTTCGGGTTACTTGGCCCGAGGGGATATCGATGACGGCCAGCTCATTCCCTGGCGTTTGCGCGCCATAGATCGTGACGACGCCGAGTCGCCCGTTAGGCGATATCGCCGTTTCGTGTGGCCCATCGCCGACCGGGATATCACGCGACGTCCCGCTATTGAGATCGATGAGCGTGGCGCTCGACGAGCGCTGATTCGCGACGAGGATCGACCCCGTGCTCACCACCGATTGGATCGCCTCGACGATCGGCCGCGCGGCACTTGCTGCAACGCCGGCGATGATAGCGAGGGGTAGACCTAACGAGCGAGCTGCGCGCGCAAGAGTTGTTTTCATGGCTTTGGCATGGGAACTTCGACTTCAGTCATACGCTGAATCGAACCGTCAGGCAGCGGAACCTCGCCGTACACCATGTACGGTGACTTGTCGAGCAGGTACCACGTGGCGAGCAGTTTGTTGTCCGACTGGCGATGTTCGTCGACCTTCCACGCATTCACCATGGTCCCTTCCACGTTCACATCCTGTTTGCCGATCACCGTGAACACGCGCGTCTCGGCGGCTGTCATCGGCGGACCCCAGATTGGGGCGATGATCACCAGCCCCTGCTTGAATCCAACAGCAGCGGGCACGAGATCCGACGCCGACGCCACGTACCCTGGCCGATCGATCTCATAGCTCACATCCTGCACCGGGCCGTCGCGCGTCGTACGTCGCGTTCCGCTTACTTTGCGGCCGTCGATACGCAGCGACGACGACGTGCCGTTGTTCGCTGTGCGCACGATCCCGTACGGCTGCAACGTGATCGCATCGTAGGTCTGGCGCAGCTCCCAGCGGATCGTGTCCCCTGTCGGCGTCAATGACATTCCCGTCGTCACCCACCGGTGGATTTTCCGACCAGCCGAGTCGCCATGCGTAAGGACGTTGGTCCATTCTCCACGGAGGCGGCCTTCGCCTGGACCGACCCAGACACGCACGCGCGCTGCGTGCGGGGCGTAGACGCGCCCATCGACCTCTTTTGCACCAACTTCGAGTCGAACCGTGTCGCCAGGAGCCTTGGCTGCGCTCGCTGCCGTGGCGAAAGCGAGAAGTACGCTGGTCAGGATCATATGTGCCTCGTTGTTGACTTGCACTTAGTAACGAAAAGGATGCACCGGGTTGTCAGCTAACGGCAAATTTGTCGGTCCACGCGCACTTCCCACGTCCCTCCCACAAAGAAACCCATCCGTAGGGCGTGCGGTTCAAACACTAACAACAGTCTCGCTCCACATGACAAGAGCCTTCGCTACCGCCGTCCTGCTTGTGTGCACTAATACGCTGCACGGGCAATCGCTCGAGCAGCGTCTGCAGTATCGACTCGATTCGCTGCATCGCGCGGGTCGCTTTATTGGCGCAACAGTCGGCGTCGTGCTCGCTGATGGACGGCGCTTGTCGTTCGCTTCGGGACTGAGCGACACAGCACAGCGCACGCCGCTCCGGGCCGATCACCGCATGCTCGCAGGTTCCACGGGGAAGACGTTCTTCGCGGCGCTCGCCTATCAACTCGCTCGCGAAGGACGTTTGCCGCTCGACGCTCCGATCAGCCGCTGGTTAGGCAATGAAGCATGGTTCGACAGTCTCCCGAATGCTCGGCAGATCACGATCCGCCAGCTGATGAACCACACCAGCGGACTTGTTCGTTATGAGCTCAATCCGCGCTTCCTCGCCGATCTTATCGCGCAGCCGAACCGGGCGTTTTCTCCAGTCGAGGAGCTGCGCTATTTGTTCGGGAGTACGGCAGCGTTCGCGGCGGGACAGGGCTGGGACTACAGCGATACGAACTACATCGTGCTGGCGATGATTCTCGAGCGGATTACTGGAACGCGCGCATACGACGAAATCGGGCGGCGCTTCCTGGAGCCACTGCGCCTAACGGGAACTATTCCGTCCGATCGCCGCGAGCTCCCTGGCCTCGCGCAGGGTTACGCGGGCCGCAACAACCCCTTCGGCGCGTTAGACGCGATGGTGCGCGATGGCCGCTTTGCGATCAACCCGCAGTTTGAATGGGCGGGGGGCGGATTCGCATCTACGGCGCCGGATCTCGCGCAATGGGCTCGTGCGCTCTACAGCGGAGGCGTTGTCGATACCGCGTTCTTGCGCGCCGAGATACTGCAGGGAGTTCTCGCTCCGATGCTGGGACAGAATGCTCGTTATGGTCTGGGTGTGATTATCAGAGAGACGCTGCATGGTATCACCTGGGGTCACAGCGGGTTCTTTCCTGGCTATCTCACAGAAGTCCGTTGGTACGCGCAACATGGCGTTGCCATCGCTGTGATGGTGAATCAGAACCAGCCCGCTCGTGGGCCCGGCGGACTGGTCTCTGATCTCGCGGCGGAGCTATTTGCGCAGCCGCCCCCAGGTACCTAACGAGTTTATCGAGCAGGTTGCGGAACGCAGATCAGGCGTGGTCGTTGCTCGACGACGGGTCACACTCCCTCTGCTCGTTAGGTACGCCAACGAAGCGCTCAGCGTTGCGATAGCGCCGCGTTCAGAACTCCCGCCCCGGCCGAGCCGCTGCTGTGAACGCCGTAAACCGCACGCGGTGATATACCGCGGTCGCGCAGCCATCGGGCGAAGAACGCACTGATCGCGCGACGATCAGCTGGAGGGCCCGCCGCGCCTTCATCGTAATAGAACAGGTCGCCCTGAAAGCCGATCTGTTCGTGCGGGAGCCAGACAAAGAGGTTGTGCCGCGAATGCGGGTTAGCAACGACATCGTAGATCACCAACGTTCGCGTCGAGTCGCGAATCGTCCGCACTCCAACAATCGGTTCCACTCGCGCCGGCAGCGACCCACCTTGGCGAATCCCACTGCGTCTGCGCGCTGCAGTTATCGCACCTTCGATCAGATTCTTGCTATCTGACGGAACCAAGAACAATCGAGTGAGATCGGCTAGCGCCGGTGCATTCCCAATGTGATCACTATGGTGGTGCGTAAGGACCGTATAGCGTAACGGTCGACCACGAGCGATGGCCCTAACGCGGGCTGCGAGATCTGCGCCGATTCGGTCTGCAGCGCGCGTCGCTGGGATCGCCTCCAAGCCAGGGTGTGCAGCCGGTGCCTCCACGAGCAGTATGAAGTCCGTGAACTCCACGATCAACGAATTGAATCCAGCGAACTCCTCGACGTGAACGCCTGGCGCTACCTCGCCACTGGGCGGCAGAGCATCAGGCCTTGGCTGTGCCGTCATCGTCATGCCGGTCCGACGCGCACGTAGCTCATTGGGCACATCTAGCAGTGAATCGGCCGCGGATGATGCCACATCGAAGCGCTGATATTCGACGCGTTGGTACGCACGACCGGCGACGACAATGCGGTGGCCATCCGGGCGCAGTACGACGCCAGCAGCTCGTTTCCAGACTGGCCACTCCCACTGCACCACGACGTCTCCACGGCCCGGCAGCAGTGTCCGATACTCCGCGCGACGAAACACGCTCGAATCGGCGCTGAGCCAGAGCGAGATCCACGCATCGTCCAGACGGACGCGAACCTCTTGGTGGCGCCGGCCAAAGAGCATGGCTGCACGGCCCAGCTGCAGCGACTCCGCCTGCGCTGATTCCAGAAGAAGGAGGTGTGGAATGCGGCGCATCAGCGCGCGACGGCGTGTCTCCGGCACCGCTCCAGCATTCATGCGACCCGTACTGTCGGTCCAGACGATCACGCCGGTCGAGTCATGACGATACACAAAACGGCGCCAGCGGAGACTCTGGTCGTTTCTCGGTGTTCGGCGCTCCCACGCCACGGCGTGCCGCGCTGCGTCGACACCTAACCACTCCGCATGGGGCCTAACTGTGGGACCATCAGGCGTTATGCCTTGCAATTCAGCCGAGAGATCCTCTACGCCTACGCCTGCAATGAACCACTTACGGTGTCCGCTAATGTGCTCTTTGCCTCCGAGCCGCTCCAACGCACTATCGATGAGGGCACGCGCCGTCATGGACGTTGCCTGACCGCAAGTCACGCTTGACGTGGAGAACAGCGCGGCGACGGCGACAAATGGAACGAGCGCGGAGCGCAGAGGCATGACCAACCATACTGACGGGTCTGCCGTTTGCGCTTGAATGAAACCGAATCTCCGCGCTAGTCCGCGCGCACCGCCGTCACTGGTAGGACTCGCGCGGCACGGATGGCCGGAATCGCTGCGGCGCATGCCGCGACCGCCGTTAATAGTACGAAGACGCCAACCAGCGTGAATGGGTCTGTCGCGCTCACGCCGAACACAAGCGAGCGCATCGAACCCGACAGCGCGATCGATGCGGCGAGCCCTAACGCGCAACCGATACCAACGACCGTGAGGATCTGGCGCATGACGAGTAAAGCGATCGTTCTCCCTTCCGCACCTAACGCCATTCGAATGCCTATCTCGCGCACGCGCTCTTGCACTGACTGGCTCACGAGCCCGTAGATGCCGACACTTGCCAGAATGAGCGCAATGAGAGCAAAGATGCCGATGAGAAACATTGCGGCTCGCCGTTGCAATAAGGCATTGCCGAGGTCGCGCTCGATGGTGCTAATCGCGTACAGCGGCTGATCTGAATCAAGCTCCTTGGCCAAGTCGCGGATTGAGCCGACCAACGGCAACGGCTCAGCAACGGCCCGCACCTGAATGAACAATTGGTTGTTCGCAGCCTCGCGCTGCTGACGCGCCGGCATGAACACTTCGGGAGCGGTTGGAGCCTCCAGGCCACGGTTGCGGACGTCAGCCACA
This sequence comes from Gemmatimonadaceae bacterium, assembly GCA_052388395.1. GTDB lineage: Bacteria > Gemmatimonadota > Gemmatimonadetes > Gemmatimonadales > Gemmatimonadaceae > DASYRX01. The sequence goes on along the minus strand of JBQTIF010000230.1, from coordinate 2,388 downwards.
ACACCGACGATCTCGACGCGCGTCGGCGTTTCGCTCTGGCCAAGAGTGACACGTTCGCCTACTGGCGAACGACCTGGAAAGAATCGTCGGGCGGCCGTCTCGTTGATCACCGCGACTAACGCTGCGTTCTCTGTATCGCCCTTTCCGAAGAGGCGACCCGCCCGCACTCTGTAACCGATCGTCGAGAAGAACTCTGGAGTCGCGTTCGTTAGGTCGACCATGCGCGCCGCGCTCAACTCAGCGGTTTCACCTCGAAGCTGCAGATTCGTCTGGAACACATTGTTCGGCGGGTACTGTGTAGCCGCCGAGGCGTTCTTGACGCCGGGGATCGCGCGCAAGCGCTCGGCGAGCTGTTCGAAGAATGGTCCGACCTGGGCCATCGAATACTTGTCGCGCGCCAATGACATGCGCGCCGTCAGTACACCGCGCGCGTCGAAACCGAGATCGACGTTTTGCAGCTCATTGAAGGACCGCAGCAACAAGCCGGCGCCCACAAGCAGAATGAGCGATAGAGCCACCTGCACAGCGAGAAAGCCCGCACGCAAGCGTCGCCCGCGTTTGCCTAACGTCATTCTCACACCGCTCTGCCCGAGCACGGCGCTCGTGCGGTTGCGCAGCACCTGGGCAATGGGAGACGCACCGAAAAACACTCCGACAGCGAGCGAGACAAGGAGCGTGAAGGAAAGCACACGCTCGTTGATTGCAACGCGAATGCCTAATGCGGAGACTTGCTCAGGGAGCGCGGCGCCGAGCGGGCCGATCGCGGCGCGAGCGATGATGAGGCCAAAGACGCCACCGGCTACTGCGAGCAGCAAACTCTCGGTGAAGAGCTGGCGCAGCAGGCGCCTGGTGCGAGCGCCTAACGCCTGCCGCACGGAGATTTCCGGCGCGCGAGAAGCGGCGCGCGACAGCAGCAGCGAAGCCACGTTCGTGCAACCAATCAGGAGCAGCAGCGCGACGGCTCCCTGCATTACGAAACCAGCGAGGCGGAGGTGAAACTGACTCGTTGTTGCTTCGGCGAAGGGGACGGCTTCGAGTCGCCACCCTTCGTATTCCTTGAACTGTGCCAGGTGCGCGCGTTCAGTTCGCGTGGCAATGCGCGCCAGATCGCTGTTCGCGGCCTCGAGCGACGCATCCGGCTTGAGCCGTGCGATAATCGCGTATTGCCGCGCCTGACGAGGGATGCGCAGCGGGGCGACGCCCATCGGTAACCAGAGATCGGTCCCCATGAGTAACGCAGCGGCGGGCATGACGCCGATGACGGTGGACGGCTGACCGTTCACACGGATCTCGCGACCGATGATCGATGAATCGCCGGCGAATCGGGCCTGCCAGACCCTGTAACTGATCATGGCGACCGGATTCCCCTCTTCCTCAGTCTCAGCGGGACGAAAGCTACGGCCGAGCGCGGGAGTGAAGCCTAACGTTGAAAGCGGATCGCCCCAGACGAAGGCCGTGAACACGCGCTCCGGTCGATCGCCGCCGGAGATCGCGCGGTTACCCAAATCGAATGCAGACACTCGTTCGAGCGACGCCGTGCTGTCGCGTACATCGACGAATTCATGCGGCGAGAGGGACTCGATGAATCCGCGATCGCTCGAGACCTTTGGAAACGTGACGCCGATTCCCACCATCCGATCTGCGTCAGGATATGCGAACGGATTGAGCACGACGCCGTCTAATAGACTGTAGACGATCGTGTTGGCCCCGATCCCGAGCCCGAGCGATAGCACGACGGTAAGCGCGAATACAGGACTGCGCGACAGCGTGCGAACCGCGTAACGCAGGTCTTGCCACAGCGATTCCATCATTCCTCCAGTGGGGCGACTCTTCAGGGCATCGACCGACCCTGTGTGGTTCCAGGCGCTGACCAACGCTCTGAGCAGATCGGGGATTACGAATGCGCCAAGGCGCACGCCGCCGACAATTCCTTGGTAGCGAGGCTCCTCGCCTAACGCTCTGAGCGTGGCGAGATACTCGGCACCGTGACGCTCGCGGAAGGAGCCCGGAAAGAGTCGCAGGAGCAGGCGTACAGCGATGGTGAGTATCGTGCGCACGGTGTCAGGTGGTGTCAGGTTGTTCCGAGCCGCGCGGCGAGACGCGTGCCTCGCACGAGAGCAATGCACTTCTCCATGCGCCGCGCTTCAGTGATTGCAGCCTCTCGACCTGACGCCGTGATGCGATAGTTCACGCGCCGCGGATCCTCGCGCGCACCAGTCGCCCCTTCTTCCACCAGTCCTCGATCGGTCATGCGCCGGAGTGCTGTGTACAGCGTCCCGGGACCAAGCCGCACGGCGCCGTCGGAGCGCTCCTCGATGTCCGTCATGATGCCGTAGCCGTGCCGCGCGCCATCGGCGAGCGCTACGAGGATGTGGAACTCAGCGACTG
>JBQTIF010000229.1:0-10219 GCA_052388395.1 Gemmatimonadaceae bacterium | reverse complement strand
TCGGTCGTGGGACAACACGATCGTCGGTCGTATCGTTCTGTCGGCGACGCGTCTGGCCCTGGAGACAAACTCCACTCGGCGTGCCGACGCGCTGCGGTCGCTTGTCGAGACGCATTTGCGCGGGTTGCTGCGGTTTCGCCTGCGCAAGGAGAAGAATGTCGGGCAACTCATCGCGGCAGCGAAGGCGCAAGGCGCGAATCGCAGGGAGCGCGTGACCGAACAACCGCCGCCCGAGGTTGCGCTGGCGCTGCGGCAGTTCCGGGAACAGCACATGATTGCATGGCTGGATGAGGCAATACCGGCGTTAGGCGGCCTAACGCCGCGCGAAGCGGCGCGGGCACCTCGCAGCCGGTCGCAGCTGGAAGCGCTTCTGAAGGAATTCGATCAACATGAAGCGCGTCTTCCGGAGGAACAGCGCATCGATTTGCACAAGGTGCGAAGCGCGCTCGGTTTCTCTTGAGAGGGCGCGTTGAGCGCTGGGACGATGGCGCGATTCCCAGGGTGGCACCAGAACCAGTCAATCTGCTAGGCTGTCTCGATGCCGTAACCGATCGCTTCGAGCTCTTTCACAGTTAGCGGGGCGAGGCCCTCGTAGATCTGGTCCAGCGTCAATAGGGTCTCGGGGCAGTGAAGCATGATTGCGCCGTCGCCCTGAAAGTCTTCCTGCTGCCAAGCACCGCTCGCATCGCGCCAGTGCCTAACGACGCGCCGCCATGCTTGCTCGACAATGAGGTATGTCTGCAGGGTTGGAATGGAGCGATAGGCGTCGCGTTTGCTCGTTCGATCGATGCGCGCTGTTGACGGCGAAGCGACTTCGACGATCAGGCACGGTTCAAGGATCATGTAGTCGTGCGTTTCAGAAGAACTGCATGTCACCACGCCATCAGGGTAATACACGTCGTCGCCGATGCGCAGCTTCACTCCGCCAAAGAAGACCTGGCAGGGTCCGCCCTCGGCTGAGGACCATAGGCGCCTGTAAATGTTGCCAGCGACTAAGTGGTGTCGCTTGCTGGCGCCTTCCATCGCGCACTTCGCCGGCGACGAATTCCCAGCGCCACTGCGAAGCGCGCTCAAATTCAAGGTACTCTTTGAACGTCAGCCGCCGCTGCGGAAGAGCCTGCGATGCCATGAGCCGAGTATAGTGCGCGATGCTCGCCGAGTGAACCTGGTTGGGGACGCAAGAATGCGACACGGACCAGCGTGCCTAGCGTTCGCCGCCGAACGCGAACGGCGGGTGATGGCTCCTCCAGCAGCCTGAGTCGGCGGGCGCCACGACGTGCCCGCACGGCTCCTATTCGACGAAAACCTCGCAGCGCGTCTCGTTAGGGATGGGGGTGCAGACTGCGAACCAACGCTGGGCACAATCCCGACGCTCTAACGAACCGAGGAGCACTCGTGGCCAGTTGGTTAACTCCAGCACGTCTGGCGTTTCTGATGTCGCCGTGCATCTTGGGTCGTCCCAGAGAATGGACCTCTGGCGAGGGTGGATTTCATGCGACGCTATCTATGGTTGGCAGTGCTCACAATCGGGCTGTTTGCGGTCCCATCGACAGGTCGCGCTCAATACGCGGCGGCCCAGGATTCGGGGACGCGCTAGTTCACTGCCTAACGCGCGAAACTCATCACGGACTTTCAATCCGAACTTCAACGGCCATTCTACAGTTGCGCGTTCTATTAGCGAAGCAACTGGGTTCAGGTCATTCGCTGCCGAGCGTAGACGGAGCCGTACGGTCTCGAACGGAATGCTCCCGCCCCCGGCAGTAGGGTCCAACACGAGCGGATCTGACGTGCCCGCTTCAGCTATGCATGACTCGACCCAGGCGAGATCTGCCTCGCTTGGCGCATATGTGAATGCTCGCTTGTAGCCGTAGGCACCGGCACCAAGTCGTTCACCGCGCCTGTCAGCCGCTGCGATGCGTCGCCGCGCGGCCACTGGATCGCCGTGAATGCCCAGCACATGCATGAACCTCCGCCGATCCGCGTCCGCCGGGAGCAGGGACGCCAGGATCGCCGCGCGAGACGCCACCAGCGGCCGCCGCGCCCACCACACGTGCAAACGGTTAGGCGCCAGAAAAGGCGTCATCGGCGTGCGCTCACGACTACTCTCAATACCGATCTCCGCAATTGGCAGCCAACGCTCGATCAACCGTGTAGTCATCCCGGTCAGCTCCTCGGTATCAGCGTTAGGCGGCACGGTCACCGCTTTCGGCGCGGCCGTTTAACCTTGCGACGCGGCGTCACGGCCGTCGGCTCCCACTCAGGGTCCGTGCGCTTCAAGAACTGATCGAACAACGGCACAGTAAACGCGGTCTCCCCGTGTTGCTGACTGAAAATCATCCCTTTCCCTATCAACGCGTTCCTGAGCGGTCCCGCAGAGGTTACGGACACGCCGAGTATATCAGCAATCGCGCCGGAACGGTGCGGTCCGGGGCCAAGTTCCGCCATCGCCCGTAAGTAATCGCGCTCGCGCGGCGTGAGACGATCCCAACGCACCCGAAAGAACCCCCGATCGAGCTGCGCCAGCGCGTCGATGGTGGCCTGCTTGGCGGCCGCGATATGGATAGGCGAAGAAGGTGCGGCGTCCCACGCCTTGGAACCCCATTCTTGCAAGAAGTACGGGTAGCCGTCTGTTTGATTCAGGATCTCCTGTAACGCGTCCTTTGTGATGCGCACTCCTTCAGCCTCCAGCGGCTCTTCGATGGCCGCGGCGGCTGCGTCGTTAGGCAAGCTCCCCACTTCAGGATAGTCGAAAAGACGCTCCGCGTATGACTTGGCCTCGCCGGCCAAGCCCGCCAGCTGCGGCAAGCCGGCGCCAAACAGGATTATGGGTACCTGTGCCTGCGAGGCGCGGTGCAGGGCGACGATCAGCGCGCGCAGATCTGCTTCGCTTAAGTACTGCACCTCGTCGACAAAAAGGGCGAGTGGTTGCTGCGCCCTGCGAACCGCGTCGGCGACCAGCTGTAACAGCTCGGCGAGGTCGAAGTCGAGATCGCCCGAATCAGCCGTCCCAGTCGCGGGCTCCACTCCGAATTCGACGTCGCCTACCTTGACCCTGAATGCAGCCGCGAATGCGCGCAGCGCTCCCATCGCACGTCGCACGGATTCCTTGGCGCCCGCAACACCATCGAGCCTAAAGAGCTCACGCCGTAGGGGCGGTACTAACAGCTCGGCCAAGCGCCGATCCTCGGGGGCTTCAACGGCGATCGCGATGAAGCCCCGTTCCACAGCCATGCGCGCGATGGCGTTGAGCAGAACAGTCTTTCCCACGCCGCGTAGCCCCAGGAGGAGCTGCGATTTCGCATGTCGACCTGCCTTGATGCGGCTCACCGCAAGCTCGGCGGCGCCAAGGAGTGAGTCGCGCCCAGTTAATTGCGGCGGAGGAGTCCCAGCCCCTGGGGCGAAGGGGTTGCCTGCAGGGTCCACTCGAGGAGTTAGAAAGAGTTTACCAGTTATATAGATATTATCTATGGACTAGATAATATCGATAAACTCTTGAAAAAGCAGCTCTACGCGCGGCGCGTGTGGTCGGTTAGCAGCACCCGGAGGCAGTCAATTCGTGCCGCGGTTTGGGGCGCGAGCTGGACCACCGTGCGCAATTTCACGAGCTGCCGCACCGTTGCCCAAGTATCCAACGCACAACAGTTGTGCGTCAATACACATGTATTGACATCTAAACCGGAGGCAAGCATCTTTCCGGCGTGCCTGCGAAAACTCAGCAACTCCAGATTCGCGTTACTCCTCGCCAAAAGGCGGCGTTGAAGCGGCACGCGGCAGCGGCTGGTTTGGACGTGTCGAGTTACGTCCTGTCGCGCGCGCTGCCAGATGAGGCAAGCCGCTTCGCCGACCTACTCCGGCAGCTGACGCACGAGCCGCAACGGAAGTACGCGCTCGCCGAGCTGAATGACCTTCTCAGCGCGACTCCTCCTGCGACCTTCGGTGAGGCGGTGGCGCACGCGGATCTCGATTCGCTAGCGCCGTATCTCCGGAACTATGTCGCCGCCATGGTAGAGCAAGCCGCGGAGCTCAAGCACGTAGCGCCGCCTGCATGGGTGCAAGACGTTGCACCACTCGACTGCCCGCATTTCGCGACGTCGCTCGTCGGCCTTCGCATGCATCTCTTGCGCTCGGCCCCAGTCCCATTCAAACGGCGCAACATCTTCGTCGATTCCGCCGTTGGCGCGCGCGTCTGACCGTGGCCGCGCTGCAACTCACGAAGGAAGAGATCCTCAGACTGTTCGGCTTGCTGAACGCGGAACTCGCGCGCAGCGACACGCATGCCGAAGTGTATCTGGTCGGCGGAGCCGTGATGTGCCTAACGCTTGACGCACGTGCTTCGACGCGCGATGTCGATGCGTGGTTCAAACCAGCCGGGATCGTACGTGAGGCGGCGGCGCGCGTGGCGTACCAGGCCGGCGTTCCCGAGACATGGTTGAACGATGCCGTGAAGGCATGGCTAAGTCCGCGAGGGTCGTTCGATCGGTACGTCGAGCATTCGCATCTGCAGGTGTATGTCGCCCAGCCCACGTACTTGCTGGCAATGAAGTGCATGGCTCTACGACTCGGCGAGGAGTTCCACGACCTCGAGGATGTGCGCTACCTGCTTCGTTATCTAAACATCACCCGACCGGACGACGCCCTCGCCGTCGTCCTGCGCTATTTCGACGAGGCTCAAGTGCCCGTGAAGACGCGACTCGCGCTGGAGGAGTTGCTACCGAAAACGGGTTGAGCGTTTTCTTTGCCCGCGTGAACGGCGCGCTGCCTGCTGCGACGTACCGTTGACCGCGACCTCTGCCAGAGTGCATCGAGGCCGATGCAGCTCGCGCTCCGTGTGGCGTGCACGTGACGAGTTGCGAGAAGCGCGAGTCCGCAGCAGATGGTGGACTTTATGCTTCGTACCGCCGCTGGCGAAGGAGAAGCCGCGCCGAAAGTCTGCCTAACCAGTGCCTCGCGCTGCCAGCGAATGCTGGACGATCCTAGCGATCTGGCGACGCCATAAACGCGCGCGAGTGTTCGCGTTCCTTCTCCACCGCATGCACCGGAGTCTCTCCAGCGACCAGCGCGTTCGGCGTGTGCGCCCAGGCGCGCTGCCGCGCGATAAGCGCGTCGTGTACCGCATTTCGCTCGGTCGTTCCGCCGCGAATGATCTCATCTCGCCACTTAAGCCAGAGACGCTGCATCGCATCGAACAAGTCCGACTCCACGCGCCCCATCATCCCACCCCACACAATCGCCTCGGCATCATCCGCCGGGAGGAGCAAGCGATACTCGAGATCCGCCGTGAACGGCGCGACCCAATTTTCATCGCTTCCATCCGGACCAATCCCGCGCGACGCGTACCACATGGCGAAAAACGCGTCGCGGTCGCGCAGGATCGCATCGGCCCAGGGACATTCGATCGCCTCGACCTCGGCCAAGAACGCGAAGAATCGGCGCAGTGAGCCACACACCGCGCTCGCCGCCGCCTCCGTGTCCATCACCTTGCGCGGATACCAGTGGTACAGGAATTCGCGCAGGTCGAACTCGGTGACGGCGGCCGGCGCGATTCCCTGGTACCCCGCGAGGAACTGCAGAAAGAGCCAGGCAACGCTCGCGTGCTTCTTGGCCGTTGCCGCCGAGACAGCAGCGTAGCGCCCGCCGTCGGCTTGACAGTGCTGCTGGAAACGGTCGCGCGTCTCCCTAACGAGTGCGTCACGCACCTCGTCGGAGTCATCTCGCAGCCTGGCCTCCGGTCGTGCGCCCGGTCCAACGGCGCCGCACAAAGATAGATGCTTGGGCCGGTCCGCGAACGTCTCAGCACCGCCGAGCAGCAGATGATCGAATCGCAGCACGGTGCGTGTCTGCTCATCGGTCCAAGGCTCCGCCGGCGTGACGTCGCCGGCGAGGTCGCGCTCGACTTCAGTGACGAATCGCGCCACGGACTGGAGCAGCTCGATCATCTGTTCGACCTGGATGCGCCTAACGCCTCCGCCAGGCGTGCCGAGTGCCATGAGCAGCGGGTACGCCGCCGGACCCGCGACTTCCCAGCCGGCATCGCGAATCTCGCGGCGCTTGCGCGGCGGCAGGTAGTCCTTCGCGTTGAACGTGATGGAGAGAACCGTACCGCGCACCGTGTGAAGCGTGCGCCTTGGGTCGCGCGCTTTATAAAGGCTTTCGAGATCGTCCCGATCGGAATACAGGGCGAGGCCGAACTCCTGGCCGGCGTTCCCAAGAACGATCGCGAGCCACTCGGCACCGTCCGCGAGCGTGGCAGCGATCGGTCGATCGTCGGCAACGAGTCTCCACGGGCGGGCGCGATAGTAGGCGGCCGCTGCGCGGAAGAGCCGGGCGACATAATCGCGCGGCAGTCCCCATCCAGCCCAGGTCTCGGGCATGGAGGCCATCGGCGAGTCGTCCTTGCCAGATAGGCGCGCAACCAGGCTCTCCGCGGCTTGCCTGAGATTTGTCAGGGTGCGCACGACGCGCACCGCGATGCCGCGCGGCTGGAGGAGCGGCTGCAGCGCTTCGGCAACGCTCGCGTGCCTAACGTCGATGCGGCGTGGCGCACGCTGCAGGGCGGCGATCGCAGCGTCGACTTCGCGTGCCAGAATGGCCGCCAGCTCGTGCGGTTCTGCCGGCGGATTGTTCAGCAGCTTCACGTGGACGACGATCGGGCCCGAGCCGACCAGCACGGCGACCGGTCGTGCGGCCGGATCGTCGGCAAAACGAGCCGGGAAGGCCACCGCGTCCAACTCCCACTCGTCGCGTAACTCGGAGCGCAGCGCCGGATCGACGATGCGCGGAGCCTTGAGTCGCTCGCCGTCTACGAGGCGTAAGGCGGGATGGTGGGGCGCATCGACGGATCGCAGCCCCTCCTCGCGCTCCATGCAGCAGCGCTTGTACTTGCGTCCCGAGCCGCAGGGGCAGGGGGCATTGCGACTTGTTGGCAGCTGAAGCAACGGCGTTCGGAAAGGGGGGGCGCAGACGTGCGACGAAAAATGAATGCCGTGACTGCCCGTTAGCCAGCAGCCGGGACTATGCCCCGGACTTGCAGAACACCGCGCTCACAAGACAGTCAGGTACGGCTTCGATCATTCGAGTTCGTGTCCGCTCCAGATTGTCGCGAGTGAGATCCGGCCGGCTCGCGAGAATGCTCGCGAAACACTCATTCAGAATGCGATCGCTCCAGCGGGCTCGTACGATGCCGGCACCAGCGATCGTAACGAGCAGGTCTCGCAGTGGTGCCGGATGCAACACGCAGGCATCGTAAACAACAACGAACGCCATCGCTCCTTAATATCCCAACCCCAGATCCTCCGCCTCTTGCGTTAGTTCGCGCGCAGCCTGTCGCCGCCGTACTTCGTCCCTATCCCTGTAGCTCAGCAGATCCTTGGCAAATATGCGTCGGTGCGTGCCAACTTTTCGGTATGGTATGGCGCCACTCTCCACGAGTTGCACGAGAAATGGGCGCGACACGTTCAGAAGCTCCGCCGCTTCCTGAGTCGTGAGTTCGGCGTGAATCGGCACGATGGTGACTGCATTCCCATTTGCCAATTGGGCCAACACTTCCAGGAATAGACGATAGGCAGCTCGCGGCACGCGAGCTTCAGCTCGTTGGCGTCACGCTCAGCGCGAAGTAGAACGTTTTCGAATTCGTGTGCACGCACGAGTTCCGCGAGAGGCCGAAGAGCCTCCTGTGCTTCTTGCGAGACTTCGGAGCTGGGCAGCTCGGTTTCAGCAACAGTCATGGGGAGCCCGTTTCTGAGTGTTCCCGCTGGAGAGGCCACGAGGACTTTGTTCGACCCGGTTGATCGCGCTGCAGAACCTCGCGGGGCCGCTGAGGCTCCCGGGCCTGGCGCACGTGCCGTGGCGACGCCGATCTAGCAGACGAGGCGGCCCCTTTGGAGGTCATGCTGCGTCAACACCGCTCATGGCAGAACTTCCATGAGCGGCCCCCAAGGGGGAACGCCTCCAAGCGGGATCACTCGTGACGCGCACGCACCGCGCTCCTATTGTCGGCGGTCAACCGCGAGGAACGCGGATCGCCGTCCGTTTCTAACCTCGCGCCACCAAAGAGCCGCAATAACATGCGCGGCTACCGCTCTGCGTTCGTTCGGCTCACCCAAACCACTCCTCAGTGCAGACGAACTCGAAAGTCCTCTACAAACATTAGTCGGATGCGCTGCAGTGCTCACGCTAGACCTCCAACATCCTGATACGGTTTTCAAAGATAATGCGCTTGATGGCCGCCAAGTCTCGAATGGTTAAGCCATCCGCATAAGCGAGCCGCATCGGACGGAGCCAGTATTTGCATTCAGCTCGCTCACGTCGCGCGTGTACGTCGGCGGCTCCGTGCAGTCCAGGCTACAGAAGAAGAAGTGAAACGGTCCTCATGCGTTAGGTGAGCCAAACGTCTCGAGGAACTCGGCATTCTCCAGCGCGCGCATGCAGCCGACGGGCACATGAAGGTTCGATGCGATGCAGCACATCCAGCTTGGGCGCCGCTGCAGCAACTTGTGCGAGTCCTTGCTGACCCTGTGAATGTCCTGCAGCCCGCCCTAGTTGATGTTCCGGGGATACAGGTGGCTTACATATATGGCTCTTTCGCCAGCCACACGGAGCGGGCGGACAGCGATATCGATGTCATCGTTATCGGCCAGCATCTGGACGCACGGCTACTCGCGCGGAGAACGCTCGACGTCGGTGCTCTCATTGGGCGCGACATCAACGTGCTGGAAGTCACGCCCGAGAATCTGGCGGCGAAAGTGGCGTTAGGCCGACGCTTTTTTCACAGCGTGCTCAAAGGACCGAAACGTTGGGTGATCGGTAGTCCCACCGAACTTCCCGCATCCATCCAATCCATCCTCGCTGCCTAACGAGCAAAGGATGGCGCACTCGCGGCGGACTCAGCTGCTCATGGACAATCGGCAGGTCGCAGTCGCCGCGTCTGACGTCGAGACTATCGTTGGCGTCTGGAACAAGGCGATGCACTCCGCCGCGGATGCGCGATCGAGTGCTATTAGCCTGGACACGCGCGTCGACGCAGCGTTTAAGGCCGTGCTACAAGCGGCGCATGCATTGAGCGAGAGCTTCGGCTATCGTGTGCCGGGCGCGAGCCATCATCGGACCACGTTCGTTGTGGCAAGCGAAGTCGGAGAGCCCGGTCTTGAGGAGTTGAGTGTGGATATGGAGCAACATCAGCGATCTCGTGCCGCTGCCGTGTACGAACCGTTGCCGGCCGAGCGCGAGGACCTCGAAAGTCTGCTTGCGATTGTGGAAAGGTTAGATCGGCAGTTACTTCAACCGCGCGGACGCTGGCTCGTAAGCATCCTCGTTAGGCGTAGCCCCCACGGGGAGGAGTGCAAGCACATCACTCCTCCCCGTTCTTGTTCCGTTTGAGTCGCTCCGGTGAGACAATCAGAAAGACCGCGATCCACGAGGCTCACGCGCAAAAGCGAGACGCGCACTTCGCGACAGGCAACTCCGGCCGGCGACTCCATTCCAGGAACGACCCGTCGTACAAGCTGACATCGAGCCCCAGGTAGCGCGCCACGAAATAGTTCACGCTGCTGAGCACTCCCGTTATGCAGCTCGATACCACTCGCTTACCCGCTGTTGCGCCAACAGCGGCATACGCAGCGCGCAGCGTCTCGCGGTCTTTGAGGCGCTGGTCTGTCGCGCTCAGCACCATGTCGCGCCAGAACAGGTTATATGCGCCGGGAATGTGACCGGGGCGCGGTGGTGCGAAACTCCCGGGAACCTGTCCACTGTACTCGCTGGATGTGCGCGCGTCGAGCAGCACTATCGCCGGATCCTGTAACCGCTGATTCAGCCAGTCCGCCGTAACCAATCGGTCCGCTTGGGCGCGAACGGTAAGGCTTCCTGTCGCGACAGTAGGCACTTCGCTGTTCAGCGGCCGCCCTTCGAGCTTCCAGATATCCAATCCGCCGTCCAACAGCGACACCCGACGGTGGCCGACGTAGTCAAGTGTGAAGAACGCGCGGGCTGCCTGCAGGATCCCGGCATCCGTGTAGATCACGACGTGCGAGCGGTCCGACACGCCGGCCGCTTCAAACGCCGCTTCCAGCACGGGAGTGTCCGCCAACTCGAATGGCGTACCGTTGCGCTCAGGCGCGATCGTCGTAACGGCGATGAAGCGCGCGCCGGCGATGTGGCCGGCTCGATAGACAGCATCCGTTCCGACATGCAGCACGACCACATCCGGGTCGTTCAGGTGCGTCGA
>JBQTIF010000228.1:0-31917 GCA_052388395.1 Gemmatimonadaceae bacterium | reverse complement strand
CGGATCTTGAAATATTGGTCCTAAACTGCACGCGGCGTTATCGAATTCGCGCGTGCGCATTTTCGATAACGCCGCGTGCTGTTTAGGACCAATATTTCAAGATCCGACCCCCTCCGGCTGGCCCGAGGATCCGTCGCGCAGTAGTTTTTCTTGCGATCCGGCTCGCGAGGAATTGGTTGTGGAGACGCATGGTCCGCTCGGTACTCTGTGGGTTGGTCTAGGCCTTAGCGCGTACTTTCTCGCGCTCACCTGGATGAACATTCTGTTGGGCCACATGCTCACGCCGCTTTTCCTCATACCGCTGACGTGGCTGCAAGACGCCTATCAGAGGCGGAAGCGTAAAACGAAGTGACACAATCCGCCGCGGCGCGCGTAGTGGCTAACCGTGGGACGGGGCAAAGGCTCCGTCCCATCGTCGTTTCGCCCCTCTCAGTCGGAGCCTAACGGTCATGGGAATGATCATCGCGCTGGTCCTGCTTGTAGTGCTCGTGTTTTGGGGAGTGGCCGCGTACAACGGCCTCATCGCACTCAAGAATCAGGTTGAGAACGCATGGAAGCAGATCGATGTGCAGCTCAAGCGTCGGCACGATCTCATCCCCAATCTCGTGAACACCGTCAAAGGAGCGATGAACTTCGAACGGCAGACGCTCGAGGCGGTAGTCGAAGCGCGCAACCGAGCGATCGCCGTTGAATCGTCAGGTGCTGGCGTGCGAGCAACCGCTCAAGCAGAAGCTCAGCTTACCGGTGCCTTGGGCCGGTTACTGGCAGTCGTCGAGGCGTATCCGCAGCTGAAAGCGACCGGGAACGTCGCGCAGCTGCAGGAAGAGCTCACCACCACCGAAAACAAAATCGCCTTTGCGCGTCAGCTCTATAATGACGTCGCGACGCAGTACAACACCAAGCAGAAGCAGGTCCCGACGGTATTCATTGCCGGCGTGGCCGGCGCGAGCCCCGTTGAACTCTGGGAGATCACGGAGGAAATGGAGCGAGCCGTGCCGAAAGTCGAGCTTGGATAAGGGGCGCTCGTGAGCGCGTCGCCTAACGTCGACTACTCACAGCCCGTCGATCTCTTTTCGCAGCAGGCGCGCAATCGTCGTCGCTCGGCGTGGTTGATTGTCGGCTTTATTCTGTTCTTCGCCTGGTTAGGCTTCGGCGGAGATTACATCGCGTACCTGTACACGCGCGACGCCGAACCAATGGAGTACCATCATACGGTACCGTGGTTCGGCGCGGCGTTGACAGTTGTGGGAATCGGGCTCGCGATTTTCGCCTGGCGCTTCGGCGCCGCTGAGGTGCTTAAGTCGACCAACGCGCGTGAAATCTTCGACCCGCAGAACGAGGTCGAAGCGCAATACGTGAACGTCGTCGAGGAGATGGCGATCGCCAGCGGTATTCCGCGCCCGCGCATCTGGCTAATCGACGATCCGGACCCTAACGCGTTCGCGACGGGGCGTGATCCGAACCACGCGCATGTGGCGGTTACCGAAGGTCTGTTGCTGACCGTCGATCGCTCCGAGTTGCAGGCCGTCGTCGGACACGAGATGGGGCACATCAAGAACCTCGATGTCCGGTTGATGACGCTGCTCGCGGCGCTCGTCGGGACGATCGTGCTGCTCTCGGATGTGTTGTGGCGGGTGATCTTCCGTGGCCGTATCGGCGGGGGTGGTGGTCGTCGTGGCGGCAAGAAAGGTGGTAGTCCGCTAGTACTTATCCTCCTCGCGGTGTGGCTGATCAGCTGGCTGCTCGCTCCAATCATTGTGCGTCTGCTTGCGCTCTCGGTGAGCCGCGAGCGTGAATACTTGGCGGACGCGATGAGCGCGCAGTTCACACGCAATCCGCTAGCGCTCGCGAGCGCGCTGGAGAAAATCGAGCATGCAGCGGAACCGACGAAACAGATTAAGCGTGGAACGGCGCACCTGTGCATCGCCGACCCGCTTGGCCGGCGTGTAAATGCCAAAGAAGGGTGGCTCGCCGCTCGACTCGGCACGCACCCGCCGATGGCGTTGCGTGTGGCTCGGCTCAAAGCGATGGGGTATCGCGCGCTTAAAGCAACCGGATAGGATGCGCCGCGTCAGGCCGCTGCGCGCAGCGCTGGCGGCCGTGGTTCTGTTGTCGTTAGGCTGGCCATCTTCGGCGAGCGCGCAGCGCGTCACCCAACCTGGGCAGCCGTGGCGCACGTTTCGGACGGCGCACTTCGACTTTCACGCCCCAGCAACGTTGGAAGCGTGGACGCGACACGTCGCGTCGCGGATGGAGAGCTATGCCGCCGCGGTGTCGGCCGCTGTGGGGAATTCGCCGGCGAGCCGCGTCACGGTGATCGTAGAGGATCCGACTGGCGATGCGAACGGGTACGCCGTGCCACTGCTCGATCGACCGGTGATCGTGTTGTGGCCCACACCACCGACGCCGTCGCTCACGTTTGGTGAGCATCGCGGTTGGGGGGAAATCCTCGCGCTGCACGAATATGCGCACATCGCGCATCTGACGTACGTGTCACGCAATCCGCGCGAACGGTTCTGGTGGTCTTTGCTTCCTGCCCGCGTGGGTCCCGTCGCAATGAAAGCGCCGCCATGGGTCTTTGAGGGGTACGCGACCCTCATCGAAGGACGCCTAACGGGCGCAGGACGGCCGCATTCCGCGGCGCGCGCCGCGATACTGCGCGAGTGGGCGGTGAGCGGAAAGCTCCCATCGTTCAGCGCACTCGACGAAACGCGCACGTTTCTCGGCGGCGCAATGCGGTACTTGGTTGGGTCCGCGTTTCTGGAATGGCTCGCAGAGCGAAAAGGAGACGCAAGCCTGGAGCATGTCTGGCGCCGACTGAGTGCGCGGGAGCCGCGCTCATTCGCCGCGGCGTTCGCAGGTGTCTACGGCGCGTCGCCGGCCGATCTCTATGGCGAATTCGTCGTGCAGGTCACCGAGCGCGCGCTGCTGGCTCGCAAAACGGTCGACGAAGCGGGCGTGCGAGAAGGGGAACTCGTTCAGCGCTTGTTCTGGAGTACTGGGGAGCCCGCCGTCTCCCCCGATGGCACCCGCGTCGCGCTTGTGTTGCGCCAGCCTAACGTCCCATCCCGCCTTGTCGTCTGGCGCACGGGACCTGGAGGCGTTGACAGCACGCTGCTGCGACGTCGCGCGCGAACCCTCGCACGCGATCCGCTCGACGTCGCGCCGTTCGATTCGTTTCCGTTGCCGCGCCGCGCCGAGGCGACGCTGCGTGCGGCCTTTGGAGCCGGATACAATAACCCTCGCTGGCTGCCTGACGGGACGCATATCCTGGTGAGCCGAGAAATGCCGTTAGGCAACGGAGCTTCCCGTCCGGACCTTTTCCTGTGGAACTGGCAGGCGGGGAGCATTCGACGCGTGACGCGCGGTGCGGCTACTCGCTCCGCGGATCCGTCACCCGATGGTGCTCGCGCAGCGGCCGTACGCTGCGCTGCCGGACGCTGTGGTCTCATACTCGTGACGCTGGCAGATGGCACGTGGCGCGAGCTGATGCCGGGGACGTTCGCCCTGTCGTGGCATCGCCCGCGATGGTCGCGCGATGGTCGCCGCATCGCCGCCAGTGTGCAGCGCGACGGGCGCTGGCAGATCGGGATCGTGGACGTGCCAAGCGGCCACGTCACGTTCGTCACGCCTAACGACAGTGCCTCGCAACACTCTCCTGTCTGGGTGGGAGGCGATCTGCTGGTTGTGAGTGACCGCAGTGGCATTCCCAACCTCGAGCTGATCGCAATCGACTCCGGCACACCGCGCGCCGTTACCAATGTCGTCAGCGCAGTGACCGCCCCAGATTACAGCCTCCAGGACCAGACCGCGTGGTATCTGGATCTTCACCCTACCGGGCTTGATGTCCGTCGTCTCTCGTTGCACATGCGACACGAGCGACAAGCAGCGAACTTGCCCGCGACGCTGCATCCCGCCGCGCCGATACCGCGTGCGCCCGGTCCCTCGTTTGATTCCATGGACGTGGCCCCGCGCGGCTACGGCGTGGGTCCGCGCGATTGGCGCTATCTGCCGGGATTCGGCGCCGGCGCGGACGGATCGTACGCGCTACTCGCGCTCACCAATTACGACCCTGCAGGAAAGCTTGCCTTGCTTGCGCAGGGCGCGTATGGGCAGCGCCGCGTGTGGCGCGGTGGCTCGTTAGGTATCGCCTGGCGTGGATGGCGAGCATTCGACGTCGAAACTCAAGGCTTCACGGCGCAGTTTGGCGCCGCGCGCGGCAGCGAGAATCCGCGCTTCACCGGCGGCGCGCTTTCGATTGGACGGGTGCTCGATTACGGCTCCACTGCTTGGAGCTGGCAGTTCGGCGCGTCGCGTGCGGAACTTCGCCTATCCGATTCGACGGCCGTCGACCGCAGCCATGCCGACGTAGAAGTCACGTACGCATTGCGCCGCAGTCTCGGACTGTGGCGCGCCATCCAACTCCGTGCCTACGCCAGCGCTGGTGAGACCGGAGATGTGGACGTACGCCGCAGCATCGCTTCGTTAGGCATCACTGCTGCTTTAGGGGCGCTGCGTTTACGCTTGTCGGCGTCAGGTGGAACAACGGAGCTGGAGCCTGACTCGCTTTCCGCAGCGGCGAGCTTTGAGGTATTCAGCATCGGCGGACTCGCACCGCCCCTCTTTGATGACCGAGTCGTTCCGCAGCGCATTTCCTCAGCGGCACTCCCCGCGGGAAGTGCGAGCGGCCGGTCGTTCGCAGCGTATCGCGCGGCGCTGTCGCACGCCGGCCTTCCGGCATCGCTGTACGCGGCCTGGTTTAAGGTGTACGATCCTAACGGCAACTGGCAGCGCTTCGTCGGTTTCGAGGGGGGACAAACCTTCGAGACTATCGGATTCGCCAGTCTGCCGAACGTCGCCCTGTATTACGGAGCCGCGTATTCGATCGACCACCCGCGGCGACACCGGTGGACTCTTTACGGCGGTGCGCGGTTCGCACCCTAACGCGAAATGGCTAAAGGCACCGTTCTTATTCTCGTCGGACCAGAGTACGAGGATCTCGAAGTCTGGTATCCCAAGCTCCGGCTGGAGGAAGCCGGGTACGCCGCGCCGATGGCCGGAATGGGTGACGCGACGTACAGCGGAAAACACGGCTACCCAGCCACGATGGACGGCAGTGCGCGCGGTTACCACGCCGATCAGTTGGTCGGAATCCTCGCGCCGGGCGGTTGGGCTCCGGACAAGCTCCGACGCGACCCTCACGTACTTCAGCTTGTGCGCGGCGTGCACGCCGCGGGCAAGCTCGTCGCAACCATCTGCCATGGCCCATGGATCCTCATCTCGGCTGGGATCGTTCGCGGCCGCCGCCTGACGAGCACCGTTGGCATCAGGGACGATTTGACCAACGCGGGCGCATGCTGGGAGGACGCCGAGGTTGTCGTCGACGAGAACATCATAAGCTCCCGAGTACCCAAGGATTTACCGGCCTTTGGCCGCGCGATAGTGGACTGGCTGGGAAGCCACGGATAGCGTGGCGTGGCCGGTGCGTTCATCGTCCACCTGGCATAACGCGTGAGGTACGATTTGGCCCGCACTAATCGATACGGCCTAACGCTGGTCGAAGTGATGATCGTTATCGCGATCCTGGCTATTGTAGCCGCGATCGTGTATCCGAACGTTTTTCCCCCAAAGGCAGCGCCAGGCGCCACGACCGAGTCGGCGCTCGTCGATCAAGCCAAAGCCTTGGCGGTGGCGCGCGCGGAGCCGATGCGCCTGAACGTAGAGCGGGATGGCGCCTGGGACATCGCCCCTGAAAGCACACCAAGCTCAGTCCTGGCCTCCGGCCGCCTGGCGGAAGCCCCG
This sequence comes from Gemmatimonadaceae bacterium, assembly GCA_052388395.1. Lineage (GTDB taxonomy): Bacteria > Gemmatimonadota > Gemmatimonadetes > Gemmatimonadales > Gemmatimonadaceae > DASYRX01. The sequence continues at coordinate 26,115 of JBQTIF010000228.1, read as the reverse complement.
CCGGCTGCCTTCGCGCTGCGGGTGACCGAGTTGGGTGCTTGCCTTCCGGCCCAAGGCGAACGGCGCGTTGAGGGACCTGTGATCGACGCCGTGTCTTGCACGATAAGGCCGTAGCTACCAGCGTCCTCTGAGTTGTCCATGTCCCTCCTCGAGTCGTTCGGATCGCTGGTCATCCTCGCGATTGCCGCCGTTGGCTTTCTCGGCACGTTCCAACAGTCCTCACGCGCCGCGCGCAACGCTGAACAGTGGCTGCGCGGCACGCAGCTCGCGGAAGCCGCGATGGAAGCTCGTAAGGCAGGCGCAACAACTTTGCCTAACGACGCCGGCTATACGACGACGATCTCAGAGCAGCCTATCACAACGGGACTGGTCGACGTGGCCGTGACCGTGCTTCTCCCCGATGGGCAGCGCCTCGTCGTGCACCGCGTCATGCGCCCATGAGACGCGCGTTCACGTTGCTCGAGGTCATCGTGGCGCTGACAATCGCCGGCCTCATCGCCCTCGCCGCGCGCGCCGCGCTTGTTGCAGGGCTCGATACACAGGAGCGTTTGCAGTTTCACGCAACGCGCACCGAAAGCGACACGCGCTTCCGAGCACTGACGGTCCAAGCGCTACGGCACATGACGGAAGCTCCGGCTGCGGGGATCGCGCCTTTCGTTCTGCGTGACACAGTCACGCAAGCCGGGCCAAGTCACATCGTCGAGTTCTACTCGCGCGGTCTCGCATTCCCAGCGGGAACCGGTCCGGCATCGCGTGTGCGCCTGGCGCCGTCGGAGCGAGGCCTAACGATTGTGCTCCTGCACGCCGACGGCACGGTCGCGTTGCAGGGCGAAGTCACCGACCTCGCCGCCATCCGCGCACGGCTGCAAACACAGGCTGGCGAATGGATCGAAGCGTGGCCGCGTTCTCTGCAGATACCAGCTGCGGTAGTCTTTGAATTCGTTCCGCTCGCGACCTCTCGCAGCGCCACTGCGCCGGTTCCGCTTGTCGTGACGACGCAGCTCGCAGGGGGGGGGGCATCTTGAGCGCCGCGCGCACGTCCAGGCGCGGCAGCACGCTCGTTCTCGTGCTGTGGACGATCGTCGTCGCTGGCGGTCTATCGCTCGCGGTCAGTGCGCGCTCGCGCTCGGCGATCGCGGTTGCGTCCAACGCACGCGCGCAGATCGTCGCTCGTTATGCTGCCGAGAGCGGTATTCTGGTCGCTGTGCAGACCATCGAGGACTCGCTAGGCGCTATTTCCGATTCGGCGCTGCGCACCGAGCTGTTGAACGATCTCTCCAAACAGCCATTTCCCGGCGCTCTCGCCACGCTCGGCGCGGCGCGCGTGGATGTCGCGCTGGAGGACGTGAATGCCAAGCTGGATCTCAACTACGCGGATGCTGATGCCGTTGCGCAGCTCCTGAGCGAGGTTGGTGAAGCGGGCGCCGCGCGACGCACGGCCGCCGCCATACGCGCGCACATCGGCACGGGCGTGACCCCTGATTCACCTGACGAGTCGTTCCCTATTGGGCAGCGGACGGCCCCGGCGAGGGGCGGCGCACGATATCTCACCAGTCTTGATGAATTGAGGACTATCCCTGACGTGGATCAGGAGCTTATTGAACGAGCGGCAGAATATCTCACTGTCGACGGCGATGGAATGACAAACCGCAGCAGCGCTCTAGCACCGGTGCTGCGTGCGGCGCGCGGCGCGTTTACCGATGTCCCGAGCCGTCTGCTACTCGTCAGTCGCGGCTGGCTGGAGGGGAGCGCGCTGACACACGAGATTCAAGCCGTGTACGCCGTGCAAGGGAATGATCTTGCTCTTGTACGGTGGCGCGAGCGGACTCGCTAATGCGTTGTATCGGCTTGGAATTGACTGCCACGCACGTCCGTGCCGTTAGGCGTAGCTGGCGCGGCGCGGTGGCGACTTTGGAAATCGCATGGGACGCTGACGATCCCGACGGCGCCGCAGCGACGCTGCGCGCCAAGTTGGGGACGGCCAGCTCGGTGCGACTCGCGATCGGTTCCCTGCTATTGCGGGTGAAGGAAGTGCTCCTTCCCGACGTAGCGCCGGCCGAGCAATGGCGCGCCATTGCGTTGCAACCCGCGCGCTACTTCGCGGAACTGGGGAGCAGCGTTACTTCCGCCGTGTCGTGGCACCGCGCGGCGCAGCTCGCATTCGCTATCGACGCCGAGCGAGTCGATCGCTGGGTGGGCGCATTCAGCACGTTAGGCCCCGTCACGTTGATTGTACCCGCGCCCGTCGCGCTTCAATTCACAGGCCTCGCAGACGGCACGTACGAGATCAGCGCTGCTGGGGACGCAATAGCGACGGCGTCGCTTGCTGGCGGTCGCCTAACGCATGCGCGCGTTGCGCGACGCGCACAGTCAAATCCCGCTCGGGAAATCCCGCCTGCGGGCGCGCTCGGCGCTGAGTGGACCGTCGCAATCGGCGCCGCTGCAGCTCGCGGCGTAGATGACTGGGAATCCCTAACAACCGCAGCATCCCAGCGTGGACTGCGAACGCGGCGCGTACGTGGCGTGGCGATGCATACGGCTGCGATGATCGTCGCGCTGATAGGTGCGCTCGCCGCACTGGACTACTCGCGCAGCACGTACGAGGCCCGCCTCGACCGTGCGATTGTTGCCGCCGAAGGCGGCGCGCAGCCGGGACTCGCCTTGCGCCGGCGCTTGGCGGGACTGGACCGCGAAGCACAGCTCCTTCGCGCATCGGTCCCAGGATCGAACGACGCCGTTCATACGCTCGCGGCGTTAAGTGAGCTGCTGCCACGGAGCGTCGTGGTCACTCGCCTGCGAATGACAGCAGATGCATGGCAAGCGAGCGGTCGCGCACGCGGCGGCGAAGCAGCCGCAATCGTACCGGCGCTGGAGCGCGACCCCCGTTTCACCGATGTGCGCATGACGTCCCCGTCGACGCGCTTCCGCGAGGATGCGCAAGAGTTCGAATCGTTTTCCGTGGCGTTCCGTGTTCGGCCGACCGATTGAGCCGCGCGAGCGTCGCACGCTGGTGGTCGCCGCGCTGGTGAGCGTTGCGGCGTTGCTAGCCGCGTACGCCGTCGTGCCGTATGCTCGCCGCTGGACGGCACGCGAAGAATCGATCGCCAGCAAACGCGAACAGCTTGCCCGGCTGCACTGGCTCGCGCGCAGCGAAGCACGCCTAACGCGCACAGCCGAGGAGCGTGAGCGTACGCTCGACGCCGCACCGCGTCGACTGATCGTCGGTGAATCGGCGAGTCTCGCCACCGCGGAACTGCAGCGAGCGGTTCAAGAGATGGCGGAAGCGAGCCAGCTACAGGTGCAGCAGCTGGACGTCGCCGGAGCAAACGCAGACGCGCCGAGCGACGCGGCGCACGTCGGAGCGCGTCTCAGCGCGGTAGGCGACGTGATTGGCCTGGCCGCGCTTTTGGAGCGCATCACCCGAGGGGCGCCGTTCGCGGAGCTGCAGGAGTTGGACGTGCAACCGAACCCGCTTCGCGGCGATCTGCTAACGATCAACGTCGCGATCCGTGCTCCGTGGGTACAACCATGATAGCGCAGCATAGTGAGCGCCTGACTACGGGGCTGCGCGCACTCGCCATGGCGTTCGTCGCGGTGGCGGCGGCCGCTCTCCTTTGGCGTCCATCGCTCGAAGCCGAGCTTCCGGACGAGTCGGCCGGTGCGCTGGTTGGCGACTCGCTCCGCGTCTTCCCTGCCGTTTCTCCAGCGCGAGTTGGAGATGCTCAGCGTGTCGCAGCAAGCAACATCTTCGCGGCGTCGCGTCGCGCTCCCGGGCGACGCTATGCACCTGGCAGTGACGTGCCAGCGAGTTCTGCAACGATCGGCGATGCGGGAATGCCGTTCGATCCCGCGAATGCGGCGGACACGCCGTCGCTGCTCGGCACAGTGCTCGATGCGTTAGGCGACAGAGCGCTGATCCTCGCACCACAGGTCGACTCGATTCCGCGGTTCTATCGTGTCGGCGAACGGGCAGGGTCGTATCGAATTCGTCGGATCGAAGCCGGACGTGTGCTGTTGGATGGCCCTAGCGGGCGCGTGGTACTCGAACTTCTCAAACCCACTGAGGCCCGTCCGTGATTCGGCGCCGTCCTCTGCTCCTGCTCCCGGCGCTCGCGCTGGCGTTGCTCTTCGCCTCGCACGCAGCCGCTGCTCAAGACCAGCCAGCGCGCGTAACGCGGCTCGATTTTGTCAACGCGCCGCTGGCTGACGTCCTGCGCTCTGTCGCGAGCGGGCTTGGCCTGAGTGTGATTGTCACGGATGTGCCGCCTGACAAGCGCGTTTCCTTCACGAGCGCGGGCCCGATCGGGCGCGACGAGCTGATCGCCGTGCTCGAATCTCTGCTGGACGGTAATGGTCTCGTGATGGTCCAGCGCGGGTCCGTGGCGCAGATCGTTCCGGCAACGAGCGCGCCTCCGCCGGCGGAGGTGGGTGTCGGGTTCACCCTTCCATCGCCACCGCCGTTAGGCTTGATCAGCCAGCTCGTTCCACTCACAGCGATCCGCGCCGAAGAGGCCGTCGATGCGTTGCGTCGCGTAGCGCCGAAGGACGCGCGCATCGAAGCGGTGGAACGCAACAACGCGGTGCTCATCATTGACCGCGGCACCAACGTCGCGCGCTACATCGAGCTCCTGCGACGTCTCGACGAGCGCCCGCAGGGCGAAGCAGGCCTCGCGACTTACGTCGTGCCGCTCAAGTTCGCCGACGCCGACGAAATGGCGACATCGTTAGGGCGTCTCTTCGGCGTCGCGGTGAGCTCGAGCCGCACCGGGTCCCTGTCGGATCGTTCGCTGACATCGACACTGGGACAGTTTCGCGTGCGCGAAATGGAAGCGTTCCAGACTCGCCGCGACGCAGTCATTCCGCAGACCTACCTCCCTCCGCAGGTGGCACCGCGTGACACCACGCCAGGCGCCATGGCACAGTCTCCCGGCCAGCTGGTCGGTCGCACCACAATTGTGCCAAGTGTGCCGACCAATTCGCTAATTATTCGAACGGCACCGCCCAACTTCCCGCTGTTGCGAGAGACAATCGAGGCACTGGATACGCGTCCACCGCAAGTGCTGCTGGAAGTCGCAGTAGCGGAGATCACGTTAGGCAGGGGCGAAGACTTTGGCGTCGATTGGATTGCAAGAGGGGGGAGCACGACCGCGCGCCTCGGCAATCCGGACGCAGCTGATTCAGTCAACCCGCTCGGCGATTTCTTGCTGAAGGTTGTATCGCTCGAGCGCGTGGACGTGCGCGCGCTGCTGCGCGCTCTCGCGTCGCGCTCTGACGTGAAAGTGCTTTCCACGCCGCAGGTGCTCGCCGTCAATAATCGTGAGGCGCGGATCCTCGTGGGCAACAAAGTGCCGTTCGTAGCCTCGACGCGCCTCGGCAACGACGTCGCGATCGACCGTACCGTGCAGTATCAGGACGTGGGAACGAACCTGATCATCGTCCCGACCATCAACTCGGACGATTACGTGAGCGTGGAAGTGCTGCAGGAAGTGAGCACTCTAACGACGCAGACGATACAGGCGGCTCTCAATGCGCCGATCATCTCCACCCGTGAAGCGGCAACGCACGCGATCATCCGGAACGGTCAGACCGTGGTCATCGGCGGGCTGATCGGAAACTCAACCGAAGTCCGTGATAGCGGAGTTCCCTTCCTCAAGGATCTGCCGCTCATCGGGTTTCTGTTCAAGCGCTCGAGCAGCAACCGTTCGCGTACCGAGCTCGCCATCTTCGTCACACCGTATATCGTGCGCACCGACGCCGAGGCCGACGCGATTCGTGAACGCGTGCGCAGCCGGATGGATAGCATTGGCACGGCAGCCGATTCGATGCGCAAAAAACCGTGACGCGTCCGGCGATCGATCTGCGTGAGGCGGCGGCCGCTGAGTGGGCGCAGCGCCTGTCGCCGCGCTACCTCGACCAGCACTGTCTATTGCCGTTAGGCACCGCCGAAGATCGGTCCTTACTCGTTGCGGCCGGCGAAGCCGTCTCGCAGAGCACACTGGACGAGCTGGAGCTGTTGTTCGAGCGGCCGATCAGACTCGTCGAGACGAGCGCGGCGGAGATCCGCGCGGCGATCCTTGCAGTCGGCCGCGAGCTGACGTCGCCGCATACGAACGACTCGAACGGCGCGACGCTCGAGCTCGACGACGCGACGCTCGACGATGTGCGCGCGCTCGCGTCGCAGGCGCCGGTTGTGCGGCTCGTGAATGTCCTGCTGCTTGACGCGCTCCGGGCACACGCCAGCGATGTGCATTTTGAATCCGCTGGAGTGCGCGAAGGAGTCCGCGTGCGCTATCGCCTGGACGGCGTGCTGCATGACGTCTCGCGTATTGGCGGACCAGAAGCGGCGGCCGTGATCAGTCGCGTCAAGATCATGGCGGGACTCAATATCGCTGAGCGCCGCTTGCCGCAGGATGGTCGCGCTCGCGTTAGGCTCGGCGAGCGCGATATCGATCTGCGGGTGGCTACGCTCCCGGCTCTACACGGCGAGAGCATCGTGGTGCGCTTGCTGGATCACGGTGCGCAGCCGCGCGACCTTGCCGAGTTAGGCATGCGACCCGTTATCCGTGCCGCCTGGGAAGCGATCACTGCGCGCGCGAGCGGTTTAGTGCTTGTGACCGGACCTACCGGGTCCGGAAAAACAACGACGCTGTACGCAGCGATCGCGCGGCTCAACGCCCCCGGCGTGAAGCTCGTCACCGTGGAAGATCCCGTGGAGTATCAGATCGCTGGGGTTGTACAGATGCCGGTGAATCGCAAAGCAGGCGTCACCTTCGCCAGCGCGTTGCGTTCAATCCTGCGACATGATCCCGATATCATCATGGTAGGGGAGACGCGCGACGGCGAAACGGCTGCCATTGCCGTGCAAGCTGCGCTTACCGGGCATCTCGTCTTCACGACGTTGCACACGAACGACGCCACCAGCGGAGTGACAAGACTGACGGACATGGGCATCGAGCCTTACCTGGTGAGCGCTACCGTCCAGGCGATTCTGGCCCAGCGCCTCGTGCGCTTGCTCTGCGCCAACTGCGCAGAACCATTTACGCCTAACGCGGTGGAGCTGGCGTCGCATACCGCGCGCGGCACGTATCGGCGCCCGAAAGGGTGCGAGGAGTGCGCCCACACTGGTTATCGCGGGCGCAGCGGCATCTATGAGTTGCTCGTGCTTGACGACCGGCTGCGCCAGATGATCGTCGAGCGACAGCCACTGGATGCGCTCCGCGCAGCCGCCCAGCAGGCGGGGATGAGCACGCTCAGTGATTCGGCGTGGACGCTTGCCGCTGAAGGTGTCACTTCGATCGCAGAAGTCGTGCGCGTCGTCGGCAGCGCGGCGACCTAACGAACCACATGCCCGATTCGAGTCTGCACTTCCGCTACCGCGCCGCAACGCCGGACGGCCGCCTGGTCGACGGCGTCCTCGCCGCCGAGTCAGAACGCGCAGCGCTCGCTTCGTTGGAAGAACGCTTACTCGTGCCGGTGGAGTTGTCGCCGAGCGCCAACGAGGTCGCCGTTCGCCGTCAGAGGCGCTCGTCGCAACGCGATGCGCTGAGTGTGTGGGCGCGCACGCTCGCGACGTTACTCAAAGCCGGCGTGCCGTTAGATCGCGCGCTGACGTTCGTCAGTGCCACGGCGACAAACGCACACGTGGCGCGAGCGTCGCAGAGTATTCGCGAATCTGTGCAACGCGGTGAGTCGCTCGCTGCGGCGATGCGGCGTACGCAGGGGACGTATTCCCCCGTCGTCATCGCCATGGTCGGGGCGGGAGAAGAGGCCGGCGCGTTGGATGCGGCTTTCGCGAGAATCGCAGCGCATCTGGAAGAGCAGAGCGCGCTGCGTGATCGTCTCCGCGCGGCGCTTTCCTACCCCGCCCTCCTCGCTGTCGTCGCCAGCCTCGCAGTTCTCGTTATGATGCTTTTTGTCGTGCCACGTTTCGCGGCGATGCTCGAGGAGCTCGGCGGTGTGCTTCCGCTCTCGACACGGATGTTGTTAGGCGTAAGCGACGTCGCGCAGCGCTGGTGGTGGCTCGCCGCGCTCATGCTCCTCGGCGCAATTGTCGCTGTGCGCGCGTGGCTCTCCGTTCCGACTCGGCGCGAGCGATGGCACAGCGCCCGCTTGCGCGTGCCAATAGCTGGGCCCATTGAGGAAGGACTTGAGAGTGCGCGCTTTCTTCGCACGTGCGCTACGCTGCTGGAGAGTGGCGCGACGGTTCTCGCGTCGCTCATCGGAGCCCGCTCCGCCGTCGTGAACACGGCATTCGGTCGCCGCCTGGATCAGGCTATCGAAGACGTGCGCCGCGGCCGGACCATTTCGACCGCAATGGCGGGTCTGCTGCCGCCGCTCGCGCTGGAGCTTGTCGCGGCCGGAGAAGAGAGCGGCTCACTCCCCGAACTTGCCATGCAGGCAGGTGTCCGCGCGGACGACGACGCGCAGCGATCGCTGCGGCAACTCGTCTCCTTCGTTGAGCCCGCGCTGATTCTGCTTTTTGGATTGCTGGTCGGCTTTGTGGCACTCGCAATGCTACAGGCTATTTACAGCGTCAACGCGGCCACGATTATTCGCTAGATCGGAGTGACAATGCATCGACGACCGCGCGTGTCTACTTGCGGCTTACGCACCGGCTCAGGGTTTACACTCCTCGAGCTGGTCGTCGTGATCATCGTCCTGGGACTGCTCGCCGCCATCGTCGCGCCGCAGATCCTTGGGCGTGTCTCCGACGCACGAACAACAGCGGCGCAAACTCAGGTTGAGCTGTTCGGAACCGCGCTCGATAATTACCGCTTGGACAACGGCGCGTACCCCACGACAGATCAAGGGCTTGCCGCGCTGCGTGAACGGCCGACTCGAGCCCCCGCTCCCCCGAACTGGCGCGGGCCTTACCTCCGCAAAGACGTTCCGCTCGACCCGTGGGGGAAGCCGTACATCTATCGCAGCCCGGGGGGGGGGCAGCGAAACGCCATCGGCTATGACCTTATGAGTCTCGGGCGTGACGGGAAGGCCGGGGGCGAAGGCGAGGACAAAGACGTCATTGGTTAGGCGTCCACGCCAACGCGTAGGCTCGAGCCCACAGTCGTGTATCAGCTGCTCGTCACTCATCGCGTCCAAATCGTCTCGCGCACGCACCACTGCGTGAGCGGCGCCACACGTGCGCCGCGCCATTTGTCGCGGCGCCAAAGAACAGTATTGAGTACGTTCAGGGCGCGGCGGCTTGCGTGTGTCTTAACGTGTTGGATCGCGGCGAGTCGTAACGCAGTGACGTAGAGATCAGTCGAATATGAGCTAGTGCTAACGGCTACGAGCTAGAGGCGCGCATGTCACCTACCGATACGGACACCGATATGGATCAGGAGCTCGAGAATGACGCGGCCGCGGCCGACGCTCCATCGCAGCAAAAATCGCGTCGTGACCTACTAAAGCTCGGCGCCGTTCTCGCTGGTGCGTCACTCATCCCGGCACGCAGCGCTCGAGCGCAGCGTATCGCGCGACCCCGTCCGCGCATCTACTCGGGCTTTGCGACCAATCAGCCGGCTCCCGGTAAAGAAGCGATCTCGCGGCTCGTTAGGCGCGTGACGCACGGGATCACCGACGAAGAGTTGCAGCGCGCCAAGCAACTCGGGTTCACCAAGTATCTGGAAGAGCAGCTCAACCCGGCCAAAATCGACGACTCCGCTGTCGATACCTTCGTCGCTGGTGCTTTCCCGACGCTGACGTACGACCACACGCAGCTCTACAACATGGATCAGCGCGTGATTTTCGATCATCTCACGCGCTCCACGTTCTATCGCGCCGTGTACTCCAAGCGGCAGTTATACGAGCGCATGGTCGAGTTCTGGAGCGACCACTTCAACATCCTCTGGGACAAGGTCCAATATCTCCAGACCATCGATCAGCGCGAAGTCATCCGCAAGCACGCATTGGGCAAGTTCCCCGACATGCTGCGCGCGTCAGCGCACAGCGTCGCAATGCTGGCGTACCTCGATAATACGCTCAGTCGCGTCAACCGCGTCAATCAGAATTACGCGCGCGAGATCTGCGAGCTGCACACGTTAGGCGTCGACGGCGGATACACGCAGACCGATGTCGAAGAAGCAACGCGCATCCTGACCGGATGGGGCGTGCGCAACCGCGGTGAGTTCTATTTCGATCCCAGCGGCCACGACTTCGGTGCCAAGACGTTCATGGGCCGGGCCTTCCCGCCGCAGGCGGCAAGCATTGGAGCGGGTGGCATCGCCGAGGGCGAACAGTTGCTCACTTTCCTCGTCACGCACGCGAGCACAGCCAAGTACATCGCGTACAAGATGACGCGCTGGATGCTGCAATACGAACCGCCAACGGCTGTCGTCGACGCGGTCGCCGCCGAATACACGAGAACGGGCGGTGACATCAGATCGATGCTGCGCAAGATCCTAACGCCTGCGAACCTCATGGCGGCGCCGGCCAAGTTCAAGCGGCCGAATCATCTGATCGTGTCGTCGGTGCGCTCGCTGCAACCGACGCTCAACAACCAGGCGCGCCTGGCATTCACCTACGCGCTCTATCTAGGTATGCCCTACTTCCAGTGGGACGACCCGGATGGCTATCCCGATCGCGTCGACTTCTGGGCCGGGACGATCCTCCTGCGCTGGAACTACGCCAACTACCTCGCGACGAACAGCAACGACGCGCGCGTCGATCTCGCACGCTTCCGAACTGTGAACACGCCGGATGCTATCGCCGACGCGATCAGCAAGCATCTCTTCGGCAGTGAGATGCCAGTATCGCTGCGGCAACAGTTGGTCGCCTTTATGTCTGTCGCAACGTTGACTGATGCCAGGCTGCGCGATGCCCTCGCCCTCGCGGTGAGCTCCACAGCCTTCATGTACTACTAGCGCGGTTCCCAACGAGTATCCCACTCCCCGGATGGAGCGCGGACGATGACCGATACGCTTGAGCACGATTGCAACGCCTGCAACGAATACAACGAAGTCACGCGGCGACAGTTCGTCGGCGATGGCTTCTTGTTAGGCGGTGGCATATTCGCGACCGCGCTCTTCCCAGAGTGGCTCCCGAAAGTCGTCCTCGCCCAATCACAGAACTCGACGCGCGACATCCTCGTGTCTGTGTTCTTGCGTGGCGGCTCGGACGGGTTGTCCATGGTGTACCCGTTCAACGATCCGCTGTACTACTCGGGGCGCGCGACGATCGCCATTCCGCGACCGGATGCGGCGAATGCCGCGACGCGCGGGATCGCACTGGATAACACGTGGGCGGTATCGCGGCCATTGGCGGCTGTCATGCCCGCGTATCAGGCCGGCGAATTGCTGGTCATTCACGCCACTGGTTCCGTCGATCCGTCACGCTCGCACTTTGACGCGCAGAAGTACATCGAAGTCGGTAAGCCGCGCGACCCTAACGTTGCAACGGGGTGGCTGGCGCGCCACTTGGCGACGTCGACGCCGATGCGCACGACAGCGCCGATTCGCGCGTTAGGCCTTTCGGATGGCCTCGCCCGCACGCTGGTCGGAGGACCCAAAACGCTCCCCATCAGCGATCCGGCGAACTACGGCATTCAAGGCTCGGCGGGAACGCGCGTTGAACGCAGCGCCTGGATCCGTGCGCACTACGAAGCCGCCGAGGAACCTGTTCGCGCCTCTGCGCTCGATGCGCTCAATACAATCACGCTGCTGCAGAATCTGAATATTGCTGGCTATCGACCTGCCAACGGCGCCGTGTATCCCAACAATGGTTTCGGTCGCGCCCTGCGTTCCAGCGCTGCCCTCATCAAGGGCGACATCGGTGTGGAAGCGTTACACATAGACATCGGCGGCTGGGATACGCACGCCAACCAGGATCCGATCGCGGGATCGATGTTCAACACGATGAACTCGCTCTTCGGTTCGTTAGGCGCATTCTGGCAGGACGTTATCAATGGCGGCTATCCCGGCGGCGTCACCGTCGTCGTCATATCCGAGTTTGGCCGCAACGTGCGCGAGAACGGCACCCGCGGCACCGATCACGGACGCGGCAACGTCATGTTCTGCATGGGCAAGGGTATCGCCGGTGGACGCGTGATGGTGAATACGTGGCCCGGCCTAGCGATGGAGAACCTGGAAAATCGCGCCGACCTGCGTGTGACGCTCGATCATCGCCACGTGCTGGCGGAGGTCGTTTCGCGTCGGTTGGGGAATACGCAAACGAATGTCGTCTTCCCGGACTTCACGCCGACCTTCCGGGGAGTGACGAAATAGTTGATCGTTGATAGGGAATAGTGGATAGAACGAGCGCATCCACTATCAACTATCCACTATCCACTATCCACTATGGCCTAACGATCACTTCCCCCGACATTCCCGGATGCAACGTGCAATCGTACGGAAACGTTCCGGTCGTGTTGAACGTGCGCGAGATGGCCGTGTTGGCCGCGGATTGGATGTCAGCGGGCACACCCGCTTTCTTGTCGAAAATCACGTTATGCGGTCGCTGCGGAAACTCCCAGCGCACAACGCCTCCAGCGGGAATCGACACCTGGAACGGAGTGAAGACATCGCCTGGGGGCATCGTCACGACGGCGAGGTTCGCGGTGGCGCGCACCGTGAGTGAGAGCGTCCCAGTCGCGCCACCGGCCCGGGCCACGATGTTCGCATTCCCAGCCGTTACTCCTGTCACCAGCCCGCCGCTCGACACCATTGCGACGACGCCGGCCGATGAGCTCCACTCGAAGTTTGTAGTGACTGAGTTTCCCACTGAATCCAGGGCGACGGCAGTGAGCTGTACCTTGTCCCCCACCGCAATCGTCGGCAGGGGTGAGGAAATGAAGATGTTGGCGACGCGGACGGATGGCCCGTTGCCACCGTCACCGCTGCAAGCAGCGACTAGCAGCGCGATCAACAGAGGTTGGACTTGGCGTGGCATGTCCGAGAGTTCGGTTGGATTCGTGTATACGACGACCAGACTGACGGAGACGTTAGTGGCGCCCCGGGTCCAGCCGACCGTTGCATGTCACAAAGTTCAACACGCAATGAATCACATTCCCCTACCGTTGTCGACAAGAGTTCCTCGAGAAATGAGAGCGTCTCTATGCGAGTAACACGCCTGTCCTGCATCGTCGCCGCCGCCTTGGCGCTCACGCTTGGCGCGGTCGAATCGGCCTCCGCGCAAACGTGCCTTGGCTACCCATCCTTCCGGCGAGGCTCTGTGCGTCTGAACGTGGGCGGCTACAGCTCACGCGATGGGCAGGCATATGCCGGGGCTATCAGCGCGGGACGCGCCGATGGCGTCTTCGCGGGCGTCGGTGGCGGCGTCGCGATCGACGATTCCACGGAGGTTTCCAGCTCCGCCGTGACGCTGGAAGGCGGATACCAGATCAATCTCTTCCGCAGCGGCGCGCAGCTCTGCCCGATCGTGGGCGGCGGGTTGATTTTCGGTCCCTACGACCTCGATGGCGTGGACTACACAACAGTGATCCTCACCGGCGGCCTGGCGTTAGGCTTGCCGTATTCTCTATCCTCGGGGATGCGTATCGTGCCTAACGTTGCTGTGCGGTACGAATACGACTCGCAGAAGCAGATTCTCATCGGCACGGCCGAATCATTGCGGGCGAACCAGTCATTTGGCGTCGTGGACGTTGGCTTCGCGTGGGTGATCCGCGACGCCTTTTCCATTCAGCCGACGTACCAAAAAGCGTTCGCCATCGACAACGATATCGGCGAGATGGAAGGGAGCTTCGGACTCCTGCTGAGCGTGCGCGTCCCCTGGCGGTAGGCATAGTTGATAGTGGATAGGGGATAGGGGATAGGCAGCGGTCAGGTCTCGCAACAACACATCTAAATCGCGCGGCTGTGTCTTTTGACCGCCGCGGCGTGGCGGGAACCATGTCGCCGAGTTTAGATGTCGTATTGCAGGACCTGCCCCCCTCCCCTCCCCGCCATGACGCGCTCATGTGTCCTCGCCACGCTGCTCGCTCTGACCGCGATGAGCGCTGGCGCACAACCCAATCTCACCCGCCCCCCTTCCCTCGATACGGTGCCGCGGCCTGCGGCACGGCCGGAAGATGTCGCCTCTCCCGACGCGATAGTCAAAGCCGTGTACGCTGTGATTTCAGGGCCCGCCGGACAGAAGCGCGACTGGAATCGGATGCGCTCGCTCTTCGTGCCTAACGCGCGATTGATGCCCGCAGTGGCTCGGCCAACCGGAGGTACCGGCGTCATGGTCGCAAGTGTCGACGATTACGCGGCGATGGCGGGCCCGGGCCTCGAGCGCAACGGCTTCTTCGAAGTCGAGATCAAGCGTGTCTCCGAAGCGTACGGCAATATCATGCACCTGTTTTCAACGTACGAGTCGCGCCGTCTCCCCGACGATGAGACGCCCTTTGCCCGAGGGATCAATTCCTTCCAGCTCCTGAAGGATGGCGACCGCTGGTGGATCGTTTCGATTTATTGGCAGCAGGAGACAGCACAGTTTCCGATTCCGGCGAAGTATTTGCCCTAACGAAATAGGCTTAAGGTCCAAGGTCTAAGGTCTAAGGCCTTCTGCACTTCCCCTCCGGCTTTGGACCTTAGACTTTAGACGTCGCCTTTCTTCCACTACACATGAAAATCGGAGTACCACGTGAGACGATGGCGCATGAAGCCCGCGTGGCCCTCGTGCCGGATAGCGTCGCGCGCCTCACAAAAGCCGGGCATACAGTCAGCGTCGAACGTGGCGCCGGTAAACGCGCACGCTTTTCAGACGCGGCGTATGAACAAGCCGATGCGCAGCTCGGTGACGCGGCAGCAGTCTATCGCTCGAGTGACGTCGTTGTGAAAGTTCAGCGCCCGCAGCCTGACGAGGCGCGACAAATCCGCGACGGCGCCGCCGTCATTTCCCTGCTTCAGCCGCACGCTGCTGCTGACACCCTGGCGGCACTCTCTGAACGAAAGGCAACCGCTCTGTCACTGGAGCGCGTGCCGCGCGTGTCGCGCGCGCAAACGATGGATGTTTTGTCGTCGCAGGCAACGATCGCCGGATACAAGGCCGTGCTGCTCGGCGCGTCGGAGGCCGCCAAGCTCCTGCCAATGCTGACCACCGCCGCTGGCAATATTCCCCCGGCCAAGGCGTTCGTGATTGGTGCGGGCGTGGCTGGGCTCCAGGCGATAGCGACGGCGCGGCGCCTTGGTGCTGTCGTTTCCGGATTTGACATCCGCGCCGCTGCCCGGGAACAGGTACTTTCGTTAGGTGCGACGTTTGTAGGGCCCGAACCGGTCGCTGATGCCGAAGCGGCTGGTGGATATGCCCGCGCGCAGACCGCGGACGAAGAACGCCGCACGCTCGACGCGCTGGCCCAGCATATCAAAGATCAGGATCTTGTGATCACGACCGCGCTGATTCCGGGGAAGCCAGCACCGCGCCTGATCACGAGCGCGATGCTCGACACGATGCGCGCCGGCGCCATCATCGTGGACCTCGCTGCGGAGCAAGGTGGCAATTGCGAGGTGACGCAAGCGGGACGCACAGTGGAGCACAACGGCGTCACCGTGATCGGCCCCATCAACCTCGCTGGTTCAGTGCCGTATCACGCCAGCTTCATGTTCAGCAAGAACGTGCTCGCCCTGCTCCTGCACCTCAGCGACAAAGATGGCAATCTCGTGCTGGACATGAACGACGAGATTACGGGCCCCATGGCTGTACTGCACAACGGCGTCGCGCGTTAGGCGTCGACGTGGCGTCGTCATGGACAAGGTTGCTGCTGCTAGGCAGCCGTCGGGCTCGCTAGACACCACAGCGGAGCTCGGCGTTAGGCGGCCGCGACAGCACGTCGCATAGCTGGCATGGCAATTGAACACACATTGAGCGTGGCGAGAAGCCCGGTCTGTCGCGCATGCGACACAATCGAACCAGGCAATGGTCAGCCTTGGTCGCATCCGGGCTTCTCGCTTAACACCTCACGGAGTGATCCATGCGCTTCACGCAGATACTGACTTTGGCGACCGTGGCAGTTTTGGCGAGTGCAACAACGAGTTCGGCTGCTCCGAGCGCACCGAACGCGGTCATCGCACCGGCGTCGCTGGTGATTTCTACAGTGCAGGACCCGGCTGAGCCGGCGCAACCGCAGACTGAAATTAAGGTCGACCTCGATGACGACAACACGACTGTCTGGTATACCGATCCTGTGTGGCTGGCGGTTGGCGCCATCGCATTGCTCGTAGTGATCGTGCTCGCGGTCATGGCTGCGCGAGGAGGGGACCGCGGCGGTACGACGGTCGTCAGGTAAGCAGCACCTAGCGAGCGAATGCTTCAAACGGCGAGCGGCTTCTCAGCTGCTCGCCGTTAGGCATTTGTGGCGCATCGAATCGCCGCCCTCGCCGTGTGACACACCAAGCTCGACCGTCCGAAATCGGCGACTGCTGAGCCATGGCATGGCACTTGAACTCATGTGTATCGAGCAGCTGATACCGGAGTGATCCATGCGCCTGGCAACCATTGCAGTCTTATTCGCAGTTACTCTCACTACGGCTGCGTCCTCAGCCGCAGCTTTAGATGATCCAAGCGCCGGCGCATCGGTCACGGCCACGTCGCCTGCGGATAACAACGCGGCGACCGCTGCTCTTCAATCGAGCAGTGTCTGGTATCGAGACCCCATCGCGATCGCGCTGGCGATCGTTGCGCTTTTCGCTCTGATCGACCTCTCGCTCATGCTGACGGCGCATCGCCAACGCACGGGCGCCCGCGCCTATCGTCAGCCGCGCTCGGAGTATTGGCGCGCCTAACGCGCCTCCTCGCCGTACAGCGCCGCAGGATCGGCCGCGGCGAGGTCCTCAAAAAAGCCCGCGATGCGCTCGCTGACGGCCGTGAAGTACGCAGCGCCTTTGGCGGGCGTGGCGGCGCCCGGGTTCCCCACCCCCGTGTCATCGGTGACCTGAGTCCACTGTCTCGGCGTCCACGCCCACCCCTCACGAAAGGCTCGCACGCTGAACGGCCGCGCGGAGCCGGGGCCAGCATCGGTGAGAGGCCTAACGAGCTCTGGAGCCACGTGCAACATCACGCTCGTCTCCAACTCCCCGGCGTGGTCGCCAGGTTCGCTGAAAAAGGCCTTCGCGTCAACGCACGCATACCAGTTGACCTGACAAAGGAAGATGCCACCCTCGCCCTGCAGCTCGCGGATGATCTGCTTGAAATCATTTCCGCCGTGACCATTCAAAATCACGAGCTTCTGGACACCTTGGCGAACGAGACTGGCCGTAATGTCACGCAGTGCTGCCGTTTGCGTGCTGGGATTCATGTTGATGCAGAACGCGATGTCGAGCTGCCCGGTGTTGACTCCGAATGGGAGAGTCGGGAGCACCATTACTCGGGCGCCGTGTGACCATGCGATACGGGCGGCTTCTGCAGCGATCGCCTGGGTCTCGATGTTATCGGTGGCATACGGTAGATGATAGTTGTGCGCTTCAGTCGCCCCCCAGGGCAGAATCGCAATGTCATACTGCTGCTCGCGGACTTCGGCCCACGTCGATTCTGCAAGGATGTACGGACGACCTGCCATGCCGCCTCTCTGAGAAAGTCGCGGCGAACGTACACCACTCGCCCAGCCTCGGGAATGAGGCACCGAGGCTCGACTCTTATCCGACCGAAGCGCGCAGTGAGGTGCTGCGAGCTAGCGCTCAAACCATGGCCGGGAGGGCCGGAGCGGCAATTCGACGAAAAGTACGCCCTATACCAGCTGGCGTTAGGTTCGCCTGATCCAGCTAGTTGAAGGAGTACCTCACCGAGGTCGCGTGACCGACAAGGTTGATGACAATCGCGGCGGGTCCCGCGCCGTACGACGCGCGGTAGCGCTGTTTCAGCGGCGTGAGATCGAACGCCACGTCGCGCGTGAGGAGCGCTTTGCACATGTCACCGCCAGCAGCGTGCGCCAGACGTGCATGAACCTGTACGGGATGTGATTCCATGAATGCGCTACCAAGCAATAGCGCAAATCTGTGGGTGGCACAGCCGCCGCCAAACTGGACGCCCAAACGCAGTGTGTCCGCAATCACCTCGGCGGATGTGACGTCCAGCGCATCGCGTGGCCACCCTGCGGCGCTAACGTTCTCAACGATGGCGACGAGACCGTCGGCAAAGGTATTCGGAGAGACGGCGTCGTGGTCAGCGTCGCCACACGCCAGAGCAATAGGGAGGGCGGTCGCTAAAAGAACGCGCTTCATCCGGGTCCTGTGTTGCGTGTCACATGCCGTCTAACCCCAAGCCGAGCTTGAGCATAACGCCAGTCGAGCTGAACCGTTAGCTCCTGCGCTCGCGCTCCGGCCCGTTAGGCTTTCCGTGCTAACTGACCCAATCCGTTCGGTATAGCAACTGTGCGCGGCCCGTTAGGCCAGCATCCTATCGGGTCGCCGTTAGGCGTTATGGTCGAGGTCGCTGTGACGTAAGCGCTTCTTTGCGTTAGGCATTTGTTGATGCTATGTGCCAGGGATCACATGCCGCCGAGGCGGACTGTGCAAGATTAGCCGTCCCCCATTTCGGATCGCTGGGCGATTTCGGAGGCATGGCATGGCGGTGGAGGTCAAATCCCCGGTCAGCGCGCCAGCGATTCCGGTCAAAGGCGGCCGTCGCGCGATCACGCGATCGCCAATCGGCAGTGAGCAACTACCGGAGTTCGCAGCAGACAGCCTAACGGTCCCGCGACGAACGTTGTGGCTTGGTGTCGGCTTGGCGCTGCTGATAGCCGCCATACACATCGCCGCTTCGTGGGGCCTTATGCCGGTGTACTGGGGAGACTCAGGGCGCTGGCTGCATGAAGTCGATCGCTTCGCCCAAGGGGAGCGCGCGTACCGCGATTTCTTCTGGGCGTTCCCTCCCCTGGCGATGTGGCTTATCGGCGGCGCCGCCCGGATCGTCGGCTCGGATTTGGCGCAGATCCTAACGATTACGGCCCTCATCAGCGCCGCAGTTGCTGCCGCCTGGAGCGTGTTCGCCGTCCGGCTCGTCGGAGAGCGCTTTGCGCTCCTGGCCGTCGCCGTAATCCTGCCGCTAGGCATCGCGTACTCGACCACGCAGTCCGCGCCCATGGCGACTGGGATGTACACACCAGCCGCGCCGGTCGGCTTCTTGTGTCTTCTCCTGCAACTGGTGGCTGCGGTCTCGTTAGCGCGCAGCAACACGTCCCGTGCTGCCATCGCGCTGGGTGTGTTCGGCGCCTTGTGCCTGCTCGCAAAACATGATTTCTGGCTTCCCGCCGCAGTGCTCATGGTTGGGGCGCCTTGGCTCACCAGTGGTCCTGCACGCTGGCGGACGTACGTCGGCTCATGGATGGCTGCCGCTGTCGTTCTGGGAGCCGCTGCCGCTTTCCTCGCTGCTCAAAACGGATTCGGCGTGTTCCTCGGGATCCTCACCGGCTTTGGTCATCTGCAGGAGCTCTCCGGGCGCGGCATCCCGGCACTCGAGACGCTGACTGTCGAAGCAATGGCCGCTGCGCTGTGCACTGCGGTTGTTGCTGGCGCCGTGGCCCTAACGCGGCCTGACAAGCGACGGCGCGCAACGTTGGTCGCCTCTTTTGCCGGCGGTCTTGCCGTGATATTGGGGGCGATTTGGCTCGGCTCTGCAGTGTGGATTGCGCGATTCGGAACGGCGGGCACCGGCGACCGCCTAACGGACCTTGCCACGCAGTATTCCAGAGAGCAGTGGAGCATGATCGTGCTGCTCAAGAATGCGGTCACCGTGCTTCGTCAGCGCCTCACGCTCCATGCGCTACCGACGCTCGTGCCGTTCGCGGTGCTCGCGCTTTTTGTCAGATATCGCAACCGGGCAACACCCTTCGATCGCTCACTCGCGTTCCTCCTCTTGCTTACGG
The DNA here is from genome assembly GCA_052388395.1 of Gemmatimonadaceae bacterium. GTDB lineage: Bacteria > Gemmatimonadota > Gemmatimonadetes > Gemmatimonadales > Gemmatimonadaceae > DASYRX01. The sequence goes on along the minus strand of JBQTIF010000228.1, from coordinate 6,320 downwards.
TTGGCGCGCTCAGAGCGCGCCGTGGAATGGAGTACGCCGAGTGGACCAGCATGTTAGTTGAGATTCCCGTCTACGCGTACGTCGCGCGAATACTGCTCGCTGATCGCATCGAGGAGTGGTACGGCGCGGCGAAAGTTATTCTCGCAAGTCTCGCATGTTTATTCCTGTGGCAGCACATGGACAACGGCTACGGGCCATTTACTCGGCGCGGGAGCCGCGTCGCTGTAGAAACGCCGAGGGGCAGCGTTAGGCTCGTAGCCAATCAGGCAAATCACTACCGGGTATTGAAGCGAGCTGTCGACGCCATGGACCCGACGGGGCGACGACCGGTCATGTCATTCGGATACTCCGGAAGCCTCAACTACTTCCTCGATCGTCCGGCGCCGTCGCCGCTCACGCATGGATTCAGATTGAGCAGTATCGACGACCCTAACGAGGCCGTTCGTCTGGTGCGCGCCGCGTCGCCAGCCGTGATCGCCATCGACAACCCGTTCTTCGACTTTCAGATGCCGACGACGGCGTTTCACTCGTTGCACTGGCAAGCACGCACGCGCGTAAGCCACTACATCAGATATGATCGCCGTTACTTCGAGCAGGTTGTGGCGGGGTGCACCGCGGAGGCGAGCGGATTGCGCGGCTTCACCCTTTACGATTGCCCGGAGCGCGACGGCCAAGTGGTCAACCGCTAACCAGCGGATCGTACCGACGAGACGGTGCGTGCGGCCGGCCTCACAGCGCTACACCAAAGGTCTTGCGCAAGCCGCGATATCCATCACTCGTAACGTGCAGCACACGGCTGCCTTTGAGCGCGACGATCCACTTGCGCCGTTTGAATTGCGTTACAATGGCGGCACCTAACGAGCCAGCCACATGGTAGCGCCGTTCCGTCCAATCCAAGCAGCGCTTGGCGAACTGCCGCTTCAGTGTTCGCAGCTCAGCCACGTCGATGCCGAAAGCTCGGAAGCTGTCTGCCCCTTGAGATGTCACGACAAACTGGCTCGCCGCGACTTCCAGCCAGCCCTGTCGCACGAGAGCATCTGCTAGACTGACGCCGAGGCGGCCTGCCAGGTGATCATAGCAGGTGCGCGCGAGTTCGATCGATTTGAGTGGCTGGTTCCGTCGATCGCCATTCGCGGGTGTGAGCACCATGAGCGCTTCGATCGCGGCGGCGACATCGGGGCCTGCCAACGAGTAGACGCGCCACCTACCACGCTTCACGCCCGTGAGCAAACCGGCGTCGCACAATCTGGAGAGGTGAAAGCTGGTTGTCTGCGCAGAAACGTCGGCGCGCCGGGCCAGCTCGGTCGCTCGCATTTCGACATCATCGAAGAGTGCGAGGAGTATGCGCGCGCGAGCGGCGTCGCCAACCAAGGCAGCGATTCGTGCGAGAGAGTCGGCTGTCATACTTCCACCGTGATCGAAACGTTCGCCTGCGTCAAGCCGATAAAATACGCGCCATGACGCACAGCATGCAAAAGTCGATTGCGTATGCGACGCATTTGACATGGGACGGCAATCGCGCGACAGGGACTCGTGACTACGCCAGTTACGGCCGCGAGTATCACATCAGCGTCGCCGGCAAACCGGACTTTTTAGGCAGCGCCGCCCTCGAGTTCCGTGGTGACCCGAGCCGCTACGACCCCGAGGATCTGCTTGTGGCAGCCGTTTCCGCCTGCCACATGTTGGCGTATCTAGCGTTGTGCGCGCGCCGTGGCATACGTGTCGTCGCCTACGAGGACGCCGCGTTCGGCGAGCTGCTGCTCGACAGCGCTGCCGGCGGCGCATTCAGCGAAGTCACGTTGCGTCCGCATGTAACGATTGCGCACGCGGCGCACGAGCAAGTGGCGTTGGAGCTTCACCGCGAGGCGCACGCCCGCTGCTTCATCGCGAATTCATGCCGCATGCCAGTCACGCACAAGCCAACGATCTTCGTCGCGGCCGCCATGGCGAACGGGCGCGCATCATGAGGGACCTCGCGATCGCACTGGAGAATCGTCCTGGGGCGCTCGCCGAGATGGGGGAAGCGTTAGGCAGCGCCGGCGTGAGCATTGAAGGTGGCGGCGCGTTTGTCGTTGACGGCCGTGGCATCGCCCATTTTCTGGTCGCTGACGCCGTCGCCGCGCGTCGGGTATTAGCAGACGCCGGAATCCGTGTTCTGGAAGTGCGCGAAGTGCTTGTGCAACGACTCAAACAGGATGTGCCCGGGCAGCTCGGTGCGCTTACTCGCCGTATGGCCATGGCCGGTGTGAACATCGAAGTCATGTATAGCGACCATGAGCACCAGCTGATCCTCGTCGTGGACGACTTGGAAAAGGGGCGTGCAGTGTCGGCAGTTTGGGAGAGCGAGCGCCGCTAGGCTTCACGGCCTATTCGGCCGTTTTGGGCGCGGTCCACCCGTTAGACTTCAATCACGCACCGAGCCCGCCCGCCCCCCGTCCTGCCATCGGTGCTTCCTTATTCCAGGTCGGTCATAATGTCTAAGCCCGAGGCACGTTCGCCGTATCGGGAGGACGCTCCTGTCCCCGCCGCTCTTGTCGATCGAGTTCGCGATCGCGTGACGCAGGCGGAGGAGCGCCTCGCTGATTTACCGATGTATGGCGATGATTCTTTGAGAACGCTTGCGCTCTGGCAAGTCTTTGAAGAGTTCGGCGACACTCGGCGGGCGCATCGCCGCGAGACCGGGGACGCAGCGGTGCCCGAGCTACGCAAGGCGACGCATGCCTTCCGGCGTGATCCGAGCCTCGACTCGCTTGTCGCGGTCGCCGTGCATTTGGATCAGCGCGGACTGCTAACGCCAACGCGGTAACTGCACGGCGGTGACGTCGCGAGGTACCTAACGCGCGTCATCGCCGCCTATGTCACTGACGGTGTTGTCGCAGCGTACTCGCGGCCGCGCCAACGACGCGGCCGTGTCAACGCGGACATCACGACTCGCAGCACAGCGAGCGGATCCGCGAGCGGTGAGAGCCAATATGTCCAGCGACTCCGGTCATACGAGGCCCTGAGCGCTCCCAGCATTGACGCTCGGATCACGAGCAGCAGTGCGTTCACGACGATGAACGCCGAGAGGACAGCGGATCCGCCCTGCAGCACACCGAACGCCCAGAGCGCCAGAACGACGATCGGCGCCCCCTGAACGAGCGCCAGAAAGCCGACGTCGCCTGTCAGTTGCGTGATCGGTGTCGCATCCTTGAGATCGATCGATCTCCCCCACTCGCGCCACAACTCGCCTAACGAGGTGTATGAGCGCACGCTGAGCAGCCGCGAGCCGTCGAGAAAGCCGACACGGACACCGCGCCGGGCGAGATGACGAGCCAGCGTTACGTCATCGCTGAAGGAGCTCTGGGCTATCCCATATCCACCGTGCGCCAGTAGCACGTCGCGACGCGCGAGAAAACATTGACCGTTCGCCATGGTGCGATCCGCTGGAGCCGTGCCGGTCGCGCCGACGGCGCCCGCACGATAGATCAGCGTCACTAGTAAGGCCGACTGCAGCCACTGCTCTGCGGCGGTCTGCCCCGCGAAACGCGGCGAAAACGAGACGACCTGCAGACTGAGGTCCTCGGCGGCGTTAACCGCAGCGGCGATCATGCCCGGCTCTGGCTCGATGTCCGCGTCCACGTTCATGACCCACTCGCCCGCCGTTTGCTCCAGCCCGAGTTGCAACGCCCACACTTTGCCTACCCAACCGTTAGGCAGCGGCGGTTCGAAGGTCAAACGCACACGTCCGTCGCGCGCTGTCACCCCACGAACCAAGTGATCGGTGCCGTCGCTCGAGTTGCCGTCGATGACCAGGATTTCGCGGACTGTTGGCCCCTGCTGCATGAGGCCCTCGAGGCATGGCTGCACGCGCTTCACTTCATTGAACGTCGGGAGTAAAACGCTGACGCGCGGTGAGCCGTGATCCGCGACAGGCCAAACAGGCGGGCGCCTGTTCCGTCCTGGCAACAGGCGCCCGATGAGTACGACCAACGCGATACTTTGTGCGAACAGAAGCAGCGTCAGCACAGCTCTTAGTCGTTAGCTCTTAAACTCGCAACAACCCTAACGACTAAGACCTATGACCTAAGGCCTCGAATCTGTTACCCTCTTCGTTTCCTCCGGCTTAAGCCAGTAGCTGAACCACTGACGCAGTCTGCCGAGCCTATCGACCAATAGCCACGGCTCTCCCGTGCGCGACAGATCGTGCGTCGAGCGTGGGTACCTAACGAACTCAACAGGAATGCCGTGCTTCTTAAGCGCCATGAACCACTGCTCGGCGTCGGTCATCGGTGTTCGATGATCCTCTTCCGACTGCACGATAAGCGTCGGTGTCTTCACCTTTCGGATGTAACGTATCGGCGAGAGCGTGTCGTAGAGCGCCGGGTTGTCCCAGGGTTTGCCGAGGAACTCGAACTCAGTGAGGCCCTGAGCGTCGCTCGTGCCGTACCAGGACCACCAGTTGGAGATCATGCGATCGGCCTGCGCCGCTTTGAAGCGACTTGTCTTCACCGTGACCCATGCCGTCATCACGCCGCCGTAGGATCCGCCGGTGACGCCCATGCGCGTCGAATCGACATCAGGACGTTTGGCGACAATGTCCACCGCCTTCATCAAGTCGGTGTAGTCTTCATCGAACCAGCGCGCGCGCGTGGAGAACGTGAAGTCGCCGCCGTAGCCTGACGAGCCGCGTGGATTCGTGAACAGCACGAACATCCCTGCCCCGGCGATGTTCTGAAATTCGTCGAACCAGTTCTCACCGTACGCACTGTGCGGGCCGCCGTGAATGTAGAGCACAACGGGGTACTTCTTCCCCGCCTCGTACCCGTATGGCTTCATGAGCCACCCTTCGACCTCACGATTGCCTAACGACTTGTACGTGAAGCGTTCGGCGTCGCTCCAAGCCACTTCGTTATTCAGTTTCTCATTGAACTTGGTCAGCTGGCGCTCGCCCGAACCGTCCACGTTGCTGATGTAGAGCTCCGTCGGCTTGGCATGGCTGGTTGCGACATAAGCCACTTTGGTCGCGCCATCGTCCAACGAGAACCCATTGATCCGGCGTCCGCCGCCAATGACCTCCCTCATCGCCTTCGTATTCGGATCGAGATGGAATAGCGCGGTCCGGCCACCGACAGCCGCCGAAACAGCGATGTTCCCGTTAGGCAGCCACCAGTAACTATCCGGCTCGAACTGCCAGTCACCCAGCAAGTTGACCGGCGTGCCCGGTTGCGCCCCAACGGTTACGACATAAAGGCGTCCCGACGCCGTTCGGCTCGGTGATGCGGAGAAAGCGAGCTTCGTTCCGTCCGGCGACCACTCGAGATTCCCTTCGTTGCCGTGATACGTGGCGACTTTGCGCGGTTCGCCGCCGTTTACGCTCACGACGTAGAGGTCGACGTCGTTGCGCGGCGCCTCGTCGCGAACCTTGTTGTACGGCAGCTTCGCCAAAGAATCGCGTTCCGCACGCACAAGCGAATCGGGGCGCAGCGCGCGGTCGGCAGTGAATGCGATCCACTGGCCGTCAGGCGAAATCGTGGCGTTGTTCCGCGAATACTTCTGATCGTCGATTCTGCGCTTGGCGCCGTCGATCGGCTTTATCCAAAGATTCGAAGCGCGATAGGTGCGGGCTTCACGTGCATTCGGCAGGAAGCCCGGACCGTTCGACTTGTACGGTGTCTCCACGATGTGTCGCCCGTCGAAGCGTTTCGGGTCCAGCGGTTCAGTTATCGCACCAAATGGCGGACGCGCCATCGCCTGCATTCCAGTGAAGCGATCCTTTTTTGTCGTGTCGTTAGGCGCCGTGTCCGCTTCGCTCCAGGCGACGAGACGTTTGTCGCGCGATAGCGACCCCGCGGGGTACGCATCCATTTCTACTGCTTCGCCGGACGGCTGGTCGATCCGGATTCCCCACGTTCGCGCGCGGCTCCCGGGTCGCGTCGAGCTGAACAGCAAATACTTGCCATCGGGAGAGAAGCGCGGATTTGAGCTCTCGGTGCTCGGCGACGTGAAGCGTTGCGGGTCCCCGCCGGCGGTCGGCACCACCCACACTTCAGCGTGACGCTTGTTCTCACTCTCCAGTACCGTTGTCACTGTAAACGCGATGAGCCGACCGTCGGGCGAGATCGCTGGGCTACTTAGCGCCGTCAGGCGATACCAATCCGACGGCGCAAACGCACGGCGTTGTTGTGCGCCGAGCAGCGTCGGAGCGCCAAGGGCAAAAGCGGTTGCGAGACCTAGTGCACGCATGGATCAAAAGGGGTCAGAGTCGATTGAAAAAAATCAAAAGGGGGCAGTGTCGGGTGTTACGAGGGGGGTGGCGCGCCCCGGGGGGGGGAGGCGTT
>JBQTIF010000227.1:0-10970 GCA_052388395.1 Gemmatimonadaceae bacterium | reverse complement strand
CGTCGGGGAGCAAACCCAGTTCACCGCCACTGTTAATGCAGTGAATGGCGCCTCCACGAATGTGAACTGGACGTCGTCGGCGCCGGGGATCGCTACCGTCTCTGCAACTGGGCAAGTGCTTGGCGTGGCCGCCGGTGCCACGACAATAACGGCAACATCCGCTTTCGACGCGACGAAGAGCGCCGCAGCGAACCTAACGGTTAATCCGAGGTCAGCAGTCGTTTCAGTAGCGATTACGCCTGCTGCACCGAGCGTCGTAGTCGGTCAAAGCGTCCCTCTCACCGCTACGGTGTCTGTCGTCGGTGGAGCGTCAACAGCGGTGACGTGGGGCAGTTCCAACCTGGCCATTGTCAGCGTCAGCAACACCGGCGTGATCACTGGGGTGACGGCGGGGAGTGCGAATGTCACTGCGACTTCGGTTGCAGATCCTACGAAATCGGCGGCGGTGTTGGTAACAGTGAATCCGCCGCCACCGGCCGTGGTGTCGATTGTGGTTACGCCGGCCAACCCCAGCGTCGTCGTCGGCGACGTTGCGCAGCTCGTAGCCAACGTCACTGTGGTGAGCGGCGCCGCGACGACTGTTACGTGGACTACATCGAACGCGACAATCGCTACAGTTGCGCCTAACGGTCAGGTCACCGGCGTGGCCGCAGGCACGGCGACGATCACCGCGATTTCGACGTTCGACACCACGAAACGTGGTGGCGTCAGCCTAACGGTGAATCCACGACCTGCTGTGAGCTCGGTTACTGTATCAAGCCCGCACGCGGCGCTTATCGTCGGCACGACGGCGCAAATGACCGCCACCGTAGCAGCAGTCGGCGGCGCATCGACCGCCGTTGTGTGGAGTAGCGGCGCGACCGGTGTCGCGACTATAAGCGCCACGGGCGTCGTAACAGCAGTAGCAACTGGCAATGCGACGATCACCGCAACGTCGGTGTTCGACGGCACCAAGCAAGGCTCGATCAGCCTGCGCGTCGACGCCGCTGCGATCGTCAACTCGGTTACGGTGGCACCAGGCACTCTCAGCTTAGCCGTCGGCGCGGCAGGTCAGTTGGCAGCAACTGTGAGCACGGGGAACAACGCATCGCAGCAGGTAACGTGGAGCAGCAGCAACGCGGCATTCGCGACGGTAGATCAGACCGGGAAAGTCACCGCCGTGGCCGCTGGTACCGCCACGATCCGGGCGACAGTTCAAGCGGACGCGACAAAGTTCGGAGAGTCCGTCGTGACAGTGACGGGAGCGTCGTTCCCGAGCGCGGCAGAGGTTCAGGCAGGGACGGACTCGCAGTTCAGCCCGGCAACGGTGGACCTCGCGTTAGGCGGCACCGTCACGTGGACCTTCGCATCGCTGACTCATAACGTGACCTTCGCCGCTACAGTGGGTGCCCCTGCGAACATCGGGAACAGCATGAATATGCAAGTGAGTCGCACGTTCAATACGGCCGGCACATTTACGTATGACTGCACAATCCATGGCGGGATGACGGGGAGGATCATCGTGCACTAGTGGATAGTGGATAGTGGATAGTGGATAGTGGATAGAGCGTCTGTCGAAACGCCAACTATCAACTATTCTCTCGCCGAGGCGCCGCTCCCGTTGGCCGCGTCTCTCGGTGAAACGCGCGCGAGCAGCTCATCTCGTGACCTAACGCCGGCGACGAGGCCGACAGCCTGACGTACGACGAGATCACGTTCAGCTGAGCGGCGCGCTTCGACGGCGGGGCCGAAGACAATGCGTGCGATCTCTGACGTCATGAGTCGCGTCACGAACTCAGCGTTCGCATCGAACACCTGGCGGTCCAAATGCACGCGGCGCGTCTGCAGCACAGTCCAGAACTCTTCGCGCAGCGCCGGCGTGATCGCGAAGTCGGGCGACCTGACTCGCGTGCCGCGGCGTACCTCGATCGCATGGGCTGTCAGTGCGTCACGAAACTGCGGCACCGCGCTGCCTAACGCGCTGCTCAGCTCCAGTTCCTGCTCGAAGAATGTCGAGTCGAATGCGTGGGCGTCGGGGACGATTCCGCCACCGCCGTACACCACGCGTCCCTTATCCGTCTTGAACGCGGGACGTTCCGCGTCAGCGGGTGCTGCCTCGGTGACCGCACCGCCCGCGTCTGTTCCGCCGGTGATGCCTAATTTGTCGATCGAGCGACCCGCTGGCGTATACCAACGTGCAGTCGTTAGGCGTACTCCCGCACCGCTCGGTAGTGGGAACAGCGACTGCGCACTTCCCTTTCCGAACGACGGCGTTCCCATGATCACCGCGCGATCGTGATCCTGCAGCGCTCCAGCGACAATCTCCGATGCACTCGCCGAGCGGCTGTCGATGAGCACGATCAGCGGCAGCTCCGGCCAGAGCTGGCGTCCGGTGTCGGCGTACGTGCGGTTCATATCGCTCGTCCGCCCGCGCATCGTCACGATCGTCTGGCGCGGATCCAGGAAGAGCTCGGACACGGCGACGCCCTGCGCCAACACCCCGCCTGGGTTACCACGGAGATCGAGCACGAGCGACTGCATCCCCGCCTTCAGGAGCGAATCGACCGCCGGCCGCAATTCGTGCTCGGTCGAATCGTTGAACACATTGATGTCGATGTAGCCGGTCCGTCCCGCCATCATGAGCGCGCGGCTTATCGCACGGCGATAAACCTCCCCACGCGTTAGGTGATATTCGATCGGCTCCGCCACGCCGGGACGCTCGATCACCACCAGTACCTGCGACCCCGGTTCGCCACGTAGGGCGCGCGCGGTCTCTTCCGCTGTCCACCCTTTCGCTGGCTTTCCGTCAATCACAGTGATCCGGTCGCCTGACTTCATCCCCGAGCGATGCGCAGGTGAGCCCTGAATGGGCGCTGTGACTGTTGGCCAGCCATCGCGGAGATCGACGCGCAGGCCCACGCCGGCGTACTGCGCTGACGCCCGTTCTTCGATGCGCGCGACACGATCTCTCGTTAGGTACATGGTGTACGGGTCATCCAGCTCCTCCAGAAGACCCGCCACCGCGCGCTCGTAGAGCTCGCCCCTGCTGAGACTGTCGATATAGCGCTGTTCCACCAGCTCCATCACACCGTCGACAAGCGAGCGCCGCATGCCGGTCGAGGTGGGTGCCTGGAGTCCCTGCGAAAAAAGCCACCCGCCCGTCACGAGCGCGGCGACCATCACCGTCAGCGTCGCGATCGCGCGGGAACGCGGGGGCGGGGGCGGGGGCGGGGGATACTCGGCTGTCACGTTAGGAGTGTGACGCTGCGAGAGTGCTGAAGGTTTGCGGGACGTGCTTAGCGAGGGCGTCTAACACTCGACGCTCTACGACGTCTTCCGTCCCAGATGCGTCAATCAATACTATCCGCCCCGCCTCGGGGTGTTCCCGTTGCCACTTTTTCGTGCCAAAACGCCTGAACGCTTCGCGCACCCGCATATGAAAGTCGTGCTGGTTGCGCTCCAGTCGATCGTGTCCGCTGCGATTCATCGCCCGCTCCAACCCTTCCTCGACCGGCATATCGAAGACCAACGTCAGGTCAGGGACGAGTCCGCTGGTCGCGAGGCGATTCGCGGCCCTGACGTTCGCCTCATCCAAGCCATGGCCGGCGCCCTGATAGGCATATGTTGCCAAGAAGAATCGGTCGCAAAGAACAACCGCCCCTTCGGCGATAGCCGGTGCGATCACACGGTCGACGTGCTGCGCGCGCGACGCCATAAACAACAGCGCCTCAGCAGCAGGGGCCAGGTCATGCGCGGAATGGAGCACGATACCGCGAACATCATCTCCCACCGGGGTGCCGCCTGGCTCACGCACGGTTAGGCAGCGCGAACCAGTCGCCGTTAGGCGATCGGCGACGCGCCGGATCTGAGTCGATTTACCGACCCCTTCAGCACCATCGAAGACGATGAGCTTTCCTTTGGCAGTCACGTGAGGGTGATGATCGGACTCGCCGCCCCTGCTTTCATCCCTTCGGAAATCCAGCCGTTCACCTGCATCATGAGCTTGTCGAAATTCTCTTGGGCCGAAATCGCCCGCTGATAGGTCGCTTTCGCCTGGACCTTCGTGAGGAGATCGTCCAGCTCTCGTTCCATCTCCTCGGTAGGCTCCTTTCCCTGCTGCAGCATGCGTTGCGCGTCCTGGCGCAGCTGCTCCATGCGGTTCAAGGCGGTTACGGCCTCGCGGTCGTTATGCAAGGCTTCGTTCGCGCGCTTGACGGCTTGGTACTCCGGGCTCTGGCCAATGAGACGCCCAAGCTCTTTTGCTTTCGGATCGAGCATTTACAAATAGGTCGAAGGTCGAAGGTCGAAGGTCGAACGTCCGAAGCCTAACGGCGGTGGGCGAGGACGTAACGTTCTCGGCCGGTAAAGTCTCTGTGAACTTTCACGCGATCAAATGCGCCATTCGAGCGAATCTGCTGCGCTACGAGCTGCGCGCGTCGCGAATCGACCTCGAGAGCCAGCAACCCGCCGCTCTGCAGCAGAGAAGGCGCCTCGGCGACGATTCGGAACGTGTGCGCGAGGCCGTCGTTGTCAGAAAAGAGTGCCACGTGCGGCTCCCAATCGCGCACCGATGGCGGCAACTGCGCCATCTCGTGCCGCGCGATGTATGGCGGGTTTGACACGATTATTGTGATCCCGTCTTCGGAAGTGAGGGGAGTCAACAAATCCCCTTCGCGGATATCTGCGGGGGCATGGGGCGCTGCGAGGTTGTCTGCGTTCACCTGCGATACCGCTTTCGCCGCTTGCGAGACTTCAGTCGCGATCACGCGGTCAAAGCGACCCTCGCTTGCCAGCGCCAATGCGATACACCCAGAGCCAGTCCCGATGTCGGCTACGACCCCACGACCGCGCGTCGCATCCAACACGAGATCGACGAGAAGTTCCGTCTCCTGTCGCGGGATCAATACCCGCTCATCGACGATCAGCGTTAGGTGCCTAAAGGCCGCCTTCCCTACTGCATAGGCGAACGGCATCCCCTGTGCTCTGCGCTCGGCGGCACGGCGAACAGCTTCTCCGTCGATCACAGCATCGGCATGCTGTACGGGCCAAAAGCGCGGTTGATCGAGCACCGCGGAGATCAAATCGCGCGCCTCATCGTGCGGGTTGTCGATAACGGATTGCGCAAAGACCGCCGCGATTTCTTCGCGTAACGCTCGAACGGTCAGTGGCAGGGAGAGAACGGTCACTCTATCCCGTCTCCCCGTTGCCGCTCAGCTGTTCCTCGACGTTGGCCATCTGCAGTCCGTCGATCAGCTTACTGATATCGCCGTCCATGATGCGCGGTAGGTCGTGTAGCGTTAGGCCGATCCGGTGATCCGTCACGCGGCTCTGCGGGAAATTGTAGGTGCGGATCTTTGCCGAGCGGTCACCTGTCGAAACTTGTGAGCGGCGGAGGCGCGTGCGTTCCGCTTCCTGCTCGGCGATCTTTAGATCCAGCAATTTCGCGCGCAGCACTTCCATGGCTTTCGCCTTGTTCTGGATCTGCGATCGCTGATCTTGCTGGGAGACCACGACGCCGGTCGGGATATGAGTGATTCGCACCGCAGAATCCGTCGTGTTGACTCCCTGCCCACCTGGCCCCGATGCACGGAACACGTCGACGCGAAGCTCTTTGTCGTCGATGACGAGGTCGATCTCTTCGGCTTCTGGTAGGACCGCAACAGTTGCAGCGGATGTGTGAATGCGCCCCTGTGCTTCGGTCGCTGGGACACGCTGCACGCGATGCACGCCGGACTCCCAGCGCATCACGCCGTACGCTCCGGTGCCACTGACTTTGAAGGAGACGTCTTTGATACCGCCTAACGTGCCCTCGGAGAGCGAAATCGTCTCGATCTTCCAGCCGCGGCGCTCGATGAAGCGTGTGTACATACGGTGCAGGTCGGCCGCGAAGATTCCCGCCTCGTCCCCACCGGTCCCTGCGCGGATCTCGACAATGCAGGGACGGTCGTTGAGCGGATCGTGCGGAATGAGGAGCGGTTTCGCCTGCGCTTCCAGTTCCGCGATCAGCGTCGTTAGGCGGCCGACTTCGTTGCGGGCCTCGGCGGCGAGATCGGCGTCATCTGTCTCAACCAGCTCACGCGCCTCGACGAGCTCGTTGTCGGCCTTGCGCAGGCGATCGGCGAGTTGGACGGTTGTTTGGAGTCGTTGATGTTCGCGACCGAGCGACGCCATACGCTTCGCGTCGCGGACCGTCGCTGGGTCGCTTAATTCCCGCTCGACGGTGGCGGCGCGTTCGATTGCTTCGGCAAGTCGGTCACGAACGCTCAGGAGGTCTTCCCGCTGTACTTCTGGCGGAAGCGCTCAACGCGGCCGGCAGTATCAATGAGCTTCTGCTTGCCGGTGTAGAACGGGTGGCAGTTTGAGCAGATATCGAGGTGCAGCTCAGAGACTGTCGAACGCGTCGTCCACGTCGCACCGCACGCACATTTCACTGTGGCGGCGTAGTAGTCCGGATGTATGCCTTCTTTCATTAGAGTCTCTCGAAACAGGTGCTTGGGGAGCAAGGCAATATAGCGACCGCTGGAAGGGGCTAGCAACCGCCGATCCGACAACGATTTAGCTGCGGCGGCGGCGCCTACGGATGCGCTCTTTCCATCCAACGCGCAGGAAGACCCTCGGCCGCCGACCATCCGATCGTGCGAGGCCGCACAACAGCGGATCGTCGCAGATGCGGTAGAGCCTTAGCGCCGGCTGGTAGATTGCCTCGCGAAACGATGCTTCGTTGAAAACGCCAACGCCCGAGTCTCATGCGCCTCTCCCATCGCTCACGCCCCGCCGCACGCGGCGCACTCGCCTTCATCGCGTTAGGCGCTGCTGCATGCGCAGCTGCTGACCAGCAGTCCACAGGCAGCACCGCGCAGCGACCGCGCTTTTCGATTACGGTCAGCGATACGTTTCGCGCCGCATCGACTCCCGCCTATCAAGGGGCGCACGCCGACGCGTACGCGCACATCGATGCCAGTCTGCCGAAGCATTTGGCGAACATGCAGCGCTGGGTGCGGCAGCGATCCGTAAGCGCGCAGAACGACGGCATTCAGCAGATGGCGCGACTCGTCGAAGCGGATCTCAAGGCCCTCGGCTTCAAAGAGACGGCGCTCGTTCCGACGGACGGGCACCCGTCTGTGTGGGGCTTCTATGACGCTGGTACTTCAAAGACACTCGCCGTCTACATGATGTACGACGTCCAGCCGGTGGAAGCGACCGGTTGGTCAGTCGACGCGTTTGCCGGTCAGGTGGTCGATCGCCCGTTAGGCAAAGTGTTGATGGCGCGTGGAGCCACGAACCAAAAAGGTCCGCAGCGCGCTTTTCTCAACGCGCTCGACGCCATCATCGCCACTAAGAAGACGCTGCCTGTCAATCTGATGGTGATGGCCGAAGGCGAAGAGGAGCTCGGTTCCCTGCACTTTCCGCAAGCGATCGAGAAGTACGCCGATCGGCTGCGCACCGCGTCCGGCGTGTTTTTCCCATTCAATAGTCAGGACACCAAAGGCGACATCACCGTCAACCTCGGCGTGAAAGGGATCCTGTACTTTGAGCTGGAAGCGCGCGGCGGCCCGCAGGGCGGACCTGGCAAGGCGGAGATTCATGGCTCGTACAAGGCGATCGTCGATGCACCGGCAATTCGCTTGGCTCACGCGATCGCTAGCCTAACGACACCGGACGGCAACACCATCGTCGTCCCGGGCTACTATAACGCGATCAGGCAGCCGTCCGAAGAGGAGCAGCGGCTCGTCAACGGTATGGTGCCGACGTGGAGCGCGAGCGAGACTGGCATGCGTTCGGCCTTCGGCGTGGAGCGGTGGATCGACGGCATGAGCGGCGCACAGTCACTCATGGAATACCTCTTCACTACCACGCTCAACGTCGACGGCATCTGGTCCGGCTACACCGGCGTCGGCATGAAAACGATTCTGCCGCACATCGCGACAGCCAAGATGGATTCGCGTCTGGTGCCTAACCAGCATCCAGATAGCGCGCTGGCTTTGATTCGCGCTCACCTCGACGCCAAAGGGTTCAGCGACGTGACCGTGCGGAAGCTGAGCGGCTACCCACCCGCACAAACGTCAGTCAGTGCACCACTCGTCCAGGCAGCGATCAGCGTGTACAACAAGCACGGATTCAATACAGCCGTTGTGCCGCGTCTCGCGGGCAGTGCGCCGTATTACCTGTTCACCGATGTGCTCAAACTGCCGATGGTGATGGGCGGAATTGGCTACGGCGCCGGCGCGCACGCGCCTGACGAGTTCATGGTGATCGAACCAGCCGCGGGATCGAAGATCGCGGGGCTCGCTGCGGTGGAGAAATTCTACGTCGATCTGCTCTACGCATTGGCTGAGGCCAAGTAGTCGAGGTCGTCTACAAGCGCCGTGTCACCCCCTATCGAGTTGAGCAATTTCGCGCTGCCCCTACCTTCTGTACGTCCCGAACGGGAATGCAGGGATACTAGATGTAACCTCGGCCGCGACTCTCGCTTGCCACCGAAACTGGGAGCATGACATGACCTTCCCAGCACACTTTGCGACGGGGTTTGTCGAACGTACCGGAGCGCACCATGACTCGTAGAGGCCTACCTCGCGCCGTTTTTGTCGGCGCGCTTACGATAACATGCTCGTCGAAGACGCTTGCGGCGCAACCTGGATTTCCACCTAACGATCCGGACAGTTGGACGACGGCAGCGACGGCGAAGATCTACTGCTCCGCGCTGTTCGTATCCGGACGCGACCGTGAGGAGGCGCGCCGCAATCTTACCGGCTACTTCCTTGGCGCGAAGCTCGACTCGATCAGCCGTGTCGAGGTAGCCCCTGCGCGAAAGCTCGTGGCCGTTACGCTCGCAGGTCGCGTGACTCGTGTCGCGAAATACTATGGCGATCAGGGGTGCATCATCCATCAGCCGGGGAAAGACTCGATCTACTTCAAACCGGTGAAGGCGACGTCGACGTTGCCGCCCGCCGAATCGATGGATTGGCCGATGGGCGATCGTTTGCCTAACGCGCCACTTCCGGGAGCGCTGGACACCGCGAAGGTGCGTCAGGCCGTCGCTGCGGCGTTCGCCAATCCCGAGGGACGCACGGCGGCCTTTGTCGTCGTCTACAGAGGGCGCATCATCGGAGAGCGGTACGCCAACGGCGCGCACAAGGACATGCCGCTGGAAAGTTGGTCGATGGGGAAAAGTATCACGGGGACACTAATCGGCCGGCTCCTGAATGACGGGGCGTTCAAGCTGGACGACCCTGCCCCGGTTCCAGAATGGCGCAAAGTTCCGAACGATCCACGCGCCAAGATCCGCATCATGGATCTCATGCGCATGAGCAGCGGCCTGCGTTTCAGCCGCGGCTCCCCCGAGGACTCGGCGGGATACCATGATCACGATCTCATCTACTCCGGCGCGATCGACGCCTTTCAATTCTCGATTACGCGGCCGCTGCAGTTCGAGCCGAATACGTTTGGGCGCTACCGAAATGTCGATCCGCTGACGTTAGGCTTCATCATTCGTGAGACCGTGCGCACACGTGGCGAGGAGTATCTCACATACCCTCGCCGAGCGCTGTTCGACAAACTCGGCATGCGCAATCAGGTGCTGGAGACGGATCCCTACGGCAACTTCCTTTTGACGGGATACGACTATGGCACGGGGCGTAATTGGGCGCGGTTAGGCATGTTGTACCTGCAGGACGGTGTGTGGATGGGTGAGCGGTTGTTGCCAGAGGGATTCGTTAGGTTCGTGTCAGCGCCGGCTCCTGGGTGGCGCACACCCACGTACGGCGGGATGGTGTGGGTGAACGGGGATAGCTCTTGGGCGCTGCCGAAGGATGCGTATGCGTTTCGCGGCGCCGGGGGTCAGGAGACGGCGATCGTGCCCTCGCGCGATTTGGTGATCGTGCGCATGGGCCACTTCCCGGGGGCCCGATGGGGAGGTCGGGATCTGCGACGAGCGCACACGCTGCTCATGGAAGCCGTGCCGCCGCAGCGTTGACGGCTGGCCTGGTCCGGGCGTCACGCTATGTCGGCCGATCTGCTCGCCCGCCTAACGCGGAGTCTTTCCGACCGCTACCACGTCGAGCGGGAGCTCGGCGCGGGAGGAATGGCCACGGTCCATCTGGCGCAGGACCTCAAGCACAATCGTCAGGTTGCAATCAAGCTTTTGAATCCAGAGCTCGCCGCGGCCGTTGGCGCCAAGCGCTTCCTTCGCGAGATCGAGATTGCCGCGAGTCTCAGCTACCCGCATATCGTCCCCCTTTTCGATTCCGGCGAAGCGGACGGGCTCGTTTTCTACGTCATGCCGTACATCGCGGGGGAGTCGTTGCGCGACCGTCTGCGTCGCGAGAAGCAGCTCTCGATCGCGGAGGCCATCGCAATCACTCAGCAAGTCGCCGGCGCGCTGGCGTACGCCGCTCGGCGCGGAATCGTGCACCGCGACATCAAGCCGGAGAACATCCTGCTCGTTGAGGACACGGCATTCGTCGCTGACTTTGGCATCGCGCGCGCGATCGCCGAGTCGGGATCGGAACGCCTAACGGCGACTGGCAGTGCTCTTGGCACACCAGCGTATATGAGCCCCGAGCAGGCAGGCGGCGAGCGTGATCTCGACGCGCGAAGTGACGTGTATGCTCTGGGCTGCGTGCTATACGAGGCGCTCGCGGGCGAACCGCCGTACACCGGTCCGACGATGCACTCCATCATTGCGCAGCACATGACCAGCCCAGTGCCTCAGGTTCGTCGCCTGCGCGAAGCGGTTCCGGAGCCGGTCGAACACGCGATAACACGAGCGCTCGCGAAGTTGCCCGCCGACAGGTTCGCCAGCGCACAAGACTTCGCAAGTGCTCTCGGGCAAGCCGCAGTCGCGTGGTCCGCTCGCCCGACCAGCCCGGCCCGCAGCGACGCAGGACAGGCCCGCGCTGCACGGCTGCCGCGCAGCGCAGGCGTCGCGGCGCTCGTGGCCATTGCTGGCGTCGTCCTACTGCTCGCGTTCAACGTCGCGGGACTGCGCGATC
>JBQTIF010000226.1:0-13149 GCA_052388395.1 Gemmatimonadaceae bacterium | reverse complement strand
ATAAAGCGGCGCGCGAGTTGGGCCAGGCGCTCGTCGCCGTCCTGCAGGGCTTGCTCGAGGATCGCGCGCACGTGCGCGCGGAGTCGCTGCTCACCCCAGTAATAGCCCGTCGCTCGCTCTGCCGCTTCTGTGTCACCTTGCCGTGCGGCCTCGAGCAGCACACGCGCCGCCGCCTCGTCAAACGTCGGGTCATCCCGACTCGGGAGCCCGAAGTCTTTCTCGAGAGGGTCGTTGGGGTCTTCGCGAGCGAAGGCTCGGCTCAAACTGGAGTCCTCAGGTCTTAGCCCTTAGGTCTTACCGTACGCCTCTTAGCGACCGGAGATTCCGCTACATTTTGCAGAACAGATCGCAATTAGGCACGCCCCCGACGCTCGTCACATGCCGCACCCTAACTCTTTTAATAGTCGCGCCGAGCTCGCCGTCAGCGAACGGCAATATACGATCTACCGGCTCGACGCCCTGCGCGCGCTCCCTGGCAGTTCAGTCGACTCGCTCCCCTTTTCGCTCAAGATTCTTCTCGAGAACCTACTGCGCGGCGAAGACAATGCCTTCGTGCACGCGGCGGACATTGAAGCGCTTGCTCGCTGGGACGTCCGCGCAGGCGCTGAAAAGGAGATCGCGTTCCGCACGAGCCGCGTCCTGCTGCAGGACTTTACCGGCGTTCCCTGTGTCGTCGATCTCGCGGCGATGCGAGACGCGATGGTCGCGTTAGGCGGAGATCCGACTCGCATCAATCCGCTGCAGCCTGTCGACCTCGTGATCGATCACTCGGTGCAAGTCGACCAGTATGGCTCCGACGCTGCGTTTCTCATTAACGTCGGCCTCGAGTTCGAGCGCAATCGCGAGCGCTACGAGTTTCTGCGTTGGGGACAGAGCGCGCTGGCGAACTTCCGCGTCGTTCCGCCAGGGACTGGCATCTGCCATCAGGTCAATCTGGAGTACCTCGGGCGCGTCGTTTTCACGAGTCGGTCCAACGGCAGCGAAGTGGCGTACCCCGATTCCCTCGTCGGCACCGATTCCCATACGACGATGATCAACGGGCTCGGTGTGCTTGGGTGGGGCGTCGGTGGAATCGAGGCTGAGGCGGCGATGCTTGGCCAGCCCGTCTCGATGCTCATCCCTGAGGTCGTCGGCTTCAGGTTGCATGGGAGGCTCCCGTTAGGCGCCACCGCAACAGACCTCGTGCTGACAGTCACCGAGATTCTGCGCAAGAAGAAAGTCGTCGGGAAGTTCGTAGAGTTTTTCGGTGCGGGACTCTCGTCGCTCTCACTCGCCGACCGTGCGACGATCGGCAACATGGCGCCGGAGTACGGCGCGACGATGGGCTTCTTCCCGGCGGACGAGGAAACACTGCGGTACCTGCGCCTAACGGGAAGGAGCGAGGATCACGTGCGCCTGGTCGAGGCGTATTGCAAGGAGCAGGGTCTCTTCCGCAGCGACGCCTCGCCCGCCCCTGTCTTCTCCGATGTCGTCGAGCTGGATCTGTCTACCGTTGAGCCCAGCCTAGCCGGTCCTAAGCGGCCACAAGACCGCGTCCCGCTCAAGGCCTCGAAGGAGATGTTCCGCACAGCGCTGGAGGTTGAGCTCGACCGTCTCGAGATCTCAGCCGGGAGCGTTGTTCCTCCCGCGGTGAAAGCTCCCGCGCCCGCGAGTAGCTCGGAGAAGATGGTCGCGGAAGGTGGCCCCGTAGCGACCGTGGCCCCCGACGTGCGCGTGCACATCGCGGGTGAGTGGTGCAACATCACACATGGCTCCGTGGTCATCGCGGCGATCACGAGCTGCACCAACACGTCGAACCCAAGTGTCATGCTGGCGGCCGGGATGCTGGCGCGCAACGCCGTGGCGCGCGGCCTCAAATCGAGGCCGTGGGTGAAGACCTCGCTCGCCCCCGGCTCCAAGGTCGTCACGGACTACTTCGCGAAGGCGGGCGTACAGCCGGCGCTGAATGCGTTAGGCTTTCACGTCGTGGGTTTCGGCTGCACGACGTGCATCGGGAATTCCGGGCCGTTGCCTGAGGAGATCTCCAAGGCGGTGGACGAGAGCAGGCTCGTCGTGGCGTCCGTGCTTTCCGGGAACCGGAACTTCGAGGGGCGCATCAATCCGCAGACCCGCTTCAACTATCTCGCGTCGCCACCGCTCGTTGTGGCATATGCGCTCGCCGGTCGCATGGATATCGACTTCGAACGGGAGCCGTTAGGCATCGGCGCGAGCGGACCGGTCTTTCTGCGGGAGCTCTGGCCGTCGCCCAAGGACGTGCACGACGAGATCCTCAACTCGGTCAAGTCCGAGATGTTTGTGCGCGAGTACGCGGACGTCTTCACCGGCGATGCGGAGTGGCGCGGCCTGCCGGTCCCCACGGGCGATCGGTATGCGTGGTCCGATGTTTCGACCTACGTGAAGCGGCCGCCGTTTTTCGACGGAATCAGCGCGCAGCCTCCGGGGATCCGTGCGATCGCGAATGCGCGCGTGTTAGGCATGTACGGGGATTCCATCACGACGGATCACATTTCGCCGGCGGGATCGATCGCTGAGAAAAGTCCGGCGGGACAATGGCTGCTGACGCACGGCGTACAGAAGAAGGACTTCAACTCCTACGGAGCGCGGCGCGGCAATCACGAGGTCATGATGCGTGGCACGTTCGCGAACATTCGCCTGCGCAACGAGCTGACGGCGGGTCAGGAGGGGTGGTGGACGCGAACGGCGCCTGACGTGCAGCCCATCCCGGTCTACGACGCGGCTGTGGACTATCAACGCCGCGGCATTCCACTGCTGATTATCGCTGGCAAGGAATACGGTACCGGATCGTCGCGCGATTGGGCCGCCAAGGGGACTGCGCTCCTCGGCATCCGCGCTGTCATCGCCGAATCGTTCGAGCGCATCCATCGATCCAACCTGGTCGGGATGGGCGTCCTGCCCCTGGAGTTCACGGCCGGTGCGACTCGTGTCTCGTTAGGGCTCACTGGCTTCGAGACGTTTGCGATCGACGGTCTCACGGACGAGATGAAGCCGCGCGCGATGTTTACTGTCGTTGCCCTAACGCAGGCGGCTGCGATCAAGCGCTTCACCGTGCGTTCGCGCATCGATACGCCCGAGGAGATGCGCTACTATAGGCACGGCGGGATTCTACCGTATGTGCTGCGACTTTTAGCCAAGCGCTGACCGCGAAAGCCTCCCCCCCGCGCGTCGTCCTGATCGCGAATCCCGCGGCCGGTGGTGGTCGCGCGGGACGCATCCTTCCGACTGTCCAGGCACGTCTCGCCCGGTATGG
The DNA here is from genome assembly GCA_052388395.1 of Gemmatimonadaceae bacterium. GTDB lineage: Bacteria > Gemmatimonadota > Gemmatimonadetes > Gemmatimonadales > Gemmatimonadaceae > DASYRX01. The sequence continues at coordinate 9,881 of JBQTIF010000226.1, read as the reverse complement.
CGCTCGTGACATCCAGCGATCCTGTCGCATCGGGGATGAGCGCACCCTGGCACGGCGTGCGGCCGAAGCGGGCGCCGCGACTATCATCGCGTTAGGTGGCGACGGCACATGGAGCCATGTTGCGCGCGGCATTCTCGACGCCGGAACCGACACGCGGCTGGCGCTGCTGGCCGGTGGCACGGGCAACGATCTCGCGCGCAATGTCGGCGCGCCGGCAGGGGACGTCGATACAACGCTACAACTCGCCGTCGACGGCGCCGACCGACGTATCGATGTCGGCTATGTCAACGACACGGCATTCGTCAATTCGTGCGGCGTCGGGTTCGACGTCGCCGTGATCCAAGCACTTCCACCCGGGGGAAGCTCGTTAGGCCGGTCGGCGTATCTGCTCACCGCGGCGCGCAAACTCTGGCGCTATCGGGCGATTTCTATCGGCAAGCAGCCGTATCTGGTGATCGTGATTGGTAATGGAGCGCGCTTTGGCGGCGGAATGCTCTTGGCCCCCGGCGCGACGATCGACGATGGACTGCTCGATTTTGTGGCCGTGCGTGACGTTGGACCGTTCGCGCGCGCACGAACGCTGCTTCTCGCGTCGAGCGGGAAGCACCTTGGATTGCCAGGGCGTCGAGCACACGAGGGCAGCGTCGTTCGAGCTGCACTTCGAGACGCCAGTTCTGTTCGAGGCTGACGGCGAGCTCGTTCAGGCTGATCGTCCGGAGCTTATGGTTCGCTGTGAAAAGCAGCGTCTGCGGGTCTGTGCGCCTTAAAAGCGGTCAGCGCGGACCACCGCGGAGAACTCCAGGACGAACGCGGAGTGTTTGGCAAACAGAACAAGTACATCGAGAACGACTGCAGACTGTCAGCGTTTGTCCGAGCTCTTGTCCGCGTTCGTCCGCGCTCTCGCTTTTGGCTTATGAAATGAGATCGCGGTGAGCAGCCAAGGGGGTAGCTGCCCACCGCGACCGTACGATCCGCTTGAAGCCGAATCGTTAGCGCTGGACGTGGATCGTCGAACCGATGATCCCGCCTAACAAGCCACCAGCCGCCGCACCAATCACCGCACCCTTCAACCGATCCCGGCTCGTCGTGGCGCCGATGATGGCACCTGCCGTCGCGCCCAAGATCGCGTCCTGCTTGGTGTTCGTTCGTGCCGGTGCCGCAGCGCCGCCGCCACTACCAGCGCCGGACGGCACGCGCTGAATCACCGGGACGTTGCGATATACAACCTGCTGCGGAGCAGGTTGCGGGTAGTACTGCGGCTGCGGATAGCCATAAGGGTTGTACCCATATGGCTGCGGCTGCGGATACCCATACCCTGGCTGCGCACCGTACCCCATCTCCATCGGGGACATATACGGCGTCCCATAGGGACGCATTTGTGTCGCGAGCGACAGATCCGACCGCAGCGACTCATCTATCGCCGGCTGTGAATTCCCTCCACACGCGGCAAGCACAGCAATTCCCGTAATCGAAAGCAACTTTACAAAGCTGCGCATGGTTGAGCTCCTGTTGGTTGATGCGAACGACCATGCAAGGGGCATCCTATGTGCCGCACGCTAAGTGCTGCATTCACAACGTGCTCGCTTGCCGATGTCCTTTTTCGTCCCGGGTCAGTGTCACCTGTCGATTACAACTATTCTGGGGATTGCGTGTGCAGGGTCCACAGCGAATCGTTTAGACGCTCTCTCGGAGACCCTATGATCCCACGCTTGGTTGTCGCGGCAAGTATGGCTGCGCTCGCCAGCTCAGCAGTCCCGCAAACCCTTATGGCTCAAGAAGCCCCCCCCGAAACGGGCCCCAAGGTTGGCGCCGTCGCTCCGGATTTTTCGCTTGCTGGCGCGACGCGCTACGGCCTTCTCAAGAATCCCGTTAGGCTGTCCGACTACAAAGGCGAGACAGTCGTCCTCGCGTTTTTCTTCAAAGCGCGAACGCGTGGTTGAACAGTCCAAATGGAGGCGTACCGTGATCAGTACGCCACGCTGTTCAACAACGGACGCAAAGTGACGGTGATCGGGATCTCGGTGGATCCTGACACCGCGCTAGCGAACTGGGCCAAGGAAGCCGCTTTTCCTGTCGTCTTCGCGAGCGACCCGGACGGTGCTGTGGGCACGCAGTACGGTGCCTACATCGCCGAACGCAAAACGGATAACCGGTCGCTGTACGTGATCGGACCGGACGGGAAGATCGTCTACAAGGCGCAGCCCTTCCGCCAGATGGCGCAGGACGCGTACACCGAGTTAGGCGACGTTATCGATAAACTCGCGCCAGCGCCGAGCGGCGGGCCATAACCAAACTGTAGAGAGGGCGCGTCGTGAAAGCGGCGCGCCCTTTTTGTTCGTTAGGCGTCCGCCAGTCGCACATGCGACCGCGCCGCCGCGCCCGGGAGCGGCGCGCGCCGCCCCTTCGATTGGTCCGCTCGCATGCTCGCGGCAACGGCATGTGCCACCAGCCGGCTGGAGAAATCGCCGTGGTCGAGCGCCCGCGCCGCAGGTCCTGGATCAGCAATCGCGCACCCAGTCGCGCACGTGCCGACGACCTGCTGTAACTGCTCGAAGCGTACGCGCGCAAAGTCGTGTGGGGCGTAGCGCGCGTTGAGCACATTGATCAGCGCCGCAACTTCATTCGCCACTCCGCGTTCGACGACGCGGAAGGCGTCATAGACGATGCGACACAGATCGGCAGGTGGCCTCCTGCGGCCGCGCCCGACGCCCTCATAGTTCACGCCGCGACCGTCAAAGACCGCACGATCGTAGGCGTTCGCCGCATCGACGATCCCTTGCAGCCGGCCGCCGCTGCGAAGGATACGGTCAACGCCATTGACGTAGTCGTGATGCGCGACGCACATGATCGCCAGCTCGGCGCCGTCGAGCGCTTGCTCTAGATCCGCGGTGAGGATCGCACTCAATCGGGCGCTGTGCACATGACCATCATGCGAGCGTACGTACGGGTCGTGCATGCGCACTTTCGCGCCCGCGTTCTGTAACGCATGCGCCAGCGGGAATGTGGGAGAATTGCGCGCATCGTCCGAGTTGAAGCGATACGCGGCGCCTAACAACGCGATGCTGCGCCCGCGGAGACCGCGCAGCGTCCGCTCGGCGATACCGCCGACCCAGGCCGGCGACTCGTCGTTGATGCGGCGCGACTCGAGAATGATGCTATGAGCGGTGTCGACTCCCAGCTCATTGGCGCGCCACCATAGTAGAATCCCGTCCTTGGGGAGACAGTGGCCGCCGACGCCTAACGTGGGAATCAGCATCCCGCCGCGAGGAACGGCCGTCGGTTGGAAGCTGGCGAGATCGCGCTGCAACAGCTCCCCGTTCACCCATTCCCGCAGCGCGTAGAAATCGATGTCTCGCGCATCGCAATAGCGAACCACTTCAGCGGCGAGCGCGATGCGGACGTCGCGATATGCGTTCTCCAGCGTTTTGCATATTTCCGCGGTGAGCGCATTCGTCAAATACAGCGTTCCCCGCGTGACGATATGGCTGTAGAGCTGCGCGATCCGCTGTGGCGTCTCCGGATCGAGTCCGGCGACGACTTTGTCCGCCGACGAAACGCGGTCTACCAGCCGTCCCGGCATCACGCGATTCGGGCTGTGCCCGAGATACATATCGCGGCCGTCCTCCAAACCGACTTCGCGGAACGCATCACGGACCACAGTCTCTAGCGATGATGGCGCCAGCGTTGATTCGATGATGATGAGTGGTGCGTTCCCACTCGGCCGCAACGCCAGCTCGCGGGCAACCGCGTGCAACGCTTCGAGGAGCGGACCGTAGTCGGGGGCGTCGCCGGAGCGGTCCGTCTGAACGCAGACGAGGATCACGTCCGCGTCGCGGCAAACCGCGTAGTCATCCGTGGCCCTGAGCATCCCGTGCTCCACCGCCGTGCGAATGATCTCATCGAGTGCTGGTTCGATGCCGCCGATCGGTGAGCGGCCGCTGTTGATCGCCGGGATCTTCCACGCCGAGGACGCCGACCGACGCTGCACGACGACAACTCGCGCGGGATAGTCGGTTCCGATGCGGATGCGCGCGTGCGCTAGTAAGGCGGCCATCGGCATGCCGACAATGCCGGGTCCGATCACGGCAATGCTGCGCACCGTGAATGGCATAGACGGCACAAGAGCGCCAAGGGGACGATAGATGGTACCGTTCATGAGCCGACCCGTGCGTTGCCCATCTGTTGCTCGTGGAGGTTCGCCCGCGGCGCGCGCGCGGTGAGGTGCGGTGACTCGTTAGGTGCGCGCTCGCGCAGCGCGGGACGCGCAGCCAACGCGTGCGCGTATGAATCCAGCGGAAGGACGTCGAACTGGCTCGCGATCTCGCGGAGGAACCGGCTGGCGAGCTCGCGCTTGCGAGCGCCGCACATGCGCATGGCGGGGAAGAACGCGAGCCGCGGCTCCTCGTCACCGCCGATGAAGTCCAGGGGATGCAGCAGGATCGACGGCTCCACACGGGTCGCGCGACAGAGCGCCAGCGCCGTGCGGAGATAGCCTAACGCGAGCGCCTCCGAGCGGACCGCGAAATACAGGAGGTAGCTCAAGTGAAACGGCGTGCGCAGAATCGGGCACGTCGTGACCGGTATCTCCAGCAGCGTGCGATCCTTGGCGATCCGCCAGCGGTACGCATCAATCGGATGCAACACGTCACGCCAACCACCGAAAAGCGCCTGGCGCTCCTCACGCTGCTCGTCATTCAGCCGCGCAGTCCAGAAGTAGTAAGCGCGCGCCAATGGCCCGAGGAATGTAGGGAATGTTGAGGCGTCGTACGCGTAGCCTCGAGCCGCAAGCACCTCGAGCAGCGTGCGGGTCCATGAAAACCCGGGGCCGCGAAATCCGATGGGGCGCTGGCCCGTCGCGCCCTCAATGGCATCTTCAGCGCGCGCGATCTCGTCGACGAGCTGCACCGCCGAGTAACGCTGCAACCACGGCTCGTGTTCGTACGAGTGGTTGCCGACGCTATGAGCGCGTCTCGTTAGGTCGGCGAGCGCATCTTTGTGGCGCGGATCCGCAGCGTCGCGTCCGACGATGAAGAACGTGCAGCGCAGGCCGAGCGCTTCGAGCGTATCCATCGCGCTTGGCAGCAGCCGATCGAGATAGGACGGATAGTCGCGCCAGCTCGCGTCCCCGTGCGTCTTCAGATAGGACCAGACGTTGTCGGCATCGAGCGAGATGCTGGCGAGCTGTTGCCGGCTCGGCGTCATGCGCGCGTTCCTGCGCTCGTCGCCGGTACGGCTGGCCAGGGGGTGTGAACGCGCACGGCGTTCGCTGCCAGACGGGTCGCCAGGCGCTCGGCCTGTGCATTCGCGAGACCCACGGTCTCATTGACATTCAATGTGCCGTAGGAGATCTGGGCAGAATTGACGACGTGGATGCGCGGCCGCGTTGTATCAAGGGGCGGCGCAACGTCGCGCGAGTAGTTCTGCGTCGAGACAGCCAGCACGTGCCGCACGCGCGCGATCTCGCACGCCACGACGTCGGAGATAGAAAGCTGCGGGTACATGACACCTAACGCATCGAGAAAGCGTTTTTTGATCGTGCGATCACTGAGCGACCAGTACGAGTCGTCCTGCGCCACATAACGCGGCAAGTACACGAGCGTATGGCCGCCGAACGTCTCCGGACGTACGAGCGCCGTCATTTCGACGACCGCGGTAAACGGAACACCAGGTGTAGTGATGTTCGTGACGTAATAGCCGCTTAACGTGCGACGCAGGAGCACCGACACGCAGATGATCCCCTGGTACGTCACTCGCTCGAGACGTGCGCGCTCGGCATCGCTGAGCTGCGGGCAGAGACGCGCGATGGCAGGCGCCGGCGTCGTCACGACGACGTGATCGAAGGACGCAACGCGACCGTCGCGCAGTAACACCGTCGCCGCGCAGCTATCATCGATCACGCGCGCGACTGGTGCATTGCCTTCAAGGCGCACGCCGATGTCACTGAGCTGCTCGCACAACGCGTCGAGAATGACGCGGTACCCGCCTTCGACATAGCCAAACATCTCGCGCTTGTGGCCCGTGCGCCGAGCCGCGTACATGCGTGCCACAATCGCCCAGATGAATGCGGCACTCGCCTTATTATGGTTTTCGCCGAGCTTCGCCTTGAGCAACGGAAGCCAGATGTTCTCGTAGGTGTGCGTGCCGCTCCAGCGACGCAGCCACTCCCCGGCGCTCAGCTGTTCCAGCGGAATCGGATCGCGCACGTGCGCCGCCCGCAGAATCGTTAGGGCCAGGCGCGCCTTGTCGATCAAGCTGAGCGGTGGAAAGCGCAGAAAATCCCAGCTGGACGAGAGCGAATGCAGCTTCCCGTCGACGTGGAATCCGGTGCGCGTGATCCCCCAGCGCAGACGATCGCGGATCCCCAGCTCCGTCAGCAGATCGCGCAGATTGCGATCCGAGAGGAGCATGACGTGATAGAAGCGATCCCACGAATACGGGCCAATCGTCGCCGGAGCGGCGAGGCCGCCGGGAGTAGCTCCACCTTCGAACACAGTGACAGCGAAGCCACGCTGCCGCAGGCGCAACGCGAGCGTGAGGCCGAGCATGCCGCCGCCTACGATTCCGATGTTAGGCATTGGCTGCTCCATTCGCTGCGAGGGCTCCCAGCCACGGTCGGATGAGCCAGCGTCTCAGCGCGACTGAGGAGAGCAAGACAACGTGCGCAGCGGCGATCCGCAGAGCGCGCATCTTGGAGCGCCCAACGACGCGTGCGCTCAACGTCGTGGGGAACTCGACGATGCGCTGTTCGCCGCGCGGCGTCCCGTCGTCGAGGCGCGTGACAAGCTCCGCGATGCCAAGGAAGTCGCCGCGAGCGAGCACGACGTCGACTACGGCGCTGCGGCGATATACCCGGAAGCAGCTCGTGTATGTGTGCAGCTTGTGCCGCAGCACCACCCGATACAGCAGCGACAGCACTTTGGAGGCGCCGAGCCGCCAGCGCGGAACTCCGTGCACGGAGCCTAACGGGTGATAGGGAGAGGCGGTGACGAGTGCGACATCCTCGCGCAGCAGCGGGATCATGCGTCCCAGCTCGTGCGGGTCGTAGGTGCAGTCGCAATCGATCGACGCAACAACGTCGGTATCGGCGGCGAGCACGCCTGCCTGAATCGCGCGCGCGACCCCGCTATTCGCTCGTTGCCGGATCACGCGATAATTCGCGCGGCGAACAGCTAGAAGCTTGAGCGCCTCGTAGGTCCCGTCGCTGCTCGCGTCGTCTACGAAGAGGAACGTCAAGTCGTACCGTGGTGACAGCACCGCCTCGACGCTCGCGAGCGTGTTGTCGAGGTAGCGCAGCACGGGCGCTTCGTTGTAACAAGGAACTACCACCGTGACCGGTAGCTTGCGCCCGCTCACAGGAATCGGCATGGTGTCGCGCGCGGCGCGGTCGTCGCCGAACGTGGCGTGACGAAGTTGCGCGGCGCGGACCGTTTGCCGTCGATCGACCGACGAAAGGCCGTGTGACTCCGCGATGCTGCTCAAGCGGTAATTCGCGAGCAGCATGCACAGGCGCTCGCGCATGCGACCGAGGTTGCGGTAGTGCCTGAGCCGCGCCGCCAAAGGTGCGTGGTGCAGTCGCGGTTGTTCCGGGTCCAGCTCCCACGACTGGAAGTAGAAGACGAAGGGCGCTTCGGTCTGCGCTTCCCAGCGCGCGACCGCACGCCGGATCCATCGTTCAGGAAACTGGCGCAGGAAGTTGCCGCCGGCCGCAGGAATCAGCAGCCCTGCGACTGCGACCGTTGAAACAGGGTACTCCCAGATCGTTTTGTCACCGGCGCGGTGCTCGTGTGCTACTCTGCGCCACTCGTCTCGCGCGCGCGCGCGGCGCCAAGGCCGCAAGCTCGAATCGTAGGTGTATCCTGCTTCGGCAAGCGTATCCAGCACCCACAAGTGGCGCTCTGGCATCCAACCGGAAACGCGATGACCATGGATGCGACGCCTAACGGCGCGCTCGAGCGCTTCGCGCGTGCGCGCGAGATCGTCGCGGAACTGTTCTGGCGCGAAGCTGCCGAGGCGTCGATGCTCGTACCCGGAGCTAGCGATTTCGTGACCGCGCTCGGCGATGGATCGCACAAGCTCGGGATAGCGTTCCGCGATCCAACCGAGCACGAAGAAGGTCGCCGTGGCTACGTTGGCCTCTGACCTCTGGCCTCTGAGCTCGTCGAGCAGCTCGAACGTGTTGCGCAGGCCGTGCTCCAGCCTCGACTCGAAGCGATACCAGTGCGATCGCGCGACCATCGAGTCGAACGTGTCGACCTGGAAGTAGTCCTCCAGGCCGATCGTGAGGATGTGGCTCCGCGAGCCGGCTGCGGGTTCGTTTGCGAACAGCGTCACGAGCGAACACGCTCGCACAGTTGGGACCGCTTAGACCGTTTCGCGGCTGTGCGGCACACCTTCGAGCTCGTTTTCAGCGGACTGCTAACACGCGCGCCGTGTGCGGCTTAGCTCCGCCGCGGCGGCTCTACTGTCACACACATGGCCCGAACTGTCACATTGCTGCCTCTAGGGTGCTGCTCTTGTCGCCCCGCTGCCACACGCATCCGCAGGTTTACGCCGCGTTCAAATCGCCGGAGATCAGATGCTGCGATCCTCGTTGCTGCTAGCGCTTTGTGCCTCGATCGCCGCAGGGCAGCCGGCGCCTTCAGTCACTATTTTGCGCGCCGCACGGCTCATCGATGGGCGCGGTGACGCGCCGCTGAGCCCAGGGATGATCCGCGTTGAAGGGGAACGCATCACCGCTGTCGGCGCGAAACTCGAAGTGCCGGCTGGCGCTACTCTCCTCGACCTCGGTGACGCGACGCTGCTCCCAGGTTTGATCGACCTGCACACACATCTGACCAACCGGCAGGGCGTGCATTGGGAGGATGGGCTCTTGTCGACCACCCCGGCGCATGACGCGCTTTGGGGAGCACGCAACGCGCGCCTAACGCTTCTCGCCGGCTTCACAACCTGTCGCGATATGGGACCGACGTGGCCGTATGTCGATATCGAGCTGCGTAAGGCGATCGAAGAAGGAGCGGTTCCCGGGCCGCGGCTTCTGGTGGCTGGCGCGTACGTCTCGTCGACCGGTGGTGCCGGCGATGCACGACAGTTCTCGCCATACGTCGAAGTTGCCCAAGCGAACTACCTCGCTGACGGACCCGATGCCGTCACGAAAGCCGTGCGCAATCACCTCAAGCAGGGTGCGGACTTCATCAAGATCCTTGCAACCGGTGCCGTGCTTTCAAAAGGAGTTCCTCCGGGAGCGCAGCAGTACAGCGACGCAGAAATCGAAGCTGCGATCGTGGAGGCGCGACGCTGGGGGCGAGTGGTTGCGGCGCATGCGCACGGCGCCGGCGGCATCAAGACCGCTATCCGGTTAGGCGTGCGCACTGTCGATCACGGGTCGGAGCTGGATGACGAAGCGATCGCCATGCTGCAGAAGTCGCGGCAGACCTACTATGTCCCCACGCTGTACACGAGCGAATACATCATCAATCAGGGCGCACGCAACAACGTGCCGGCATCGGAGATCGAACGCTCGCGTCAGATCCGCGATAAGAAGATGGCGGGCTTTCGCCGCGCATTGTCGGCCGGGCTTCCGATCGGATTCGCGACCGATGCCGCGGTGATTCCGCATGGTGAAAACGCGCACGAGCTGGTCGTGAGAAACTCGTTAGGCGAGCCGCCCATGGCCACACTCGTCTCCGCCACCAAGCTGAACGCCGAGATTATCGGCTGGGACGACCGCGTCGGCACGCTGGAAGCTGGGAAGCTGGCCGACGTCATCGCCGTTCCAGGCGATCCGCTGCGCGATATGCGAGTAATGGAACGCGTTGGGTTCGTGTTGAAGGGTGGAATCGTTTACAAGGATGACCTCGTACGGCGTCAGCCATGACCGGCCT
>JBQTIF010000225.1:0-4417 GCA_052388395.1 Gemmatimonadaceae bacterium | reverse complement strand
CGTTAGGAAGCGAGATCGTTCCCGCCTTCGTCATGTGGCCACTCGGCGGGTCCCAACCCCCCTCCGGTACATAGGCGATGATCGGCGCGACCAGCACGTTACCGAGCGCGCGAGCGATCTTGTCGGTCGTATACTCGAGCACGAAACGGTGTTGACCGGTCACCATGTGCGGGCCTTTTTGCTCAGTGCCGGCAGTCGCGATGATAACCGTCGTTTTGCCGCTCCGAATGAGATCGCGTAACTCCATCCATGTGAGCTCCTCGAGCCGCAAGATGTCTCGCGGTTCCTGGGCGACACTCAGCGAGGGAGCCGCAAGGGCGACCAGCAGTGGAATCGTGATGGATTTCATAAAAGCTCGTGACAGATGCGATGTAAAACTCTCCAAAGAACCTCGTGGATCAAGAGGCGCGTACATTGCGGGAAAGGCGGGCTGCCGAGCGAAGCGTTGAGCGATAGCAACAATAACTGGGCAGGGTAGGCGGTATGGCATCGCAATCGCGGGCCGGCGCTTTGGGGCGTCACAAAGGGTTTGGGGAGGGGGGAAGGGATGATTGACGCCGAGCGGGGCCTAACGAGTAAGCCTTCGTCATCGCCAGAAGGCGACCGCAACCATCGCTTACTCATTCTCAGCGACATGAGAATAGTTCGCGAGGGCTTGGCGTTCGCCCTTACTGAGCGCTCACGCACGTGGAATGTGACCGCTGTCGCTACTCTGAGGGCGCTTCTTACTGACCTGGCGGCCGAATCGGCAGGCGTGGTGCTTCTCGACATGTCGATGACGAATGCGCTGGCGTGCGCGCGTAGCATCTCTCTCGAGGCGCCGGGGAGCGCTGTGGTGGGCTTTGCTGCCGAAAATGCGGACGCAACGCTTATCGCGTGCGTAGAGTGCGGTATCGTTGGATTCGTACCGCGCGAAGGTTCGCTCAGCGACCTAGTCAGTACTATTGAGGGTGCGCTTTGCGGGGAGGCGAAGCTGTCGCCTAGCCTCACGATCACGCTGATGCGCCGCCTGGCGTCGCTCGAGCGCCAACGCGTGTTAACGGACACCAACACCAACCTCACGCAGCGGGAAGAAGAGATCCTCGCGATGCTTGGCGAAGGCCTATCGAATAAGGAGATCGCCGCGCGTTTGAATATCGAGGTCGCGACGGTCAAGAATCACGTGCACAACATTCTGTCAAAGACGCAACTGCGTCGACGCAGCGAGGCCGCCGCGCTCCTCCATAGGCGCCCTCGAGTACGGTAGCGCAGCGCGTCCAAGCGGCGCGCGCGCCGTCCAAGATCTAGATCTTGAGATCTATGCGTGGCTAAGTAGTACAGCGCAGCCACAGCTCTACGGTCTCCTCAATCTCATCGATTGTTGTGCGCGTTGCACGCGTGGCCGTAGCGCCGCACTGACGCGCGCGAGATACACATCTCGCAACCGGATCGAGATTCGATCCATCGATCCATGGTCGCGTCGCTGCGGCCACCGCATCGTGGCTCCGCGTGACTATCGCGCGGTGACGGATGCGGGTTCTACTGCGGGATCTGCCGACATGGATGATGGAAATCATTGAGCCAGCGATTGCGGCCGAGTCGCGACTTGAGCTTGTGCGCGCTCCGGCCGACGTGAGCAGTGTGCGCGAGGCTGTCGACTTCGCGCGACCAGACGTGTTGGTGACCGGCGGCGGTGCTCCGGATAAGCCGAATCGCGGATTCGCTCCGCTCCTCGTGGAATTTCCGACGCTACGCGTCTTTTCGATCGGCGGCAGTGGTCGAGAGAGTGTGGAAGTGATGATGGTTCCCATGCAGACAGCGTTAGACGACATTTCGCTCGAAGCGCTCGTCCACCTGATCGCGCGTGGGTCTGAGGGGACGGTACCACAGCCACAGCCGACACGGCACGTACCGAGCGACTGAGATGCCGCCGCATCGCGTGGCTACTAGCCTGGCTGCACTTCTCGCCGCTCCCCCCGATCCGGTGCTCCCGACCTCGCGCGTCGTTGGCTTGCGGCCGGCGCTGGCGGCAGATCTGCCGTCGCTTGCGGTCGGTGTCACCCTCGCGGACCCGAGCGCGGGGTCGCCGGCGCGATTTCTCCGCGAAGGGGATCAGATCGTGCGCCGCCGCCTGCAACTCGTCGTGCAAGCGGAGGTGGACGGCTTCTCTGCGGACCTCCGTTTTCTGGATCTGACGCCGCCCGTCCGCCGAGCGCCGGCGGTGAACATCGAGGAGGGCGACGTCGTGATTGCGAACCTAACGACTCCCTCCACACCGGTGCCATATCGCGTCGTAGAACGGCCCACCTCGGCGGAGGAATACCGTGTAGACTTCGCGCGCGCTCGTGTCGTTTTTGGCGCACCGCAGCAAGCGGGCGATCGTCTCGAGGTAAATCATTGGACGGTTGCGTGGCGCGAGCCTTTGCGCGCGGAGCTTCAGCGCGGTGCATTGCACCTGGAGCTTTGGACGTCTAGTGCCGGTCAAGCGACGACGCTCGCCGCGCGACTGCAGGACCGCTGTGCCGCTCCGGGTTCGCGGACGTATGGCTTCATCCGGCTCGACGCGCAGGCAGTCGAGCCCGCGGAGTCTCTCCAACACTCGTCAGGCGTAGCCGGTGCGTTCGTGGCATGGCGGCAGCGACTCGCCTACGCATTTGCGCATGAGTTCATCGCGGGCGGTGAGGACAGCGGCGGAGCCGCTATCCGTCGCATCGACGTGACGATGGACGACGTGTTGCCAGATAGCCTAACGATCGGACGCTAGTTCTTCGTATCCGGAGCATAGCACATGTCAGAACTGATCACTGAAACGATTCTCCCAGGGACATACATCGAAGTACGTACCGAGGGGCTCCTGTCGATCGGTGCTATATCGGTCGGCAACGTCGGGCTGATCGGCACGGCGCAGCGCGGTGACGATTCGCTCGCGCGGCTCACCGCATACGAAGAAGCACGTGCCCGGTTCGGCGAGGCTCCGGATTGGAACCCGGCGGATCGCGATGACAACCTGTCACTGACACGCGCGGCAAAGCTGCTCTTCGACAACGGCGCGCAGACGGTGTACGCGATGCGCGTCTACGACCCTGCCAGCGCCGTCTCGGCGACGTACTCGTTAGGCGCAAGCAGCGGCAATGGTGCGCTGAACCTGCGCGCGCGCACGCCGGGAACGTGGGGAAACCGCCTACAGATCCGCGTCGAACCGGTTGACGAAACAACGCGCGTAGAGGACGAGGTCGTCCCGCGTGCAAATGGTGCCTTCACCCTCTCTGCGCAGAAGTTGCTGCAGGCGGAAACCGGTGCCGATGCACCGAGCATTGGGAGCGTGACGGTCTGGGAAAATGGGCTGCCGCGCCGCTATCAGCTGCGCACCGACGCCCCGTCGGGGCAAGTCGTTCGCGTCGATCCGGCGAACCGCGTGCTCAGTTTCGCTACCGCACCGGCGGCGAACGCTGAAGTCATCGCAAGCTATCCCGTGCCCGCAGATTCGATGCGGAAGGTGACGCTGCGTTACGGAGCGCTTCAGGAAGTGTATGTGGTACCCAGTCTGTCGTACCTCGGGCAACTCCTCGCCGACGTTGAAGCGCCGTCGAAGCTCGTGGAGGTCGTCCAGCAGCCACAAGCCGATGGTCTTCCGGCGTTGTCGGAAGGCGGCCGTTTCACTGTGTTCGCCGGCGGCGCGAATGGGACCGTTTCTCTCGCGCGATTCACAGAAGCCTTGGATCGTCTCGTGGAGCAGGACGTGCAGATCCTCGTCGTCGCAGGTCTTCCGTTTTCGCGCATTAAATCGGCCGTGCTGGCGCACCTCGAGAAAACCGAAAACGCAGGGCGCGAGCGTATAGCCTTCGTTGGCGCCGACAGTTCGGACATCGACAAAGTCCTCGAGAATGCAAACGACGTCGCCGACAAACGGCTCGTCCTCGTAGCTCCGGGGCTGCGTCAAACGGACCCCGAGACGGATCGCACGATCGTCTTGCCGCCTTCATACGCGGCAGCCGCTGTAGCAGGACGCACGGCGTCGCTGCCGCCGCATGTGAGCTTAACGAATAAGACACTCTTCGGCATCGACGCACTGGACACGACGTACAGCCAGGGCGAGCTCAAGGCACTCGTCCAGAACCGCGTACTGGCACTGCACACCAAGCGCGGCGTGCGGGTCGTGAAAGGCATTAGCACACACGACGAAGCGTTCCAGCAGATCACGACGCGGCGCATCGTCGACTATGGCAAGCAGGGCACGCGCATGGGAGCAAACCAATACATCGGAAAGCTCAACAACCGTCGCGTGCGCGAGAACCTGCGCACTACGCTGGATCGATTCCTAGCCGATCTCGTACTGCGCGAATTCCTTACGGGATACACGCTCAACATCACCGCCGATCGCGCGATGGAAATCCGTGGCGAGGTGCTCGTCACCATGGATTTGATGCCGACGTTCAGC